>NZ_JBIVAB010000017.1:0-96829 GCF_044745345.1 Pseudomonas sp. NPDC087029 | reverse complement strand
AGGGGTGGGGCGAGGTCTCCCACGGTCTGTACTGCGGCTAACAGTCAGAATCGGCTTTGTCGTCCCACCACCCCTTCGAGTATCACCATACAAGCGGATTTATCCGCGATGCGCCGCGCGGGCGGCGCTCGATTTGCGCCGCACCGCAAAACTCAAGGCCTGCGATAGGCCGGTACAAACGCCCGAACCCTCAGCGCTTGCCGAGAATCTGCCCCAGCAGCTCCGGCCGCGGTGCCCCTTGCTGGCTCTGCAGATTGCCCTGCTCATCCTGATAGAAAATCGCCGGCGTCGCCTGCAACCCCATCTCGTCCATCAACGCCATGTTGGCTTCAAGCTGCTTCTGCACCGCCTCCGGCACCTGCTCCAGCGCCTTCAAGGCGCTCGCCTTGCCGGCCTTCTCATGCTGCTCCAGCGCCTTGGCCGGGTCCTTCGCTGCCAGCAAGGCTGCCGACTTGCCCGGGCTGTCCTCGCGAATGATGCCGACCATGATGTGCCGCAGCTGCACCTTGCCCGACTCCACCCACGGCCGGGCCTGTTGCCAGAACATGTTGCAGTACGGGCAGTTCGGGTCGCTGAAGAGGTACACCTTGCGCGGTGCATCGGCCTTGCCGTCGGCAATCCAGTGGGTCTTTTCCAGCTTGGCCCAGATGGCCTTGGACATCGGCCCGTACACCAGCTTCTCCAGCGGCTCGGCAGTCATGTCCTTGCCCTGCTCGTCGAACAGGCTGCCGACCAGCACGTGCTTGCCATCGGGCGTCAGGTACAGGGCGATGCCGTTGTTCTGGTACTCGGCGGCGTAGCCGCGCAGGCCGTCGGGGGCATCGAAGCTGCCCTTGATCACGGCGCCCTTGGCTTGCAGTTGCTGGATCGCCTTCGGCAGCTCCTCGGCCTGTACCAGCGGGGCGGCCAGCAGGGCCAGGGAGAGGGGCAGCAGTGCAGTCAATCGCATGTCAGTTTCCTTGTGCGGCAGGGGCGGGCGCGGCGGCCCGCTGGAAAGGTTCCAGGGCATGGCGCAGGCTGGCCCGCGACAGCTCGCCGAGGTGGCTGCCGATCAGGCGGCCGTCGGCGTCGTAGAACAAGGTGGTGGGCAGGGCCATCGAGCCGACCCGCTGGGCCAGCACGCCGGTGCCGTCGAACAGCACATGGGTCAGGCTCAGGCCGGTGGTGGCGAGGAAGGTGCTGACGTTTTCCGGCGTCTCGCCCTGGTTGACGAACAGGAACGTCACATGGGGGTATTCACCCTGGGCCTGCTGCAGCACCGGCATCTCGCGCCGGCACGGCGGGCACCAGGTGGCCCAGATATTGATCACCAGCGGCTTGCCGCGGTAGCTGTGCAAGGCCACCGACTGGCCATTGGCATTGCGCAGGCTCAGCTCGGGCAGTTGGGTGCCCTTGCTGTACAGGTGGCTGCCCAGGCTGGTCAGGCCCCAGAACAGCGCGCCGCTGAACAGGGCCCAGGCCAGTGGCCGGCGCAGCCCAGGGTGGCGCCAGCCTTGCCAGAGGGTGGCGAGCACCAGGCCGAGCAGGCCGGACCAGAGCAAGAAGCCGCCATCGCGGATATCGATGACCTGCAGCAGGTCATCCTGGTACATCGGCCAGTAGGCCAGCACGAAGCCCAGGCGGGCGCTGAGCAGGCCGATCAGGAACAGGTTGAACAGCGCCGACTCCGGGCTTTCGCCGCCGCGTCGCGCGGCCCACCAGCCGACCAGGCAGGCCACGCCCAGGGCGGCAAGCATCAGCAGGTGGTTGAGGGCCATGGTCAATGGCCCCAATGTGACGGTCAGCATCAACCTTGGCTCCTGGTCTGGGTCCAGTGTTGCAGGAAGCCGGCGGCGTCCACCTCACCGGTGATGCGCCGGGCGCGGCGTTCTTCGCCTTCCGGGCCGAGCCAGAGGATGCTGGGCGGGCCCGGTACCTGGTAGCGTTGCAGCAGCTCGCGGCTGGCCGGCGCGTCGGCGGTCACGTCCAGGCGCAGCAGGTGCACGCCGGTCAGGCTGGCCTGCACGTCGCTGCGGCTGAACACCTGTTTTTCCATGACCTTGCACGACACGCACCAGTCGGCATAGTAGTCCAGCATCACCCACTGGCCACGGGCCTTGGCCGCATCCAGCTCGCGCTGCAGGGCTTGCGGGCTGCTGACCGTGACGAAGGCATCTTCGCCGTGCTGCGCGGCAACCGGGGCGCCGCCACCGGTGAACGGGCGCAGCGGCTGCCACAGGTCATCGCCACCGGCCGCCGCGCCCACCAGCAGCAGGCCACCCCACAGCGCACCCAGCAACGGCACCGCGCGCAGTGCGGGCAGGCGCTGCAGCGCAGGCCACGCCGCCCAGCCCAGGGCAATCAGCCAGGCGCCGCTCAAGGCCAGCAGCAGCGGGGCACCGAGCAGGCCGCGCACGGTGTACAGGGCCATGGCCAGGAACACGAAGCCGAACACGCCTTTTACCCGGTTCATCCACGCACCCGGGCGCGGCAGGTAGCGGTTGCCCAGGGTCACCAGCAACAGCAGCGGCACGCCCATGCCCAGGCCCAGGGTGAACAGCACCAGCGCGCCCTGCAGCACATCACCGCTTTGGGCGATGTACAGCAGCGCACCGGCCAGCGGCGCGGTCATGCACGGGCCCATCAGCAGGCCCGACAGCGCACCGAGCAGTGCCGCGCCCACCAGGCTGCCGCCCTGGGTGCCTTGCCCGGCGCGGTCCAGGCGGTCGCGCAGGGCCGCAGGCAGTTGCAGCTCGAAGGCGCCGAACATCGGCAGCGCCAGCAGCACGAACAGCGCCGCCAGGCTGCCCAGCAACCATGGCTGTTGCAGCCAGGCCTGCAGGCTCGCGCCGAGCAGTGCGGCCACCACGCCGAGCGCTGCGTACACCAGTGCCATGCTCAATACATAGACGCCCGCCAGCACCCAGCCGCGCCGGGCGCTGGCGCCATTGCCCAGTACGATGCCGGCCAGAATCGGCAGCATCGGCAGCGAGCAGGGGGTGAAGGCCAGCAGCAGGCCGAGGCCGAAGAAGGCCAGCAGGCTCCAGCCCAGGCTGGCGCTTTGCAGGCCGCTGGCCAGGGCCTGGTCGCTGGCCTGGTCGGCGGCGGGCGCGGCGCTGCCACCCAGGTCGATCACCGTGGTCTGTGGCGGGTAGCACAAGCCTGCGTCAGCGCAGCCTTGCCAGCCCAGGCGCAATTGGCCCTGGGCATTGGCAGGCAGCAGCAGTTCGAGCTGGTCGCGGTACACCGCGCTGTCGCCGAAGAATTCGTCGTGGTGGTTAAGCGCGGCCGGCAACTGCGGGTGCTGGTCGGCGGGCAGGCCGTCGAACTTCAGGCGCTTCTGGTACAGGTAATAGCCCTGCTTGATCTGGAAGAACAGGCGCATCTGCCCGTCGGCCTGGCGGTCGTGGGTCAGCACGAAGGCCTGGTTTACCGGTAGGAAGTCGGGTTTGACGTCGAAAGGGTTGGCGTGCAGTGGGCCGGCCAGCAGCAATGTCAGGAAGAGCAGGAAAACGCGCATGTCTTCGCCTTGGCAGTACGTGAAGTGGGGCCATGCTGGCGTGGGTCGATTAACCCAAGGTTAACCCACGGCCTACAGAGGCTTCCGGCAATTCGGACACACCGCGACATACTGTCCGCTTGACTTTGCCTCCAAGTGATTTTCCTGATATAAATCTGACTTTGCAGTCAGCTTCCAGGCTTTCCCCCCCCTCCCAGTTTTCCAGCACCTAGAATCAAAAGATGGGCAGACCCTCGTCTCTGCCCAGAGGATCAAGCATGTCCAACCGTGATATTTCCCGGCGCTCCTTCCTGCAAGGTGGGTTGATCGCCGGCGTCGGCGTGACCCTGGCACCCCTGGGCAGCCAGGCGTTCGCCGCCCTGATGGAAGACCGCGTCACCACCTCGCCGCAAAAGTGGATGAACCACGATGGCAAGGCGCGCTTCCGTAACGACGCCCTGTCCAAGGTGTGCGGCAACAAGGTCTTCGCCCGCGACATCCGCTCCAAGGACATGCCCGGCTGGCCCGCCCAGCAAGGCCACGCGATGTTGCTGAAGATCACCAAGGCCGACCGCATCTACGCAGGCTACGACCTCGAGTGGCTGGGCGCCGACCTGCAGCCGGACCGCATCGTCACCGCCGCCGACCTGCAAAAGGACGGCATCGCCTGGCCCGAAGCCCACTCGCCCGACCCGCTGCTGCCGCCCGGCAAGGTGCCGATGTTCATCGGCCACCCGGTGGCGATCCTGATCTGGCACGACTTCGAGCGCTACCGCCAGGCCAAGCGCAAGCTGCAGTTCAACGACAAGGCGATCCGCTATGGCGCCCAGGCGCCGCTGTACCAGGGCGACCCCTACGGCAGCTTCCGCTTCGTGCGCGTGGGCGGCGCCACGCCGTTCGAGGACGACGAGTTCTCCAGCCTGAAGAATTCCATGCTGTTCCCGACCATCCTCAACCGCAAACCGGTATGGTCCAAACAGCCCAACCAGCACGGCGACCTGACCGAGCAGGGCCTGTTCTACGCCAAGCGCATGGGCGAGCAGCTGGACAACCCGCCGCAGGACTGGCTGGTGTTCGACGAACGCTACAAGACCCCGTCGATCGAGCCGGCGGCGCTCGAACCAGACAACGGCAACGGCTGGTACGACCCGGCCAGCGGCACGCTGCACTTCGTGGTCGCCACCCAGTGCCCGTTCGAAGTGGCGCAGGAATGCGTGCACATGATCAAGCCGTCGCGCTTCGCCCTGCAGCACCTGAACATGCACCCGGGCTACACCGTGGGCTATGGCTCCAAGGACAACAACATCTTCGTGTTCTACGCCGCGGTCGCCGCGCTGTATGGCGCCGGTGTGCCGATCCGCCTGGCCAACGACCGCTACGAGCAGTTCCAGAGCGGCATCAAGCGCCACGCCTTCGACATCCGCTACCAGCTGGCCGTGGACAAGAAGGACAACAGCTTCAAGATCTTCCGCGCCGACATGAGCTGTGACGGCGGTGGCCGCATCAACTACAGCCCGTCGGTGGCGGCGGTGGGCGCCACGGCGGCCCAGTCGATCTACTACATGCCGCAGAACGACCTGTCGGTGACCGCCTACTACTCGCGGGGCGTCGAGGCCGGCTCCATGCGCGGCTACGGCACCCTGCAGACCATGGCCGCCACCGAGATGATGGTCGACGAGATCGCCGGCCGTCTGGGCGTCGATGCCATCGAGCTGCGCCGCGCCAACGCGCTGAAGTCGGGCATGAAGAACACCCAGGGCGCAGTCCCGGCCGGTGCCCTGCGCCTGCACGAGATCCTCGACAAGGCCGCCGCCCACGAGTGGTGGCGCAACCGCGATGCGCGTAAGCAGGCGATGGACGCCAAGGACCCGGACCACTGGTACGGCGTAGGCTTCGCCATCTGCCAGAAAGACTTCGGCACCGGTTCCGAAGCGCCGATGGCCAGCATCGAGTTCAGCGCCGATGGCCGCATCAGCCTGCGCCACATCGGCACAGAGCTGGGCACTGGCATGTCCACCTCGCAAGCCCTGGTGGTCAGCGACTTCCTTGGCCGCTCGGCCGATGAGGTGACCACCGCCGTCACCGAATGGCCGGAGCTGCAGCTGAGCACCAGCGGCAACCCGTACCTGATCAGCCAGGCCGAGCAGGACGCCGCGCTGCGCAACCCGCGCTGGGTCGGCAAGCTGGCCTCGCCTTCGTCGGCGACCAACTCGGCCTTCTACTTCAGCCACGCCACCCGCGAAGCTGCGCGCGCGCTGTTCAACCACGGCCTGTGGCCTGCCGCCATGGCGCTGTGGAGCAAAGGCCCGTTCGGCGGCCAGGCCAACCCGCTGGTGGTGCGCCGTGAGAACGCGGTGTGGGTCAACGGCGAGCTGACCGGCAACGGCCTGGCGCCGATCCCGTTCGCCGAACTGGCGAAAAAGGCCCACGAAATGGGCCTGGTGACCGGCGTCAGCGTGCACGGCTTCAACCGCTGGAGCTGGGCCGAGGCCGACTTCGTCATCGACGGCGTGCGCGAGCGCTTCCCGCTCGATGCCATGGCGGTGAAATACGGTGACGGCGCGGTCAATGCCAAGAAAGCGCAGATGACCAGCAATGGCTACCACCTGCTCGACCGGCAGAACCCCGGCTACCCGGCCACCCAGCTGAACAACGCCATGGTCACCTACTACAGCCCGGTGGCGACCATCGTCGAAGTGAAAGTGAACAAAGGCACCCGCGAAGTGCAGGTGCTCAACCACCACAGCTGGGTCGAGTGCGGCCGCGTGCTGGTGCCCGAACTGGTCAAGGGCCAGCTCGAAGGCGGTATCGCCATGGGTATCGGCCATGCCCTGACCGAAGAAATGCCCCTGTACGAAGGTGGCCCAGGGGAGGGTGACTGGAACTTCAACCGGTATCGCCTACCGCATGCCAAAGACGTCGCGGTGTGGCAGCAGACGTCCGAAATCCTGCCGCCGCTGTCGCCCACCGACCCCTCCAAAGGCATCGCCGAGGTGGTGATGATCCCGGTGGTCGGTGCCATCGGCAACGCCGTGGCCCACGCCATTGGCAAACGTGTACGCGATCTTCCGATTACTCCAGCCCGTATCAAGGAGGCCCTCAATGGCTAACCGTTCGCTTCAACTGACCCTCAACGGTCAACCGGTCGGCCCGGTCGAGGTCCCCGATGACTTGGCGATGATCGACTACCTGCACGAGCACCAGAACCTCACCGGTTCGCGCCTGGGCTGCGGCCAGGGCATCTGCCATGCCTGCGTGGTGATCGTCGACAACCCCGACGGCACCAGCGAGGAAGTGCGCACCTGCATCACCGGCGCCCACTACTTCGCCGGCAAGAAAGTGCGCACCATCGAAGGCCACGCCAAGCAGGACGAGGCCGGCAATGTGACGCTGAACCCGATCCAGCAGAAGTTCGTCGACCTGTTCGCCTTCCAGTGCAGCTACTGCGCACCGGGCTTCGTCAACGCCGCCACCGTGCTGGTGGAAAAGGCCCAGCGCCAGCCCCTGAAAAAGAGCGAAGTGGAGGACAGCATCGAGGCCAGCCTTGGCCACCACATCTGCCGCTGCACCGGTTACGTGCGTTATTACGACGCCACGCGGACCGTGCTCAATGATCTTGGCCTGGTCAAGGAGGGTTGAGCATGGGTTTCGTACGTTCCGGCCTGGCGCTGGCGCTCGGCCTTGCCGTTTCGCTGGCTGCACAGGCGTCCGATGACGCGCAGGTCAAGCGTGGTGAATACCTTGCCCGCGCCGCCGACTGCATGGCCTGCCACACCGCCGAGGGTGGCGCGCCATTTGCCGGCGGCCTGCCGATCCATTCGCCGTTCGGCACCATCTACGGCAGCAACATCACCCCGGACAAGCAGTACGGCATCGGCAACTACAGCGCCGACGAGTTCTTCGCCGCCGTGACCGAAGGCAAGCGCAAGGACGGCGCCAACCTCTACCCGGCCATGCCGTACACCTCGTACCACCTGATCAGCCGGGAAGATTCCGACGCCATCCTGGCGTACCTGATGACCCAGCCGCCGATCAACCGCCCGGCACCGGAAACCAAGTTGAGCTTCCCGTTCAACGTGCGCATGGGGCTGTCCGGCTGGAACATGCTCTACGGCAAGAGTGTGCAGCTGCAGCCGACCGAGGGTAAAAGCCCGGCCTGGCAGCGCGGCCAGTACATGGTCGAAGTGATGGGCCACTGCGGCGAGTGCCACACCCCGCGCAACCCGATCGGCGCGCTGCAGCAGGACAAGCGCCTGACCGGCGGCCTGCTCAATGGCTACCTGGCGCCGAGCCTGCTGGCCCAGGACCTGGCCGAGCGCGGCTGGACCCAACCGGACCTGACCACCTTCCTCAAGCACGGAATCAGTGCCCAGGGCAGCATGTTCAACGAGATGTTCCCGGTGGTGCACCACAGCACCCAGCACCTGGAAGACGCCGACCTGGCCGCCATGGCCACCTACCTGCTGGGCGAACAGCCGCCGGCGGCCAAGGTCATCAAGGAAGTGCCACTGGAGCAGCTGACCGACAGCGCCAAGCGCGGCCGCCAGCAGTACCTCAACGTCTGCGCCGGCTGCCATGGCGTCGACGGCGAAGGCAAGCCGCACATCGCCGTGGCCATGCAGGGCAACACGGTGCTGCGCCAGGGCGACTCGCGCAACCTGGTCAAGGCTATCCTTGACGGCATCCGTGAGCAGCAGTTCACTGGCTTCGAGCGCATGCAGCCGATGCCAGGCTTTGCCGACAAGCTCAACGACCAGCAGGTGACGGACATGGTCAACTACCTGCGCCAGGCCTGGGGTGGACTGCCCGGTGACCTGAGCGTGCAGCAGCTCGCCGAGCTGAAGGCGGAGTAAAAGTGCAGCATCTCGATCTGCAAGTCATACGCCAGGCGTTGCAGTGGTCGTGCAACGGCCAGCGGGTATGGTTGTGCACGGTGCTCGCCACCTACGGCTCGGCGCCCCGTGCGCCGGGCTCGTTGCTGGCGGTGAACGACAGCGGGCAGTGGGTGGGCTCGCTGTCGGGCGGCTGCGTGGAGGATGACTTCCTCGAGCGCGTGGCCCTGGGCGAGTTTCCCGAGCCGGTGGCCGTGGTGCGCTATGGCGACGCCAGCGACCGGCGCTCGAACATTCGCCTGCCGTGCGGCGGGGTGCTCGAGGTGCTGGTGGAAAACCTGGCGGCCGACTGCGAGGTGCAGGCGCATTTGCGTGCGCTGCAAAGCGCCTTGCAGGGCCAGCGTCGGCTGCTGCGCGAGGTGAGCTTGCCGCAGGGCACTCGCCGGCTCAGCGATGATGCAGCCCAGGGGCCGCGGGTGGTGCGTGAGGCCAGCCAAGTGTACGTGCGGGTCGGTGCTGCCCAGCGGCTGCTGCTGGCGGGGTATTCCAGCGTCGCCCATTACTGCGCCGAATTCGGCAAGGGCATGGGGTTCGAGGTGATCCTCTGCGACCCCCGCGATGAGGTGCTCGAAGGCGTGGTGCTGGACGGCATCGAAGTGCGCCGAGAACTGCCCTCGGAATTCATCGCCAACGGCGGCTGCCATGCCGACACGGCGGTGGTGGCGTTGACCCATGACCCGAAGATCGACGACCTGGCCATGCTCGAGGCCGTGCGCACCGAAGCGTTCTACATCGGTGTGATGGGCTCGCGCGCCACCTCCGACAAGCGTCGCGAACGCCTGCACCGGATCGGCGGCCTGGGCGCCGACGAGCTGGCTCGCATCCATGCCCCCATCGGCCTGAACCTGGGCAGCAAGACGCCAGCGGAGATCGCCCTGGCGGTGCTCGCCGATATCCTGCGCCAGCGCAACGGCATCGAGCGGGCATCGCTGTGAGTGTGGTGGCGCTGGTGCTGGCGGCCGGCAGCAGCGTGCGCTTTGGCGGCGACAAGCGCCGGGCCACGCTGGATGACGGGCGCAGCTTGCTGGTGCATAGCGTCGAGCGCGCCTACGCGGTGTTCGGCGATGTGCGCGTGGTGCTGCGTGCCGGGGAGCGCGGCGAGGACCTTGGCCTGCCGGGTGACTGTCGGATCATCGCCAGCCCGGATGCCGGGTTGGGGATGGGGCATAGCCTGGCGGCTGGGGCTGCTTCGCTGATCGACAGCGATGCGCAGGCGGTGGCCATTCTGTTGGGCGACATGCCTTGGATTGCGCCGGCCTCGTTGAACCACCTGGCAGAAGTAGCCACAGCTTCGACCATCGTGCTGCCTCGCTATGGCGGCCGACAAGGGCATCCGGTGCTGTTCGGTCGCGATTTCTGGCCAGAGCTTGGGCAGCTTACCGGTGACGAAGGCGCGCGCTCGCTGGTGCGGGCGCATTTGTCCCGTTGCTTGGTGATCGTGTTGGAAGATGCCGGTGTGCTGCGAGATGTCGATACGCCCCAGGCTCTGTGCTGAATCAGCATCCGCTACTTGTTTCTGCCAGATGCAGTTACTAGGGCGTCACCTGCATTTGTAAGCATCTTCATCAATGTATTGCGGCGTGAATAGCGTTTCACTCTAGGTGTTCAGTCCTAGAGAGTCATGGTGGAGCTTTTGAGGAGATGGGCGTTCGGGGCTGTAGCTTAAGGTAATGCGGGGCCGGCCTGAGGAGCAGTGGTCTGGATGAGGTTCGCACGGGCTGTTAACGCCTTGCTCCGAAATTTTGGATCAAGGTAGGATGCTTCGTTAAGAACGCCCGCCAACTTCTCATGAAGCTTAATTTCGTTGAACCCGAAGCTTTCAATCTTTCCATCAATAGCAGCTTGGAGACGGCGAACTGTTAGCATTCGAGCGTATGGTACGGTGATTTTCCCATTGATGATAACGGTGCCCGTTACATGCTTTGGTTGATGTTCTTTAAATATTCGAGTTTTTCTTTTGTTAATGCTATGCCCGTGTCGTCGAGCAATAGACACTGCTTCTCGCTCAAGAGATGGTGGAATCGTACTTCCGGAGAAGGTTAAGTCGTCGACATAGCATGTAAAGATCAGCCCGTACTTATTTGCAAGACTCTCAAGGTCTTCAAACATCGTTAAGGAGCTGTGGAGTGCAAGCAAAGGACTTAGCGGGCTTCCGGTAGGGACACAATTCTTGTGCGTGGATAGCCGCGTCATGATTCCTGCGACATCTTTAGCGCATTTAAGCTGCTTCAAGAAGAAATCATATACATGGTGTGACTTAACCGAGCCGTAGTAATTTGTTAAGTCAAAGGTGGCAATCTCTTTCGAATTCTGATGAGCCTGGGCATTTGAACGATACGAGCGCTTCTTCACGCCGGCGTGTGCATATTCAGGGTATTGAATTCTTTGAAGTAATTTAAGAAGCCGCTGATGAACTGAGCGTAGTTCTCTGTTTGGAGTTTGAACGAGCCTTGCCTTCTTTCGCTTCTGAGAAAAAGGGTTGTGCTCTTCCAGCAAAGTGAATTCACGATAATTTTCGTCACTTTGCAGAAGTGCATTAATGGTAAGTTCGGTGCGATTTAGAATAGTTGCGAGTTTTTTAGGTGATGTTACTTTGTATAAAGCGGATTGATTTATTGCGTGAAACTCAAAAGATTTTCGATTTTTTGCCGAACTTGCTCGAGGTCTCATTTCTTTGTTGATTCCATTCTAGAATAGACATAATCCTTTTTGCCACGTGCATTCTAATCTTGTCAGATGGTTTTGGATTGTCCAGGTTTTCCGAGAAGAACAGTATCGAAGACAGTGGTATGTCAAAGTTATCACTGTATTTTGTGAGTAACTCGATGGAAGGTTGTTTTTTTCCAGACTCGATTTCTGAAAGGTACGAGTTGGATATGCCTAATCTATCAGAAAGCTCAGATTGAGAAACATCGTAAAAGGTTCTGATGATTTTCAGGGCTTTATTGAGCATGGTTGAGCACCTGTGGTGTATGTGACAACAGTGAGGGTAGGTTATTCCGAAAATTCTTTGAAGAATGCCATGACTTTAGGACCGTATTTGTCGACCAGGGCGAACAGATTCACGAAGAACCGAACGGTCTGGAAACAAGACCAAAATACTGTCAAAACGTTCCACTTTTTCTTCTTTTCCGGTTTGACCAGACATTGCTCTGCGGTATTACTAGTTTCACTTTTTTGCATTTTTAACGCTCCTGCTTGGGTTATGACACACACGAAGGTGTATGTGTCTCTCGCGCATAACCAAACAAGAAAAGTGAACCGGGTTCGAGCAATGCTATTCCCCCCCCTGATACACCGGCTTCGTCGCTCTCGACGAAGCCGTCTATGTCTCAGAGCATAGAGTCGTGGCGTACACCCCCGACCCCTCTCCAAAGAACAAGGGGTAGAGCCAGTTGGCTCCACGGTACGTTAGTAACAACCTCCGTACCTACATCAGCGAGATCAAGTCTCCGACCGCAGACGAACTATCGCTGAGACTTCATTCTGAGTCAACACGTTTTTCGCAAATAGCGAAAATAATTCGCCCGCCATTGGAGATTTTTAGCAGGATCAACGGGTTAGGATAGTGGTCATGTTATGGGTGCAAATTGTACGTCATAAATCTTCACGCCGCCCCAGCACCAGCAGATTCGGCTGCTGCTTCAACCCTTCCACATGCATAAGTGTCTTGGGCTGCACCGAGCCAGTCCTCGATGATGAGTTCCCACACCATCAGCTGATTAAGGCCCATAATCCCCAGTTAATCCCTCCATAGTGCAATGCCACCCACACCATTCCGGGAGCTCCTGACCATGCACGTTCTGCTCTGCGAGGACGACGACCTGATCGCCAGCGGCATCTGCGCCGGCCTCACCGCCCAGGGCCTGACCGTCGACCGCGTGGCCAACGCCGCCGCTGCCCGGGCCATGCTCCAGGCCGCGCAGTTCGACGTGATGATCCTCGACCTCGGCCTGCCCGACGAAGACGGCCTCAAGCTGCTGCGCCGCCTGCGCCAGCAAGGCATCGACCTGCCGGTGCTGGTGCTCACTGCCCGCGATGCGGTCACCGACCGGGTCGACGGCCTGCAGGCCGGCGCCGACGACTACCTGCTCAAACCCTTCGACCTGCGCGAGCTGGCCGCGCGCCTGCACACCTTGCTGCGGCGGGTTGCCGGGCGGGCGGTGAACGTGATCGAGCATGGCCCGCTGCGCTACGACCCGAGCAGCTGCGAAGCCACCCTGGCCGGCCAATCCGTGGACTTGTCGCGGCGCGAGCAGGCCTTGCTCCAGGCGCTGCTGCAAAACCCTGGCCGGGTGCTGTCCAGCGAGCAGCTCAAGGACTGCGTGTACGGCTTCAGCGACGAAGTCGAGAGCAACGCCCTGAACGTTCACATCCACCACCTGCGCCGCAAGCTCGGCAACAGCATCGTCGAGACCGTGCGCGGCCTGGGCTACCGCCTGGGGCCGGCGCAGGCGCCGGGAGGCGCGGCATCATGAGCCTGCGGGTACGCCTGAGCCTGATCCTGGGCAGCGCCTTCATCATCATCTGGGTGCTGGCCGCCGCGTGGATGCTGCGCGACCTGCGCCAGCAGATGATGTTCTCCCTCGACCAGCGCCTGGTGGCTTCGGCGCGGATGGTTGCCGGGCTGATCGACCAGCTGCCCAAGCCGCTGACCGCCAAGGGCGAGGAGGCGCACTTTTCCGCCGACCAGTTCACCGTGCCCGACGGCATGGCCTGCCAGGTGAGCTCGCTGCGCGGCGAGATCCTGGCCAGCAACCACAAGCACGACGGCACGATGGATGACCAGCAGAGCGGCTTTCGCGACCAGACCATCGACGGCGCGCTGTGGCGCACCTTCACCTACAACCACGGCGACGTGCGCATCACCACCGCCGACCGCCACATGGAGCGCGAGGCGCTCAACCAGTCCATCCTGCTGGCCGCCTCGGCGCCAGTGCTGATGGCTTTGCTGGGCAGCCTGGGGCTGGTGTGGATCGGCCTGGGCAAAGGCCTGGAGCCACTCAACCGCATGCGCGACGCGCTGCGACGGCGGCGCGCCGACAGCGTCGAGCCGCTGCAGGTGTCCGGCCTGCCCAGCGAACTGCAGCCCTTGCTCGACACCCAGAACCAGCTGTTCCTGCGCATCGCCCAGACCCTGGAGCGCGAGCGCCGGCTGACCGACGACGCCGCCCACGAACTGCGCAGCCCGCTGACCGCAATCAAGACCCACTTGCAAGTGGCCCGCATGACCGACGGCGCCGTGCGCGAGCAGGCGCTGGAACATGCCGAGCAGGGCGCCGACCGCATGCACCGCACGCTGGAGCAGCTGCTGATGCTGGCGCGGGTGGAGGGCAGCCTGTCGTTCGAGGATGGCGTGCAGTGCAGCGCCGAGCAGGTGGCGCGGCAGGCGGTGCAGGATGCCGGGGGTGGCGACAACCGGCGCATCGTCCTTCGCTTGCCTGAAGAGGCCGCGCAAATCTACCTGGGCATGCCGGCGCCGCTGGCGGTGGCGGCCTTGCGCAACCTGCTGGACAACGCCTTGCGTCATGGCGGTGACAGCGAAGTGGAGCTGCAGGTGCAGATGGATGCCGGGCAGGTGGGCTTCATCGTGCGCGACCATGGGCCGGGGATTGCCGAAGGCGACCTGCAGCACCTGACCGAGCGCTTCTGGCGCCATGGGCAGAGTGGCGGCTGCGGGTTGGGCTTGGCGATCGTGCAGGCGATCGTGCAGCGCTGTGCGGGCAGCCTGAAGTTCGACAGCCGCAGCGATGGCTTGCGGGTGATGTTGCAGGTGCCGGCGCGGTCTGGGCACTGATTTTCTTCGCCGGTACTGGCCCAATCGCTGGCTAGCCAGCTCCCACATCAAGCCCTGTGGTGAACCTGTGGGAGCTGGCTAGCCAGCGATAGGGCCAGTAGCCCTGAGCAATATCCAAAGCTCAAACCAATGCGCGGGACAAGCCCGCACCCTACCTAGAATGTCTTGCTGGCACTGGCAACAACGGCAGGTCCGCACAAGTCGTCGTAACCGGTAAAGCTCTGGCACTCGGCCTTGGACAAGTCGGTATCGACGTAGCTGAGCCCCCAGGTCACCCCGACCAGATCACGGCTCAGCTTGATCTCCCAGTTGCGGTAACTGGCGCGGCCATTGCCATCGTTAGCGAAAAACACCTCATCCTTGTAGTCGACGTATTCGTAGCGGGCTTCGAAACTGACCTCTGCCGGCAACAGGGTGCGATAGCCGATCAGGAACGAGGCCAGGTCCTCGTCCTTGCCCGCGGGGTGAATGAGGTGCTCTTCAGCGTCGTCCCAGACCTCCGGCCCCATGGCGTTACGCACATATTTGGCTCCCACCAGCACCCCGTAGACATCCAGCAGAGCCTGCACATCGCTCTGGTTGAAGTCGCTTTCGCGGGGGTAGTCGTACTTGGTGTAGAACGTGTCCAGGCTGATGTCGTCGGTCATTTGCCAGTAGTAGCCCGCGTAATACTCGATCTCCTGGCGAGTGCGGGTGTCGTGACCGAAGTCGACACTCGAGGTCCACACACCGGCGTACAGGCCGCTGGCGTGGCCGAGCACGATATTCAACTGCGCGGCGGGGTCGCCGAGGGTTTGCGAAAGGCCACTGGAGCGGTAATCGCTGACCAGCGTGGGCGTCACATCGAGGCGGAACTGGTCATTCAGCTCGAACGCCTGAACATGGCTCAGCGGCGCCAGCACAAGGCCAGCCATGAGCAGGGCGGGTAACGTGCGCATACGGATCTTCCTGTTCTTATTGGTGTTGGCAGATGCGGCGTTGCTACCCGTCGTATCAGGACTCGGGGGCGTAGACCTGCTTGCCCGCGAAGTAGGTCTTCAGCACTTGGGTGTCGAACAGTTCGTCGTCGCTGACCGTGAACACATCGCGGTCCAGAACGATCAGGTCAGCTTGCTTGCCGGGCGCCAGGGAGCCGATCTGCCGGTCCAGGCGCAGGGCTTTGGCGGCGTTGAGGGTATAGGCGTAGAACATGGTTTGGCGGTCGATGCTTTCGCCGCTGTTGAGAACGCCCAGCGGGCCTTTGCGGGTGCTGGCCTGGGCGATGGCGTTCCACGGGTTGGGGCTCGAAACCGGCCAGTCGCTGCCGCCGGCAATCACGGCGCCAGCTTTGTGCAAGGACTGGGCGGGGTACATGTAGCGGTAGGCGGAATCGCTGATATAGGGCTTGACCAGTTCCTCGGTATAGGACTCGGCGGTGGCCCAGAGCAGTTGCATGTCGGCAATCACCCCAAGCTGCCTGAAGCGCGGGAAGTCCTTTGGGTCGATCAGCTGAATGTGGCCAATGCTGTGCGGCAGCGGGGAGGGGTTGAGCGTGCGGGCATAGGCGAAGCCATTGAGAGCTTCACGCACGGCACGGTCGCCAACGGCATGCACATGCACGATCCAGTCGTGCTTTTCTGCTGCTGCGACCAATTTGCCGAAGTTCGCCGGGTCGATCAGCAGCTCACCCTTTTTCTGGCTGTTCTTGTACGGCTCAAGCACCGCGGCGCTCTGGCCCGGGAACTCGAGGATGCCGTCGGCGAACACCTTCAGGCCGGGGAACGTCAGGTTCGGCACACCTTCAAACTGCTGCATGACCTTGGCTAGCGCCTCGAGCTCGGCGGGCTTGCTTTTCGGGTAGGCAATCAGCAGGGCGGCAACGTGGGCATTGAGTTCGCCCTGCTCCGACAGCTTGCGGTAGAGCGGTAGCACGCCAACGTTGCGCTCGGTCGGGCGCAGTTCGAACAAAGAGTCGCCTGCACCGGCATTGGCGGCCGCGTCCATCCAGGCGGTGACGCCATATTGGTGGTTGATCTTCACCGCCTGGCGGGTAGCCTCCAGCATCATGTCTTCGCTGTGCTCGGGCAGCTGACTGCGGACGCGGTCCCAGCCGTTTTCGGCAAGGTAACCCGTGGGCGTGAAGTTGGCCTCATGGGCAATGTAGTTGCGCTCCTTCTCGGGCAGGCCCTTGACGAGAGCGGCGTCGATCTTCAGGCGCTTGAGCATGGCCTGGTTGGCCCAGCCGGTGTGCCCGTCGATACCGTTCAGCACCAGCGGCTGTTCGGCCCAGCGGCCTTGGTTGAAGCGCTGCCCGAGCGCCCGGTCCTGCTCCCAGTAGGCCGAGCTGACGCCGGCGATGCTGATCACGTCGGCGCGACGCGCACGCCCGGCCTTGTCCTCGGCCATGATCCACTGTTCCAGTTCAGGCAAGGGTTTGACTTCGTCGAGCAGGTTCGAGCCCAGGCCATCGAGGGCGGCCATGATCGGATGGCTGTGACCGTCGATCATGCCAGGCATCAGCACCTTGCCGCCCAGGTCGATAACTTCGGTCGAGGCACCTGCGAGTGCCTTGATCTGGGCATCGCTGCCCACTTCGAGGATTTTGCCGTTTTCCACGGCGACGGCCTGTACCAGTGCTTGACCCGGCACTGCAGTGAACACCTTGCCATTGATAAACAGCAGATCGGGTGCAGCCATGGCTTCCATTGAGGCAAAAGCCATGGCGCTCACCAACACGTTTGAGATAAATCGTTGCATCGAGGCGGCCTTTATTTTTTATTGGACTCCAGGCGAGACTAACGAATGGCGCAGGCAGGCAGAATATCGCCGGCAAGCAAAACCTTTTTGCCAAACAGGAAAAACAGCATGGATACGCTTGGCGCCCTGAACATGTTTGTCGCCACCGCCGAGCACGGCAGTTTCAGCCGCGCGGCCGAGCAGTTGGGCAAGACGCCCTCGGCACTGACCAAGGCGGTCAGCCACCTGGAGGCCGGCCTTGGCGCGAAGCTGTTCGAGCGCAGCACCCGGCGCACCGTGCTCACCGAGGCTGGCCGGCTGTACCTGGAAACCGCCCGCCAGGTGTTGCAGCGGCTGCATGAGGCGGGCGAGGAGATTGGCCAGTTGCAGCACGGTCTGCATGGCAACCTGAGGCTGACCGCGCCGCTGGCCTTCGGGCGGGCCTTTCTCGATCAGGCCTGCGCAGAATTTCTTGTCGCCCACCCGCAGATCAAGCTGCGCGTGGACCTCAGCGATACCTTCGTCGACCTTGGCGATGGCAGCTATGACTTGGCCCTGCGTGAAGGGCGAAGTGACCTGCCAGGGCTGATCGTCAAACCCTTGGGGGAAAACCGCATCGTCCTGTGTGCCAGCCCGGCGTACCTGGCGGCCAATCCGACGGTGGTGACCCCGCAAACCTTCGACCATCACCAGTGGCTGATCTACCGCCACCCGGCGCTGGACCCGAGCTACTGGTGGGTATCGCTGGCCGGGGTGCGCATGCGCGTGCCGCAACCGCAGGCGCGCCTGCTAAGCGACAACTACGACCTGCTGCTGGCCAATACCCTGCTGGGCCTGGGCCTGCACGCCTGCCCGCTATGGAGCGTGCAACCCTACCTGCAGAGCGGCCAGTTACTGCAGGTAATGGACCAGTACAGCTTCGATCCGGACGCTTTCGGCCCGCTGATCCTTGCCGTATACCCCAGCCATCGCCGAGCGACGCGCAAGGTCCAGGCGTTCATCGACTACCTGGCGGCCTTTCTCCAGGCCCGCGGTTTGGCCTTCTCAAGCCTCCCGTGAACGCGGGCCGACCCATGGCAGGGCCAGCCCAGCAAAAATCCCACGCCAAGCGCTAAATCCTCCCCCCAGCCAAGCGTCTCCCAAGCGACAACCACCCGCACATTCGCTTGCTTGCGAGGATTCACCCATGCCGATCGCTTCCAGCCTTGCCCAGGCCCTGCCGGCCAGCGCGCCGCAACCGCTGTACGAGTTCACCGACTCGCCCCTGCTGCAACGCCAGCAGCAACAGGAATCCAACGCCCGCAGCTACCCCCGGCGCATCCCCCTGGCGCTCAAGCGCGCCCGTGGCATCCACGTCGAGGACGTCGAGGGCCGCCAGTTCATCGACTGCCTGGCCGGCGCCGGCACCCTGGCCCTGGGCCACAACCACCCGGTGGTGATCGAGGCGATCCAGCGCGTGCTGGCCGAGGAAGTACCGCTGCACACCCTGGACCTGACCACGCCGGTCAAGGACCGCTTCGTCCAGGACCTGTTCGGCGTGCTGCCCGAAGCGCTGCGCCGCGAGGCCAAGGTGCAGTTCTGCGGCCCGACCGGCACCGATGCCGTGGAAGCGGCGCTCAAGCTGGTGCGCAGCGCCACCGGGCGCAGCACCGTGCTGGCCTTCCAGGGTGCCTATCACGGCATGAGCCAAGGCGCGCTGAGCCTGATGGGCAGCCACGGCCCCAAGCAGCCGCTGGGCGCGCTGCTGGCCAACGGCGTGCAGTTCATGCCGTACCCCTACGACTACCGTTGCCCGTTCGGCCTCGGTGGCGAGGCCGGGGTCAAGGCCAACCTGCATTACCTGGAAAACCTGCTGCTCGACCCGGAAAGCGGGGTGCCGCTGCCGGCGGCGGTCATCCTCGAAGTGGTGCAAGGGGAGGGCGGCGTGATCCCTGCTGACATCGCCTGGCTGCAAGGCGTGCGGCGCATCACCGAGCAGGCCGGGGTGGCGCTGATCGTCGACGAGATCCAGAGCGGCTTCGCCCGGACCGGGCGGATGTTCGCCTTCGAGCACGCCGGCATCGTGCCGGATGTGGTGACCCTGTCCAAGGCCATCGGCGGCAGCCTGCCGCTGGCGGTGGTGGTCTACCGCGACTGGCTCGACACCTGGAAGCCAGGTGCCCACGCCGGCACCTTCCGCGGCAACCAGATGGCCATGGCCGCGGGCTCGGCGGTGATCAACTACCTGGTCGAGCACCGGCTGGCCGAGCACGCCGAGGCCATGGGCCAGCGCCTGCGCGGGCAGCTGCTGAACCTGCAGCGCCAGTACCCGCAACTCGGCGACATCCGCGGCCGTGGCCTGATGCTGGGAGTGGAGCTGGTCGACCCGAATGGCCCGCGCGATGGCCAGGGCCACCCCCCGGCCAACCGCGAGCTGGCGCCGAAAGTGCAGCGCGAGTGCCTCAAGCGCGGCCTGATTCTCGAGCTCGGTGGCCGCCACGGCGCGGTGGTGCGCTTCCTGCCGCCGCTGATCATCACCGCAGCGCAAGTCGATGAGGTAGCCCAGCGCTTCGCCGAGGCGCTGGCGGCAGCCGTCTGACCCCCGGGGCCGCGCTGCGGCCCCCTCCAACGCCCTCTTGCATTGGCGGCGCACAGGCCGCCTCTCGCCCCTGCGCGGCCTCCCGCTCGCCCCGATCTCCCCACCTGCCAGCGTTAATTTTTTCCAGCGTGTATCCGTTTCGTAGGGATAGCCGGGCACTGCCCGTGGTACCTCACTCGTACGGAAAGCAAGCCGATGAATCCCGAAAAGTCCCTGCAACTGGCCCGCCGTTTCATTGAATTGCCGCTGGACAAGCGCCGCCTGTTCCTTGAGACCCTGGCCCGCGAGGGCATCGACTTTTCCCAGTTCCCGATCCCTGCCGCGGTGGCGGCCGAGGACCGCCTGGCGCCGTCCTACGCCCAGCAGCGCATGTGGGTGCTGTGGCAGCTCGACCCGCAAGGCGGCGCCTACAACCTGCCGGGCGCAGTGCGGCTCAAGGGCGCGCTGGACGAAGCGGCCCTGCAGCAGGCGTTCGTTTGCCTGCTCGAGCGCCACCAGGCGCTGACCTGCGTGTTCCAGCAGCAGGCCGACGAGCGCCTGCACCAGGTGCACCGCCCGGCGGCGCCGCAGATCCAGCGCCTGGACCTGCGCGCACTGAGCGAAGCAGACCGCGAGGCACGGGTGCAAGCCGAGGTCGAAGCCGAGTCGCTCGGCCCGTTCGACCTGGAGCACGGCCCGCTGCTGCGCATCCGCCTGCTGCAACTGGCCGACCAGGAGCACGTGCTGCTGCTCACCCTGCACCACATCGTGTCCGATGGCTGGTCGATGAACGTATTGATCGACGAATTCAGCCGCTGCTACGACGCCTTCGCCGCAGGCGCGCAGCCGCAGTTGCCGGCCTTGCCGATCCAGTACGTCGACTACGCCCTGTGGCAGCGCCGCTGGCTCGAAGCCGGCGAGCTGGAGCGCCAGCTGGCCTACTGGCAGGCCACCCTGGGCGACGAGCAACCGGTGCTGGAACTGCCCCTGGACCACCCGCGCCCGGCCAGCCCCAGTTTCAGCGGCGCACGCCTGGAGCTGGGGCTGGACAGCGACCTGGCCCAGCAACTGCGCAGCTTCGCCGCGCGCCACAACCTGACCTTGTTCATGCTGCTGCTCGGTGCCTTCGGCGTGCTGCTGCAGCGCTACACCGGCCAGCGCGACCTGCGCATCGGCAGCCCGGTGGCCAACCGCAACCGCGCCGAAATCGAAGGGCTGATCGGCCTGTTCGTCAACACCCAGGTGCTGCGCCTGCAGCCCGATCCGCAAGGTGATGCGCTGAGCTATCTGCAGGCCGTGCGGCAGACCGTGCTGGGCGCCCAGGCGCACCAGGACCTGCCGTTCGAGCGCCTGGTCGATGCCTTGAAGGTCGAGCGCAACCTCAGCCACGCGCCGCTGTTCCAGGTGATGTACAACCACCAGCCGCAGGTAGCGGACCTGGCGGCGGTGACCCTGGGCACAGGCCTGGAACTGTCGGCGCTGGAATGGCGCAGCCGCACCACCCAGTTCGACCTCAGCCTGGACACCTACGAGCGCGGCGGCGTGCTGCACGCCGCCTTCACCTACGCGCTCGACCTGTTCGATGCAGCCACCCTCGAGCGCATGGCCGAGCACTGGATCACCTTGCTCCGCGAGCTGGTGGCCGATGCGGCGCGGCCGCTGTGGCAACTGCCCATGCTGGCCCCGGCCAGCCTGCACACCCAACTGCATGAATGGAATGCCACGGCCGCCAGCTACCCGCTGCACCAGGGCGTGCACCAGCTGTTCGAAGCCCAGGCCCAACACACCCCGCAAGCCCCGGCGCTGCGTTTTGCCGACAGCACCTTGAGCTACGCCGAGCTCGATGCCCGCGCCAACCGCCTGGCCCATTACCTGCGCGGCCAGGGCGTGAGCACCGACACCCTGGTCGGCGTTTCGGCCCAGCGCAGCATCGAAATGGTCGTCGCCCTGCTGGCCATCCTCAAGGCCGGGGGCGCCTATGTGCCGCTGGACCCGGAATACCCCGAGGAGCGCCTGGCCTACATGATCGAGGACAGCGGCATCCGCCTGCTGCTGACCCAGCAAGCCTTGCTCGCCAGCCTGCCGCTGCCGGCCGGGGTGCAATGCGTGGCGCTCGATACCCTGGCCCTCGACGGCCTGCCCGCCAGCTCGCCGGCCCTGGCTTTGCAAGCGCATCAACTGGCCTATGTGATCTACACCTCCGGCTCCACCGGCCGCCCCAAGGGCGCCGGCAACAGCCACCAGGCACTGACCAACCGGCTGTGCTGGATGCAGCAAGCCTACGGCCTGGATGCCAGCGACACCGTGCTGCAGAAGACCCCCTTCAGCTTCGACGTGTCGGTGTGGGAGTTCTTCTGGCCGCTGATGACCGGCGCCTGCCTGGCCGTGGCAGCCCCCGGCGAGCACCGCGACCCGCAGCGCCTGATCGCCAGCATCCAGCGCCATGGCGTCACCACCTTGCACTTCGTGCCTTCGATGCTGCAGGCCTTCATCCATGAGCCCGGTGTCGAGGCCTGCCGCAGCCTCACGCGCATCGTCTGCAGCGGCGAGGCGCTGCCGGTGGACGCCCAGCGCCAGGTGTTCGCGCGCCTGCCGGGGGCCGGCCTGTACAACCTCTATGGCCCCACCGAAGCGGCCATCGACGTGACCCACTGGACCTGCGTCGAGGAGGGCAAGGACAGCGTGCCGATCGGCCAGCCGATCGCCAACCTGCGCACCTACGTGCTCGACGCCGGGCTGCAGCCGGTGGCCCCGGGCGTATCCGGCGAGCTGTACCTGGGTGGCATCGGCCTGGCCCGCGGCTACCACCGCCGCCCGGGCCTGACCGCCGAGCGCTTCGTCGCCGACCCGTTCGGCGCCGGTGGCCGCTTGTACCGCACCGGCGACCGCGTGCGCCAGCGCGCCGATGGCGTCATCGAATACCTCGGCCGCTTCGACCACCAGGTGAAGATCCGCGGCCTGCGTATCGAACTGGGCGAGATCGAGGCGCGCCTGGCCGAACATGACAGCGTGCGCGAGTGCGTGGTGCTGGCCCTCGACGGCCGCCAGCTGGTCGCCTACCTGGTGCTCAACGCCCAGCCCCAAGGCTGGCAGGCCGCGCTCAAGGACTGGCTGCTGCAGACCCTGCCCGAGTTCATGGTGCCCAGCCACTTCATGGCCCTCGACAGCCTGCCGCTGACCCCCAACGGCAAGCTCGACCGCAAGGCCCTGCCACAACCCGAGGCCACCGCGCAGGCCGCCTACAGCGCGCCGCAAAGCGATGCCGAGCGCCAGCTGGCGCAGGTGTGGAGCGCGGTGCTGGGCGTGGCCCAGGTGGGCCTGGACGACAACTTCTTCGAGCTGGGCGGCGATTCGATCATCGCCATCCAGGTGGTCAGCCGCGCCCGCCAGGCCGGCCTTGCGCTCAACCCGCGCGACCTGTTCCAGCACCAGACCCTGCGCGCCCTGGCCCAGGCCTGCGGCCGCGTGAGCGCCGTGCAGATCGACCAGCGCCCGGCCGAAGGGCCGGCGCTGCTCACCCCCGTGCAACGCCAGTTCTTCGACACCCCCATGCCGCGCCGCCAGCACTGGAACCAGGCCTTGCTGCTGGTGCCGCGCCAGCCGCTGCAGGCACAGCAACTAGAGCAGGCGCTGGCGCAGGTGGTGGCGCAGCACGATGCCCTGCGCTTGCGCTTCACCCAGGCCGAGGGCCAATGGCAGCAAGCCCATGCACCACAAGCCGCGCCCGTGCTGTGGCAGCGCCAGGCGGCCAGCGACGAAGCGCTCGCCGCTATCTGCGAGCAAGCCCAGCGCAGCCTGAACCTCGACCAGGGCCCGTTGCTGGCGGCGGTACTGGTGGCCATGGCCGATGGCAGCCAGCGGCTGTTGCTGGTGATCCACCACCTGCTGGTCGATGGCGTGTCCTGGCGCATCCTTCTCGAAGACTTGCAGCAGGCCTGCCTGGGCCAGCCGCTGCCGGCCAGAACCAGCAGCTACCAAGCCTGGGCCAAGCGCCTGGCCGGGCACGCCGATGCCTGCATGGGCCAGCTGGAGCACTGGCAGGCGCTGGGCGCAAGCGAGGAGCTGCCGCGTGACCGCGCGGTGGCCCACACCCGCGTCGGCGATGGGCGCAAGGTCAGCATCAGCTTCCCGCCCGCCCTGACCCAGGCCCTGCTGCAACAGGCGCCCAGCGCCTACCGCACCCAGGTCAACGACCTGCTGCTGGCGGCCCTGGCCCGCGCCGTGTGCCACTGGAGCGGCCAGCCGCAACTGCTGGTGCAGCTCGAAGGGCACGGCCGTGAAGCGCTGTTCGAGGACATCGACCTGACCCGCACCGTGGGCTGGTTCACCAGCCTGTACCCGGTCGCCCTGCGCCCGCAGGCCGAGCCTGGCGCCTGCATCGCGGCAATCAAGGAGCAGCTGCGCGCCGTGCCGGCCCGTGGCCTGGGCTACGGCGTGCTGCGCTACCTGGGCCCTGCGGCGGTGCGCGAGCAGCTGGCGCGCCTGGCGCAACCGCGGGTCACCTTCAATTACCTGGGCCAGTTCGACAGCCAGTTCGACGCCGATGCCCTGTGGCAGCCCGACCCACAAGGCGCCGGCCAGGGCCAGGACGACGACGCGCCGCTGGCCAACTGGCTGAGCGTGGAAGGGCAGGTCTACCAGGGCGAGCTGGGCATCAGCTTCGGTTTCAGCCAGGCCATGTACGACACCGCCACCATCGAGGCCCTGGCCGCCGATTTCGCCCAGCAGCTGCGCACGCTGGTCGAGCACTGCCTGCAACCGGGCGTGGCCAGCGCCACGCCGTCCGACTTCCCGCTGAGCGGCCTGGACCGCGCCGGGCTGGCCGCGCTGGGCCTGAACCTGGGCGAGGTCGAGGACATCCTGCCGCTGTCGCCGCTGCAGCAGGGGCTGCTGTTCCACTGCCTGCATGTGGCCGAGGCCGGCGACTACATCAACCAGCTGCGCCTGGACATCGACGGGCTGCAGCCGCAGCGCTTCCTGGCCGCCTGGCAGGCGGCGCTGGATGCCCACCCGGGCCTGCGTGCCAGCTTCCACTGGCCGGCCGGGGCGCAGCAGCCGCTGCAAGTGATCCGCCGCCAGTTGCAGTTGCCGTTCAGCCAGCACGACTGGCGCGACCAGCCAGCCCCTGCAGCGCGCCTGCAGGCGCTGGCCGAGCAGCAGCGCCTGGCGCTGGCTGCGACCGACCAGGCGCCGTTGCTGGGCATTGCCCTGGTGCGCCTGGGCGAGCAGCGCTGGCACCTGGTCTACACCCATCACCACTTGCTGCTCGATGGCTGGAGCCACGCGCAACTGCTTGGCGAAGTGATGCAGCGTTACCGCGGCGAACAGCCGCGCCAGGCGGGTGCCCAGCCACGGCAATACCTGGCCTGGCTGCAGGCCCGCGACCTGCAGCAGGACCAACGGTTCTGGCAGGCCCAGTTGCAGGGCTTGCAGGCGCCATCGTTGCTCGCCCACCAGCGGCGCAATGCCGAAGCGGCAGGGCAGGGGCTCTGGCAGCAACGCCTGGATGCCCAGGCGTCGGCGCAGATCAGGGCCTCGGCCCGGGCCCGCAAGGTCACGGTGAACACCCTGGTGCAGGCGGCGTGGCTGTTGCTGCTGCAACGTCACTGCCGCCAGGACGTGGTGTGCATGGGCGCCTCGGTGGCCGGGCGGCCTTCGCAACTGCCGGGCATCGAGGCGCAGCTGGGGCTGTTCATCAACACCGTGCCGGTCGTGGCTGCGCCAGGCCTTGAACAACGCCTGGACGCCTGGCTCGAACAACTGCAGGCCAGCAACCTGGCCATCCGCGAGCACGAATACACGCCGCTGGCCGACATCCAGCGCTGGGCCGGCAGGGCCGGCGAGGCGCTGTTCGATACCCTGCTGGCGTTCGAGAACTACCCGGTGGCCGAGGTGCTGCAGGCCGCTGGCGATGGCCCGCGCTTTGGTGTGCCACAAAGCCACGAGCAACCGCACTACGCACTGACCCTGTCGGTGGGCATGGGCGATGCCCTGCAGGTCGACTATCGCTTCCGCCACGACGCCTTCGCGCTGGCCGACGTGCAGCGCCTGGCGGCGCAGTTCGGCCATCTGCTGCAGAGCATTGCCGCGCCGGGCAACCCGTGCCTCGGGGAACTGGGGCTGCTCGCACCCGCCACACGCCAGCGCTGCGAACAGCAGTGGCAAGCGCAGCAGGCCCCGGCTGCAACGCTGGCCGTGCACCAGCAGATCGAGGCACAGGCCGTCCGCAACCCGCACGCCCCGGCGCTGATCGCCGAGGACGGCACCCTGGACTATGGCCAGCTCAACGGCCTGGCCAACGCCTGGGCGCAACAGCTGATCGAGCGCGGCGTCGGCCCGGATGACCTGGTGGGGCTGTGCAGCGAGCGTGGCCTGGCCATGGTCGTCGGCCTGCTGGCGATCCTCAAGGCCGGCGCCGGCTACGTACCGCTGGACCCGCACTACCCACGCCAGCGCCTGCAGGACATCCTCGACGACAGCGCGGTGAAACTGGTGCTCGCCACGCGCGCGGCCGCCCAGCCACTGCAACTGGCCGCCGCCGACTGGCTGTGGCTGGACCAGCCGCAAGCACCACTGGCCGGCAACCCCGCCCCGCGCGCCCATGCCGGCAACCTGCTGGCGCTGATCTACACCTCCGGTTCCACCGGCCGGCCAAAGGGTGTGGCCCTGACCCACGGCGCCATCGCCGCGCACCTGCAGACCATGGCCACGCAGTACCAGGTCAGCGCCCAGGACCGCTTCGTGCACTTTGCCTCGATCAACTTCGACTGGGGCACCGAGCAGTGGCTTCTGCCATTGAGCCAGGGCGCCTGCTGCATCCTGCGGGGCGAGCAGATCTGGACCGCAGCCCAGGCCTTCGAGGTGATCGAGCGCGAGCGCGCCAGCGTGGTCTATTTCCCCACCCAGTACGCCTGCCAGCTGGCCGAGTGGGCCCGCGAGCAAGGCCGGCAACTGCCGGTGCGCTGCCTGAACGTGGCCGGTGAGGCGTTGCCGCGCGAAGGCTTCGAACGCTTGCAGGCGCATGTGCGCCCGCAGCGCATCGTCAACGGCTATGGCCCCACCGAAACGGTGATTACCCCGCTGCTCTGGCAAGCCGATGCCGACACCCGCATCGACACCGGCTACGCGCCGATCGGCACCCCGGTGCCGGGGCGCAGTGCCTACCTGCTCGACCCGGCCCTGCAACTGCTGGACGCCGGCAATGCCGGTGAGCTGTTCATCGGCGGCCCGTGCCTGGCCCGTGGCTACTTCGGCCAGGCGGCGCTGACCGCCGAGCGCTTCGTGCCCGACCCGTTCGACCCGGTCGGTGGCGGACGCCTGTACCGCAGCGGCGACCTGGTGCGCCAGCAGGCCAATGGCGAGCTGGAGTTCCTCGGCCGCCTCGACCACCAGGTGAAGATCCGAGGCTTTCGCGTCGAGCCGGGCGAGGTCGAGGCCTGCCTGCTGGCCCGTGCCGATGTACGCGAAGCGGTGGTGATGCCACGCGGGCAGGGCGCCGACCTGCACCTGGCAGCGTGGGTGGTGCCGGCCGAAGGGCCGGGCAACGACAATGGCCTGCGCCAGCGCATCCTCAATGACCTGCGCGCCAGCCTGCCGGCCTACATGGTGCCGGCCCGCCTGCAACTGCTCGAGCGCTTGCCGCTGAACCCCAACGGCAAGGTCGATCGCAAGGCGCTGCCAGACATCACTGACGACACCGCGGCTGCTTTCACTGCGCCGCTCGATGCCCTCGAACGTGAAGTCGCCCAGGCCTGGGCAGAAGTGCTGGGCATGGCTGAGGTCGGGCGCTTCGAGCACTTCTTCGAGGCCGGTGGCCACTCGTTGCTGGCCACCCAGGTGGTTGCGCGGCTGCACCGTGCGGGGCACACCGGCATCGGTGTGCGCGAGCTGTTCAGCCACCCGCGCCTGTGCGACTTCGCCGACTGCCTGCGCCAGTCGCAGTCGGTAGCGGTGGCCGGGCCGCAGTTGCGCGCCCTGGGTGATAAAACCCGAGCGCCGCTGTCACTGGCCCAGCGCCGGCTGTGGATCGCCGAGCAGTTCAGCCAGGGCAGCGGTGCCTATGGCATGCCCCTGGCCCTGCGCCTGGCCGGCCCGCTGCAGGTCGAAGGCCTGCACCAGGCGTTGCAGGCCTTGGTGCAACGCCACGAGGTGCTGCGCAGCGCCGTGGACTGCGACGACGAAGGCGAGCCGCTGCTGCTGATCCACCCGGCGCTGAACGTCGAGCTGCCGTGCGAAGACCTGACCTCGCTCGGCGGCGGCGAGCAGCAGTTGCGTGTGCTCGAAGCGCAACTGGCCAACGTGCGCCAGCCGATTACGCTGCACCAGGCGCCGCTGCTGCGGGCACGCCTGCTGCGGCTGTCGGGCGAGGCCCATGTGCTGTTGCTGAACATGCACCACATCATCTCCGACGGCTGGTCGATGGCACTGATGGTCAACGAGCTGATCGCCAGCTACAGCGCCTTCGCCCAGGGCCAGGCGCCGGCGCTGGAGCCGCTGGCGCTGCAGTACTCCGACTACGCGATCTGGCAGGCCGAGTGCGAGCAGGCCGGGTTGCTGCAGGCTCCGGCGCAGTGGTGGCGCAACGCATTGCAGGGCAGCAGCGGCCGCCTGGCATTGCCCACCGACCTGCCGCGCCCGGCCCAGGCTTCCCAGGCTGGCGAAAACCTCAACTTCGACCTGCCGCAAGCCACCGTCGAGGCGGTGCGCGCCCGCGCCGCGCAACTGGGGGTGACCCCCTACATGCTGCTGCTGGCGGCCTTCCAGCTGCTGATGCACCGCGCCAGCGGCCAGCACGACCTGCTGCTCGGCGCCGACGTGGCCGGCCGCGAGCACCCCGACCTGGAGGCGCTGATCGGCTTCTTCGTCAATGTGCTGCCGCTGCGCTCGCAGCTCGACGAGCAGCTCGATTTCGCCAGCTGGCTGGCGCGCACCCGCAGCACCTTGCTCGACGCCAGCGCCCAGCAGGCGCTGCCGTTCGACCTGATCGTCGAAGCCGCCGGCGCCCCGCGCCATCCCGGCATGAACCCGCTGGTGCAGGTTTTGTTCGTGATGAACGACATGCCCCTGGCCCACAGCGGCCTGGCCGACCTGCAAGTGCAAGTGCTGCCCCAGGCGGGCGGTTATTCGAAATTCGACATGGCGCTGTTCATCGACCCGGTCGCGGCCGGCTGGCGCGTCACCTGGCAGTACGCCACCGAGCTGTTCAAGGCCGAACGGATCCAGGCCCTGCTGCGTGGCTGGTTGGACATCCTCGGCCAGGTGCTGGGCAACCCACATATCCCACTGAGAGAGATCACTATGACGGTTCACGGTGAAATCGTCGCGGCGCCCGCTGCTGGCAGCGCGCAGCCGCGCAAGGACAAGCTCGGCAGTTTCCTCAAGCGTGGCGCCGCGGCGCCGGCCACCCAGCCTGCCAGCGTGGTGCGCGAGCAGGCGATGGTGCCGGGCCAGGCCTTCCCGCTGCTGGTCGAGCCCATCGACCCCGGCGTGAGCCTGACCGACTGGGTGCTGGCCAACCGCGCCGAGGTCGAGCGCAAGCTGGTCAGCCACGGCGGCTTGCTGTTCCGCGGCTTCGGCCTGCAGACCCCGCAGGACTTCGAAGCCTTCGCCGAAGCGGTGCAGCCGGGGCTGTACGGCCAGTATGGCGACCTGCCGAAGAAGGAGGGCGGCAAGAACACCTATCGCTCAACGCCCTACCCTGAGCAGAAGATGATCCTGTTCCACAACGAGAGCGCCCACCAGGACCGCTGGCCGCGCAAGCAGCTGTTCTTCTGCGAGCTGCCCTCGCCGATTGGCGGCGCCACCCCGGTGGTCGATTGCCGGCTGATGTACCAGCGCCTGCCCGAGGGCCTGCGCCAGCGTTTCGAAGACAAGGGCCTGTTGTATGTGCGCACCTTCACCGACAAGCTCGATGTGAGCTGGCAGCACTTCTTCAAGACCGAGTCGCGCGCCGAGGTCGAGCGCCGTTGCCAGGCCGCAGGTATCCAGTGGCGCTGGCTGGCCGACGACGAACTGCAGATCCGCACGCCCTGCCCGGCGGTGATCGAGCACCCGGTCAGCGGCCAGAAGAGCTTCTTCAACCAGGTGCAGCTGCACCACGTGTTCTGCCTGGACGACGACGTGCGCGAAGACCTGCTGGCGCTCTACGGCCTGGAGCGCATGCCGCGCCAGGTGTACTACGGCGATGGCAGCCCGATCGAGGACGCCGACATGGCGCTGATCGGCGAGCTGTACGAAGCCTGCGCGGTGCGCTTCGACTGGCAGGCCGGTGACGTGATCCTGCTCGACAACATGCTCGCCGCCCACGCCCGCGACCCGTTCCAGGGCCCGCGCAAGATCGTGGTTGCCATGGGCGACATGATGACCCGCGACGACCTCGAAACCCTCACCTTGAACCGTACCGGAGAGCAAGCATGAACATGACCGTCGAAGCCAGCGGCCTGCCGCTGCTGCCTGCGCAAGCGCTTGGCGTGCCTGCCGGGCCGGTGCGCAGGGACCAGGTGGCACGCTTCATCACCTTGCAGCTGCCCGCGCTGCCGGCCACGGGCCTGCTGCAGGCCGCCTTGCAGCAGTGGCAAGGGCAGCACGATGCGCTGCGCCTGCGCATAGGCCAGGCCCCTGGCTATCGCGGCCTGCGCCAATTCTTCGAGGCCCAGGGCCAGGCCCCGCAGGTGACGCGGGTGGCGGCGGATGACACGGCGGGCCGTGCCGCCTGGTTCGCCCAGCACGTGGATGTGCAAGCCGATGCGCCGCTCGCGCTGCTGTTGTGCGAGCGGGCCGATGGCGGGGGCGAGCTGGTGCTCGGTGTGCTGGCCGCGCTGGCCGACGAAGCCAGCCTGCCGCTGCTGGCGCAGAGCCTGGCAGCCGCCTGCCAGGGCGAGTGGACGCAAGGGGAGGAGGGAGATTTCGAACAGTACGTGCAGTGGCGCAACGAGGTGCTGGTGGATGAAGACGCCGCCACTGCGCGCGCCTATTGGAGTGCCCTCAACAGCACCGCCGCCTGTGCCCAGCAGATGCCTTGGCGCATGACCCCAGGCAGTGCCCGCGCCAGTACTTGTGCAGCGCTCGACGCGACCGTGCTGCAACGCCTGGCGGGCCTCGGCCTGGCGCTGGAAAGCTTGCTGCAAGGGGCCTGGTGGTTGCTGCTGGCACGCCTGGATGGCCAGCCCAGCCAGGTGGTCAACTGGGGGCATGACAGCCGCCGGGACTACGACTACTTCGCCCAGAGCGTTGGCGTCTACTACAAGCCACTGCCACTGCTCATCGACTACCAGGCCGCTCAGCCCGTACAGACGTGGCTGCAGAACCTGGCCGCGCAGTTGGAGCAGCACGGTACCTGGCAGGAGTATTACGCCCCCGAGCTGACCCCAGCGCTGCAGCCTGCAGCCATCGGCTTCAGCCTGTTGCCGCTGCGCCCCGTCTTGCCGGGTGGCTGGAAAGTGCTGGGGCTGCAATCACCGGCAATGGGGCCGGACCTGCTGCTGCAGGTCGACCTCGACCCGGCCCAGCCGCAAGTGCTGCTGCAGCATTGTGCTGGGCTGCAGAACCCGGCCTTGCTGCTGGAGCAATACGTGACGCTGCTGGCGAGCATCGCCCAGGCGCCAGGCACGCCGTTGGCCAGCCTGGCCCTGGTCGGTGAGCAGCAGCGCCAGCTGCTTTTGGCGCGCAACCTCGACGTGGCGCCGGTCACGGCCGATGAGCTGCTGCCGGCTCGGGTAGCGCGCTGGCTGCACGAGCAGCCCCAGGCTCTGGCCGTCGTCGAGCCCGCTGCCTCCTGGACCTGGCAGCAGATCGATCAGTTGGCCAATACCCTGGCGGCCCTCCTGCAAGCCCAGGGGGTGGGCGAAGGCAGCGTGGTCGGCCTGCTGCTGCCACGTTCGGCGCAGTGGCTGGCGGCCGTGCTGGCGTGCTGGAAATGTGCCGCGGCCTACGTGCCGCTGGACCCGGCCTGGCCTGCCGCGCGACGCGAGCAGGTGTGCCGCCTGGCAGAGGTGCAGGTGCAAGTCGATGCCGCCTTGTTCGAGCAGCTCGGCAACTCGCCCCAGGCGTTCGAAGCTCGCCCGCTGCGCCCCAACAGCACTGCCTATGTGCTGTTCACCTCCGGCTCCACCGGCGAACCCAAGGGCGTGGTCATCGAGCATGGCCAGCTGGCCGGCTACCTGCAGGCCGCCGAAAAGGCCCTGGACCTTGCCGCCTGCAAGCATTTCGCCTTCAGCGCCACGGTGGCGGCCGACCTGGGCCTCACCAGCCTGTTCGGTGCCTTGCAGGTCGGCGCCACCTTACATGTGGCCGATGAGGCGGTGATGCAGGACCCGGCGGCCTTTGCCGCATTCGTGCGCGAGCAGGGCATCGATTGCCTGAAGATCGTGCCGTCGCACCTGGCCGCGCTGCTCGACAACGCCCAGGCCTGCCTGCCATCGACACTGGTGCTGGGCGGCGAGGCGCCCGGTGCGCAGTTGCTCGAACGTATCCACCAGCTGGCCCCGCACGCCCGCGTGTTCAACCACTACGGCCCGACCGAAGCCACGGTCGGGGTGCTGGTGCAACGGCTGCAGGCCGATGCCCCGGCGCAAGGTTTTGCCCAGGTGCTGGCGGGCAACCGGGTCTACGTGCTCACGGCCGAGGGCCAGCTGGCCGGCGTCGGCGAGCTGGGCGAACTGCACCTGGCCGGGCGCCAGCTGTGCCGTGGCTACCTGGGCGGCGACAACGCCGAGGCGCGTTTCATCGACAACCCTCTGCGTGCCGGCGAGCGCCTGTATCGCACCGGGGATCTGGCGCGCTACCAGGCCGATGGCAGCATCCTGCTGCAGGGCCGCCAGGACCACCAGGTGAAGATCCGCGGTTTTCGCATCGAACTGGCGGAGGTGGAAGCGTGCCTGCTGGCGCTCGACGGCATCGCCCAGGGCGCGGTGGTCACGCTGGAGCCGCAACCCGGGCAGCACGAGCTGCTGGCCTGCTACGTCGTCCAGGGCGACGCCCCGGCGCTCGATGAGGCGACCCTGCGCACCCAGCTGGCCGCGCGCTTGCCGGCGGCCATGGTCCCGGCCCAGCTGCGCCGCCTGGAGAGCCTGCCGCGCCTGGCCAACGGCAAGCTCGACCGCCGCGCCCTGGCGCAGTTGCCGGCCCAGGCCGGGCAGGGCGAGGCGCTGGACGAGCCACAGGACGCCCTGCAGCGCCTGCTGGCCCAGCGCATGGCGCAGTTGCTCGGGCGTGAAAAGGTCGGCATCCATACCGACTTCTTCGCTGCCGGCGGGCATTCGCTGCTGATCATCAAGTTGGTGGCCGGCATTCGCAAGTTGCTCAACTGCGAGATCGCCCCGGCGCTGGTGTTCGAGCACCCGACGGTGGCCGGGCTGGCCGAAGCGCTGCAGGCGGGCGAGGCGAACAAGGGGCAGTTGCAGAAGATCGCCCAGGCACGCCTGCAACTGGAGCGCATGAGCCCGGAAGAAAAGGCCCGGCTGCTGGCCAAGGCCAACAACGCCACGGCCTAGGCCGGCGACAAGGCAGATGAAAAGGCAGCCCTCGGGCTGCCTTTTTTTGCCTGCGTAGACCATTGTTGAACGTAAATGAAAAAAGTTATCAGTTTTTTTTACGTTCGTGCGTCTTACTAATGAGCCTCACCAAACGCGTTGTTGCAGCCGCGTGGTTCGTACCTGAAACGGCCCCCAGAGGCCGTCAACCCAACACTCACAGAACAGTCGGAGTCAGTTGCGCACATGAAGTCCAAACGTACGCGAAACAAAGCGGCAGCCTTGGCCGCCGGTCCAGCGAAGTGGAGCCTGCGGGCTTCTGCCCTGGTGCTGAGCCTGGCCATGGCGCACGCGCACGCCAAGCCGGTGGCCGTGGACATTCCGGCCCAGTCGCTGGACCAGGCCCTGGTCGCGCTCGGCCAGCAAACCGGGCTGCAGATGATCTATTCGCCGGACCTGGTCAGCGGCAAGCGTGCGCCCAAGGTCAGCGGCACCATGGAGCCGGACAAGGCGCTTGCGCAACTGCTCGCCGGCGCGGGCCTCACCTACCGCATCGACAACAACTCGGTGATGCTCATCAGCACCGACAGCAGCGGCATCGGCGCCGGCGCCATGGTCATCGGCGAAACCACCATCATGGGCCAGGGGATGGGCCAGGCCACCGAGAACACCGGCTCCTACACCCCGGGGCTGACCAGCGTCGGCTCCAAGAGCCCGACCTCGCTGAAGGAAACCCCGCAGTCGGTATCGGTGGTGACCCGCCAGCTGATCGAAGACCGCCAGATCACCGACATCAACGATGCGATGAAGGCCGTACCGGGCGTCACCGTGCAAAGCACCACGTTCCGCATCCAGGACTTCTACTCGCGCGGCTTCCCGATCCAGAACATCCAGCTCGACGGCGCCGCGCCCATGGCCCTGGGCACCACCGCCGGCAGCTTCTATTCATCGAACATCTACGACCTGGCCGAGTTCGACCACGTCGAAGTGCTGCGCGGCTCCAGCGCCCTGTTCGGTGGCACCGGCGACCCGGGCGGCATCATCAACCTGGTGCGCAAGCGCCCGCTGGACTTCTACCAGCTCAAGTTCACCGCCTCGGCCGGTAGCTGGGACAACTACCGCAGCGAGCTGGACGTGACCGGCCCGCTGGGCTTCGACGGCAAGCTGCGCGGGCGCATGGTGGTGGCCTACCAGGACCGCCAGTACTTCGTCGACAACCGCGCCACCGACAAGCCGCTGATCTACGGCGTGCTCGAGGCCGATGTCAGCGACGACACCATGCTCACCGCCGGCATGCGCTACAACAAGGTGCACGAAACCGGTACCGCCTCGGCCGTGCCGCGCTACAGCAACGGGGTCGACCTGGGCCTGCCGCGCCACACCGGCCTGTCCACCACCTGGGCCTACGCCGATGGCTACTCGCGCGAGTACTTCGCCAAGGTCGACCACCGCCTGAACGACGACTGGAAGCTCAACCTCAGCTACACCAACATCTACGACACCATCGACACCAACAACGCCACCACCCTGGGCTCGGTCAACCCGGTCACCGGTACCGGCGTGACCCGCTATGGCACCTGGGTCACCCAGTGGAGCGAACAGCACCTCTGGGACGCCAACCTCTCCGGCGACTTCAGCATGTTCGGCCTCGACCACCGCCTGGTGGTGGGCGCCGACTACCAGGAAATCGACAGCCGCTGGCAAGGTACCGGCCGCTTCACCACCGCCGGTGGCCCGGTCAACGTCTTCGACCCCAACTCCACGCCATGGGACGACCCCGGTGCGCGGCCGAACATCAGCCGCGACTACAAGCCCAACAGCCAGACCCAGTACGGCCTGTACTCGAGCCTGCGCCTGCAGGTGGCCGAGCCGCTGCACGTGATCCTCGGGGCGCGGGTGCAGCGCTACAAGTTCGACCAGACCTACCAGAGCGCCAACGCCGCCGGCGTCTGGACCCAGCAATCGCGGGTGGACATGCGCGAGCCGACCAAGGTCACGCCGTTCGGGGGCATCGTCTACGACCTGAACGATGAGTGGGCGGCCTACGCCAGCTACGCGGAAATCTACAAGCCACAGCAGAACCTGATGGCCGGCCCGCCGACTTCCGGTTCCACCCTCGACCCGATGAAGGGCAAGACCTACGAAACCGGGATCAAGGGCGAGCTGTTTGGCGGTGCGGTGAACACCAGCATCGCGCTGTACTACACCAAGCGTGAAGACCAGGCCGTGCAGGATGCCAACTACCCGCTCAGCCAGGTGCTGTTCGGCGGCAACTGCTGCTACGTCAACGGCGGCGAGACGGTCAGCAAGGGCATCGACATGGAAATTTCCGGCGAGATCCTGCCGGAGTGGATGATGATGGCCAGCTACACCCTGAACCTGAACAAGAACCGCGACACCGGCTCTGCGCTGAGCACCGTGACGCCCAAGCACCTGGCCAAGTTGTTCACCACCTACCGCCTGCCGGGCGTGCTGAACGACTTCCGCGTTGGGGGTGGGGTGGATATCCAGAGCGCGACCCACGTCAGCGGCACTGCGGCGACCTACGACAGCCTGGGCAACGTGGTGCAGGCCAGTGTGCCGTTCGAGTACCAGCAGGGCGGCTATGCGATCTGGAATGCGATGGTCGACTACCGCATCGACGAGCATTGGAACGTGGCGCTCAACGGCAACAACCTGTTCGACAAGAAGTACTACCAGACCGTCGGGACCTCGACCTATGGCAATACCTATGGCGACCCGCGCAACTTCATGCTGACGGTACGGGCTACGTACTGAGGGCTGAAGGGGTAGAAAAAAACCGGGGCTTGCCCCGGTTTTTTGTGCTTGCCTTGGGTTTTTGGGTGTTTGTGAGATCGAGCGCCGCCCGCGCGGCGCATCGCGGATGAATCCGCTCCTACATTTGTTGCAACGTACCTATGCCTGATAGGCCATGGTTGTAAGCCTTTTTTTGTACGACGTGATTTCTCGGGGGGCACCAAAGGCGGACAAACATGGCCTGACAGACCGTGGCACGTTGCAACAAATGTAGGAGCGGATTCATCCGCGATGCGCCGCGCGGGCGGCGCTCGATCTCACTACCCCAAGAGATGCCGCGGCTAGCCCAAAACCCCCTCCAACCATCGCCCAGCCGCCGCGTACACTTCGCCACTGGCCCCGGTAATCCCCGACATCCGCAGAAAATCATGGGTCAGGCCGGCTTCGATGCGCAGGGTGGTCGGGGTGCCACTGGCTTCGAGCTTGCCGGCATACGCCAAGCCTTCATCGAACAGCGGGTCGTACTGCGCCAGGTTGACATAGGCCGGCGCCATGGCCGGCAATGCCGGGTGCAGCAATGGCGAAGCGCGCCAGTCGTCCTGGGCCTGGGTGCTGCCCAGGTAGTGCGCATAGAACCAGTCCAGCGTCGCAGTCTCCAGCAGGTACCCTTCGGCATAGCGCTGGTGCGAATCGCGGTGGGTCGTGCTGTGCGCCACCGGATAGAACAGCAGCTGCGCCTTCACCGGCATGCCCTGCGCTTGCCCGGCTGCGGTAATCGCCATCACCGTGGCCAGGGTCGCGCCGGCACTGTCGCCGGCCAGCACCAGGTCCGTCGCTTGTAGCTGCAGTGCATCGGCATTGTCGTGCAACCACTGCGCGGCATCCTGGCAATCATGCAGGGCCGTCGGAAACGGCTGCTCCGGGGCCAGCCGATACTCCGGCGCGAACACCGCATAATCGCCCAGGCAGGCCAGGCGACGGCAGACGCAATCGTGCGAGTCGAGGCTGCCGACCACATAACCGCCGCCATGCAGGTACACCAGCGTGGCCTTGGGCGTGATGCCCGGGCGGCGGTAGAGGCGGGCGGGCAACTGCGCGCCATCGCGGGTGGCGAACAACAGCTCGCTCACCTCGACATGCGCCGGTGGGTCCGGGTCGAGCAGGCGCGAGGTGTTGGCGAATTCCGCCCGCGCCTGGGCCACGCTCAGCGCGTGCATGGGCTGGCTCTTGCCGGTCAGGCGGCCGAGTTCGGCCAATTCCAGGAAGGCTTCAAGGTCACTGTCCAGGGACATTCAGGTATTCCTTAAATCGATGAAAAAGGCCCGGCGCAGAGCGCGGCCGGGCGTTGGTTCAGAGCGCTGGCGCAGTCACCTTGTGCAGGCGCTCGTGCACGGCGTCGAGCAGCGCGCCATGGCCGACGATGGCGTAGTGGTCGGCATTCAGGCGCTGGCTGGAGCGCACTGCGCGGTTCGCTTCGAAAGCCTGGGCATGCTCGGCATTGCAACTGCTCGCCCACCAGCAGTCCAGGCGCGCGGCCACCTCCGGCAGGGCGTGCAACTGCAGCGAGAGGCGCTTGAGGGTCATGGCCGCGACGAAGGTGCGGGCCAGTTCCTCGCTCGATGGCAGGCTGCTGGCCTCGACACCGTGCAGGCTCTGTTCGATCAACCGCTGCCACTGCGCCGCATCGGCATCGGCCGGCGCCGACAGCAGCGGCAGGCTGGCCGCAGGGCAGCCGCTGACCACCGCGAGGAAGGCCTGCAGGTCGCCAGCGCAGTCCTCATCCAGCGCAGCGTCAGCTTCGCCCGGCAGGTAGGTGTCCACCAGGCCCAGCAGCTCGACCTGCTGCCCCTGGCTTTCCAGCTCGCGGCTGACCAGCATCGCCAGCGTGCCGCCCAGCGACCAGCCGAGCAGGCGGTACGGCCCTTGTGGCTGCTTCTGGCGGATGTACTGGGCGTAGTCGATGGCCATGGCCTCCAGCGATTCGTCCTGCCACTGGCGGTCGAGCAGCATGCGGTTCTGCAGGCCGTAGACGCTGCACAGGCCGTCCAGGCGCTGGGCCAGCGGGCGGTAGTCGAACACCGTGCCGAAACCTGCGTGCAGGCAGAACAGCGGCGCCTGCTGCTCGATTTTGCGGTTGAGCAGCAACAGCGGGTCGAGCGCGGCCTGGGGCTGGTCGCTGGCCGGGCACAGCTGGGCAATGGTCGGCCGGGCGATCAGGTCGCGCAGCTTCAGGTTCAGGCCAAGCTCCGGCTGGTTGCGCAGGCGCGACAGCACCTTGAGCACGCCCAGCGAATCGCCGCCGAGCTCGAAGAAGTGGTCGCTCACGCCAACCTGATCCAGCCCCAGCACCTCGGCCCAGATGGCCGCCAGGGCCTGCTGGCGCGGGTCGGCGGGCGCCTGGTAAGCGCGCGCGGGCTGGCTCGGCTCGGGCAGCGCACGGCGGTCGACCTTGCCGTTGGGGGTCAGCGGCAGGGCATCGAGCACCATCAGCTGGGCCGGCACCATGTAGTCCGGCAGCACCTGGCGCAGGTGTTCGAGCAGCGGCGCGGTGGCGCGCTCGCCCTCGCTGCGCACCACGTAGCCGACCAGCTGCTTGCCGCTGGCCGCCTCGCGGGCCACCACCACCGCATCGAGCACGCCGGGGACGTCACGCAGGCGCGCTTCGATTTCCCCCAGCTCGATGCGAAAACCGCGGATCTTCACCTGGTTGTCCAGGCGCCCGAGGTAGTCGAACACGCCGTCCGGGCGCTGGCGCACCAGGTCGCCCGTGCGGTACAGGCGCCCGCCGCAGTGGCTGAACGGGTCGGCGACGAAGCGCTCGGCGCTCAGCCCCGGGCGGCGGTGGTAACCCCGCGCCACGCCTTCGCCACCGATGTACAGCTCACCGGCAAGGCCCACCGGCAGCGGGTTCAGGCAATCGTCGAGCACATACAGCGTGCGCTTGCCCACCGCCTCGCCAATCGGTGCATACACCGCGTCGCAGTGGGCACTGGCCGGCGCTTTCCACAGCAGCGGGGTGACCACGGTTTCGGTCGGGCCATAGCCGTTGGTGAGGTACTGGGGCTTGAGCACCTGCTTGACCAGCTCGAAGTTGGCGTCGGCCACCGCATCGCCGCCGAAGCAGTAGATGCGCACCGGCGGCGGGGTCGGCTGGCCTTGGCCGTACTCGGCCAGTTGCTGCAGGTAGGCCGGCGGGAAGCAGGCGATGCTGATCGCCTCGGCGTGCAGCACGTCCCAGGTCTCCTGCGGGGTCCAGAGGGTGTTGCCGCGGATCACCAGCTGGCCGCCGCTGACCAGCGTCGACAGCCAGCGCTCCTGGGCACCGTCGAAGGCGAACGACATGAACAGCAGCTCGCGGGTGGCCGGGGTCATTTCGTAGCGTTCGATGATCGCCTGGCAGTGCATGCGCAGCGGGCCGCGCGCCACGGCCACGCCCTTGGGGTTACCGGTGGAGCCGGAGGTGTAGATCATGTAGCTGAGCTGCTCGCCCAGGGCCTTGAGGGCCGGGTCGTGGTCGCTCGACGACAGCTGCGCCCGGTCCAGGTCGAGGCGCCTTTGCGCAGGCACCCCCAGGCGCTCGCCGATGGCCTGCTCGGTCAGCAGCAGGGCGACGTCGGCATCGCCGATGATCCACTGCAGGCGTTCGGCAGGGTAGTCGATGTCCAGCGGCACGTAGGCGGCGCCGGCCTTCATCACCCCGTAGAAGGCGACGATCGTGGCCACCGAACGGCCCAGGGCGATGCCGACCCGGTCCTCACGGCCGATGCCGCGTTCGATCAGGGTCCAGGCCAGGCGGTTGGCCTGCTGCTCCAGCTGGGCGTAGCTCAGCGCGCGACCGTCGCAGCGCACGGCGACCTGCTCGGGGCGCAGGCTGGCGTGGCGGCCGATCAGCGCGGCCAGGTCCGGCTGTGGCGCAGCACTTGCCAGCTGCGGCGGCTGGGTGCTGGCGACCGGCAGGCCGAGGGTGCCGATGGCGGCATCGGGGTTGCCCAGCAGGCTTTCCAGCAAGGCCTCGTAGTGGCCGCGCAGGGCCTCGACCTGGTGCGCCTGGAAGTGGTCCAGGCGGTACAGGAACTCGATGCGCAGGCGCGTGTTCAGGTGCACGGCCAGGTCCATCGGGTAGTTGGTGACATCGCGCAGCTGCGCCTCGCCGAAGCGCAGGCCGGCGTCACCGGCCGACTGCAGGCGCTCGTCGATCGGGTAGTTCTCGAACACGATGATGCTGTCGAACAAGGCCTGGCCGTTGCTTTCGGCCCAGCGCTGGATGTCCACCAGCGGCGTGTGCTCGTGGTCGCGCACTTGCAGGTTGCAGGTCTGCAGCTGTTGCAGCCAGGCGTGAACAGGTTGCGCCGGGTGCGGGGTCTGGATGATCGGCAAGGTATTGATGAACAGCCCCAGTAGGCTGTCGGCGCCGGCCAGGCTCGCCGGGCGCCCGGACACCGTGGCGCCGAAGCACACGGTCGGCTGCCCGGTGTAGCGCTGCAGCAGCAGTACCCAGGCGGCTTGCACCAGGGTGTTGGGGGTGACCCGCAGGCGCTGGGCCTGCTCGCGCAGGCGGCGGGTGCGCTGCTCGTCCCAGTGCAGGTACAGCGCCTGGTGGCCTTGTGCGCCCGAGCGGCTGCGGGTGCCGGCGGCACCGGTCAGTTGCGTTGGCCCCTGCAGCTCGGCCAGGCGCGGGCGCCAGAAGGCTTCGCTGTGTTGTTGGGCCGGTGCCTGCAGCCAGCGGATGTAGTCGCTGTAGCGGCCTTGCCGGGCCGGCAGGGGTTGGCCTGCGTAGCACTGGAACAGCTCGCCGAGCAGGCGCGACTGGCTCCAGCCATCCATGAGGATGTGGTGGCTGGTCAGGATCAGTTGGTGGCGCTCGTCGTCCAGGCGCACCAGCAGCAGGCGCAGCAAGGGCGGGGCGAGCAGGTCGAAGGGGCGGCGGCGCTCGGCTTCGGCGGCCGCGGCCAGGCGCGCCGGGTCGCAGGCCTGGCCGCGCCAGTCCTGTTCACGGGCGTCGAGCCGGCCCTGGCGCAGCACCACCTGCAGCGGCTCGCGCAGGTGCGCTGCCTGCCAGAAGGCGCTGCGCAGCATCTCGTGGCGTTCCACCAGCTGGCCCCAGGCGGTGATGAAGCGCTCGGCGTGCAGGCCCTCGACCGCCACGCTGGTCTGGTTGATGTAGAAGTCGCCGTCGCCGCTGTCCTGGGTGTGGAACAGCATGCCCTGCTGCACGGTGGTCAGCGGGTAGATGTCCTCGACCTGCTCGCAGGGCAGCGGCAGCGTGGCCAGTTGGGCCTGGGTCAGGTGCGCCAGCGGCACGTCGGAGGGGGTCAGGCCGATGCGCAGGCCCTGGCCGCACAGGGCGATCACGGCGCGCAGCTCGCCGGCGTAGTCGTCGGCCAGTTGCTGCATTTGCGCCGGGTCGAACATCAGCGGGCTGAAGCGCCAGTTCAGGCGCAGCTCGCCGTCGAAGACCTGGCCATTGAGCGCCAGCCAGTTCTGCAGCGGGGCGTCCGGGTGCTGCTCGCGGCCTTTGTCTGCCGGGGTGGGGCTCAGCAGGGCGTTGGCATCGTCGTTGCCGCTGTCGAACTGGCCGAGGTAGTTGAAGGTGATGCGCGCGGCGGGCAAGGCGTTCAAGGCTTCGCGCAGCGCCGGGCGGGCATAGCTGCGCAGGGCGCCGAAGAACGCGCCTTTGCCGGGCAGGCTACGCAGCTGCTCCTTGGTCAGCATGATCGCCTCGGCCAGCGAGTCGCCGGCGCTGATGCGCGCCGGGTACAGGCTGGTGAGCCAGCCGACCGTGCGGGTCAGGTCGGCTTCGTCGTCGGCAAAGGCTTCGCGGCCATGGCCTTCGAGCTCCACCAGGTGCTCGCGGGCGCCGGTCCAGCGCTGCAGCACGCGCGCCAGGGCGGCGAGCAGCAGGTCGTTGATCTGCGTGCGATAGGCCGCCGGGCATTGCTTGAGCAGGCGTGTGGTGCTTTCGGCGTCCAGGTGGGTGGTGACGCTCTGGCTGTCACGCACGCGCAGCGGCGCCGTTGTGTCGAGCGCGGGCAGGGCAGTGTCGATGCCGCTGCCCTGGCGTTGCCAGAATGCCGCCTCCTGCTCGCCGGCCGGGCTCTGCGCATAGGCCTGCAGGCGCAGCGCCCAGTCCTGGACCGGCAGAGTGCGCGGCGGCAACTGGCAAGGCTGGCCGGCGCTGGCCTGGGTGTAGGCGCTGTGCAGGTCTTCGAGCAGGATGCGCCAGGACACGCCGTCCACGGCCAGGTGATGGATCACCAGCAGCAGGCGTACCTGGCCCTGGTCTTCGCCCAGCACGGCGCGCAGCAGCGGGCCTTGGGCGAGGTCCAGGCTGCCCTGGGCGCGGTCGCACAGGGCCTGCCAGGTTTCGCCGAGGCTGGGGTCGAATTGCCAGAGCAGGTCAGCGCCGGGCGGCTGTTCGCCGAACTGGGCTTGCCACTGGCCCTGAGCTTCAGTGAAGCGCAGGCGCAGGGCATCGTGGGCCGCCACCAGGGCGTGCAGCGCCTGGCGCACGTGGGCCGGGGCCAGCGCCTGGCTGGCCGTGAGCATCACCGACTGGTTCCAGCGCTGCGCCTCGGGCATGGCCAGGGCGAAGAACTGCTGCTGCATCGGCAGCAACAGGCTGTTGCCACGGGCCGGCAGGTAAGTGGCCTGCGCCGCTTGCGCCTGGGTCTGGGTGACGCGCGCCAGGGTGCGCACGGTCTGGTGGCTGAACAGGTCCTTGGGGGTGAAGTGCAGGCCGTCACGGCGGGCGTGGCTGACCAGCTGGATGGACACGATCGAATCGCCGCCGAGCTCGAAGAAGTTGTCGTCGATCCCCACTTGCTCACGCTTGAGCACCCGCTGCCAGACCTGCACCAGGCGCGCCTGCATATCATCCTCGGCGGCGCTGTAGCTCGCCTGTGGCTGGGCCGCGCCGGGCTTGGGCAGGGCCTTGCGGTCGAGCTTGCCGTTGGGGCTCAGCGGCATGCTGTCGAGGAAAAGCCAGTGGTTGGGCACCATGTAGTCGGGCAGGTGGGCCAGCAGGGCCTGGCTCAGTTGCTGGCGATCGGGCGCGGGCTGGCCGGCCTTGGCCACCAGGTAGGCGACCAGCTGGTTGTCCACGGCCAGCACCGCAGCTTCATGGATGGCCGGCTGTTCCATCAGGCGTGCTTCGATCTCGCCCAGTTCGATGCGCAGGCCGCGAATCTTCACCTGGTGGTCGATGCGCCCGCAGTATTCGATCACACCATCGGTGCGGTAACGCGCCAGGTCGCCGGTGCGATACATGCGTGCGCCGGGCTGGAACGGGCAGGCGACGAAGCGCTCGGCGGTCAGCGCCGGGCGCTGGTGGTAGCCGCGGGCCAGGCCTGCGCCGCCGAGGTAGAGCTCGCCGATGACCCCGGCAGGCTGCGGCTGCAGGCCGGCGTCGAGCACCCAGCAGGCCAGGTTGGCGATCGGCGTGCCGATCGGCACGCTGGTCTTGCCTTCGTCGCGGCAAGTCCAGTGGGTGACGTCGATGGCCGCTTCGGTGGGGCCGTAGAGGTTGTACAGCTTCGCCTGTGGCAGGCGCGCGAACACCTGCTGCTGGGCGTCGACCGGCAGCGCTTCGCCACTGCAAACGATGCGTTGCAGGCCGCTACAGGTGGCGACCTGCTCGTCGAGCAGGAAGGCCTGGAGCATCGAGGGCACGAAGTGCAGGGTGGTGACCTGGTGCTGGTGGATCAGTTGCACCAGGCGCGCCGGGTCGCGGTGGTCACCCGGCGCGGCGATGGCCAGGCGGGCGCCGGTGATCAGCGGCCAGAAGAACTCCCACACCGACACGTCGAAGCTGAACGGGGTTTTCTGCAGCACGGTGTCGCAGGCGTCCAGCTTGTAGGCAGCCTGCATCCACTGCAGGCGGTTGGCCAGGGCCTGGTGGCTGTTGCCGGCGCCCTTGGGGCGGCCGGTGGAGCCGGAGGTGTAGATGACGTAGGCCAGTTGCTCGGGCGTGCAGGGCAGTTGCGGGTCGTGCTCGGGCTGCGCGGTTTGCGCGGTGTCGAGCAGCAGCACCGGTAAACCGGCTGGCAGCGGCAGCTGATCGCGCAGGTGCGACTGGGTCAGCAGCAGGCCGATGCCGCTGTCTTCGAACATGTAGCTCAGGCGCTCGGCGGGGTATTCAGGGTCCAGCGGCACATAGGCGCCGCCGGCCTTGAGGATCGCCAGCAGGCCGACCACCAGCTCCAGGCTGCGTTCGGCGGCGATGCCGACTGGGGTGTCCTGGCGCACGCCTTGGGCAATCAGGGCATGGGCCAGCTGGTTGGCCTGGCGGTTGAGCTGGGCATAGGTCAGGGTGGTGTCGCCGAACAGCAGCGCGGTGGCGTCTGGGGTGCTGCGCGCCTGGGCTTCGAACAGGGCATGGATCGACGGTGCTTGCGGGTAGCGGTGGGCGGTGTCGTTCCACTGTTGCAGCAGTTGCCGGCGCTCATCGGCGGCCAGCAGGTCGACTTCGCCGATGGCCTGCGCGGGCGCTGCGAGCATCTGCTGCAGCAGGCGCAGCCAATGCTGGCCGAGGCGCTCGACGGTGGCGTGGTCGAACAGGGCGCTGGCATAGGTGAAGCTGGCGCTCAGGCCCTGGGCATCCTCGTGGGTATTGAGGGTCAGGTCCAGTTGCGCGGTTTCGCCAGCCAGGGCCAGCGGCTCGATGTGCAGGCCGTGCCCGGCTGCCGGGGCGCTGTGCTGGGCCGCATCGACCTGGTGGTTGAACATCACCTGGAACAGCGGGTTGTGGCTGAGGTTGCGTTCTGGCTGCAGCGCCTCGACCAGTTGCTCGAAGGGCAGGTCCTGGTGCGCCTGGGCCTGCAGCGTGGTGGCCTTGACCTGGTCGAGCAGCCGGCTGAACGACAGGGTTGGTTGGCACTGGCCGTCGATGACCAGGGTGTTGACGAAGTAGCCGATCAGGTCTTCGGTCTCGACCCGGTTGCGGTTGGCGCTGGGCACGCCGATGCGGATGTCCTGCTGGCGCGTGTAGCGGTGCAGCAGGGCCATGAACGATGCCAGCAGCACCATGAACGGCGTGGCCTGGTGGGCCTGGGCGCAATGGCGCACGGCCTGCGCCACGGCTGGCGAGATCGCCAGCGGCAGGCGTGCGCCTTCGAAGCGCTGCACGCTCGGGCGCGGGCGGTCCAGCGGCAGCTCCAGCACCGGCACCTCGCTGCCCAGGCGCTGGCGCCAGTAGTCGAGCTGGCGCTCCTGCTCGCCGGCTTCCATCCAGTGGCGTTGCCAGATGGCGTAGTCAGCGTACTGCAGCGGCAATTCGCCAAGCTGGCTCGGCTGGCCCTGGCTGAAGCGGGCGTAGCAATGGGTCAGTTCCTTGACCATCACCTGCATCGAGCGGCCATCGCTGACGATGTGGTGCTGCACCAGCAGCAGGACATGGTCGTCGTCGCCCAGGCGCAGCAGTTCGGCGCGCAGCAGGGCGCCGTTGGCCAGGTCGAAGGGCTCGCGCGCGCGGTCCTGGATGTAGGCCTGCACGGCGGCCTCGTGCAGCGGGGTCACCTGCAGCGGCAGGTCGTCTGCCGCCACCACCTGTTGGGCGACGCCCAGCTCGTCCTCGACGAAGCGGGTGCGCAGGCTGTCATGCCGGCGCACCAACTGCGCCAGGCTGGCCTGGAGGGCGGCGGTGTCCAGCGCGCCGCGCAGGCGCAGGGCGCAGGGGATGTGGTAGGCGCTGGAGTCACGCGCGAACTGCCACAAGAACCACTGGCGCTGCTGGGCGTAGGACAGCGGCAGGCGCACGAATTCCTCGCGCACCTGCGGGATCGGCAGGCTGGCCAGCGACAGGCCCTCCTGGCGCATCTTCAGCAGGTACTGCCGGCGCTTTTCCAGCGGCAGCAGGACGAAGCGCTTGGCAATCCTCGAAGCGGTAGTGCTGTCCATCAGTGTTCCTCCATTTCGTCGAGCCAGGCTTCGAGGGTGTCGAGCTTGTGTTCATCGACCGCGGTTGTGGTGGTGTCCAGGTGAAGCGCCAGGGCTTCGAGGGTGGGGTGCTGGAACAGCGCCTGCGGGGTGAGCTCGCGGCCCAGCTCCAGCTGGATGCGCGAGACGGTGTTGATCACCAGCAGCGAGTGGCCGCCGAGTTCGAAGAAGTCGTCGTCCAGGCCCACCACCTGAACCCCCAGCACCTGCTGCCAGATGCCCGCCAGCTGCTGCTGCAAGGGCGTGTGCGGGGCGCGCAAGGGGCGTTCGGCATTGCTGTCGGGTGGCGCCGGCAGGGCCTTGCGGTCGAGCTTGCCGTTGACGGTCAGGGGCAACTGCTCAAGCCACACGCAGTGGGCCGGGACCATGTAGTCGGGCATCTGCGCCTTGAGCGCGGCACGCAGGGCGGCGCTGTCCTGGGGCTGGCCGGGGTGGGCCACCAGGTACGCCAGCAGGCGCGTGCCGGCCGGGCCTGGGGCGGCCAGCACCACGGCCTGGGCCACGCCCGGCTGGGCCAGCAGCCGGGCTTCGATCTCGCCAAGCTCGATCCGGAAGCCGCGCACCTTCACCTGCTGGTCGATGCGCCCGATGTACTCCAGGGTGCCGTCGCCGCGCCGGCGGGCCAGGTCGCCGGTGCGGTACAGGCGGCTGCCGGGTGCCTCGGCGAACGGGTTGGCGACAAAGCGCGTGGCACTGAGGCCGGCGCGGTTGAGGTAACCGCGGGCAAGGCCGGCCTGGCCGATGTACAGCTCACCGATGCAGCCCGCTGGCACCGGGTTGAGCTCGCCGTCGAGCAGGTAGCCGCTGAGGTCGTCGATCAGCTCGCCGATCGGGCTGACGTTGCGCGCCAGGTCCGCCAGGGTGATCGGCCGGTAGGTGACGTGCACGGTGGTTTCGGTGATGCCGTACATGTTCACCAGGCGCGGGCGCTGCTCGCCGAAGCGTTCCAGCCAGGGGCGCAGGGCGGCCACATCGAGGGCTTCGCCGCCGAAGATCACCAGGCGCAGGGCCAGCGCTGGCGAGGCATTGGCGCAGGCGGCCTGGGTCAGCGGCTTGAACGCCGAAGGGGTCTGGTTGAGCACGCTGACGCGCTCGTTCACCAGCAGTTGCAGGAAACCTTGCGGGTCGCGGCTGAGGGTTTGCGGCACGATCACCAGGCGCCCGCCGTGCAGCAGCGCGCCGAAGATTTCCCACACCGAGAAATCGAAGGCGAAGGAGTGGAACAGGGTCCAGACATCTTCATGGTCGAAGTGGAACCAGCGGTCGCACGCGCTGAACAGCCGCAGCACGTTGCGCTGGCTGAGCAGGGTGCCTTTGGGCAGGCCGGTGGAGCCGGAGGTGTAGATGATGTAGGCGAGGTTGTCGACGCCGCTGCGTGGCGCCGGGTTGTGCGTGGGTTGCTCTGCATGGGCTGCGTCGAGGTCCAGGCGCAGCAGGTTGCCCGCTGGCAGCTCGGTGAGCAGGCCGGGTTGGGCCAGCAGTACCTTGAGGCCACTGTCGCTGACCACGAATGCCAGGCGTTCGGCCGGGTGCGCAGGGTCGAGCGGCACGTAGGCGCCGCCGGCCTTGAGGATGGCCAGCAGGCCGACGATCATCTCGAAGCCGCGCTCGGCGGCCAGGCCAACCGGCACATCGGCGCCCACACCGGCGGCGATCAGGCGATGCGCCAGGCGGTTGGCGCGCAGGTTGAGCTCGGCGTAGCTCAGGGCCTGGCCCTGATAGCGCAAGGCGACGGCCTGCGGCCGGCGTTGGGCCTGGGCTTCGATGCGTTCGGCCAGGGCCTGGCTTTGCGGGTGCGAAACAGCGTCGCCATTCCATGCCTCCTGGGCCTGCAGGCGCTCGGCCGGGGCGAGCATGGCCAGGCGCGCGAGCGGCAGCTCGGGGTGCTGCAGGGCCTGTTCGAGCAGGGCCTGCCAGTGGTTGGCCAGGCGTTGCAGGGTGGCGGCGTCGAACAGGTCGCGGTCGTAGGTGAAGGCGGCGCTGAGGCCATGTTCACCCTGGGCTGTGCTCAGCGCCAGGTCGAACTGGGCCTGCTGCGGCTGGCTGTCCAGGGCCTCCAGGCGCAGCCCGCCGAGATGCGCGGCGTCGGCGGCCTGGTGGTGGTTGTACAGCACCTGGAACAACGCCTGCTGCGCGCCGCGTTGCGGCATCAGGTGTTCCAGCAGTTGCTCGTAGGGCAGGTCCTGGTGGTCCTGGGCCTCGATCATCGCCTGGCGGGTCTGGGCCAGCAGCCCGGCGAACGACAGGTCGGCGCTGCAGTCGGCACGCAGTACCAGGGTGTTGACGAAGAAGCCGATCAGTTGCTCGGTTTCCAGGCGGTTGCGGTTGGCCACCGGCACGCCGATGCGGATGTCTGCGTGGCCGGTGTAGCGGTGCAAGACGGCTTGCCAGGCGGCCAGCAATACCATCGGCGTGGTGGCCTGACGGGCGCTGGCGAAGCGCTGCAGGGCCTCGCCCAGCGGCGCCGGCAGGGCCAGTTGCAGGCGTGCGGCCGGGCGCTTGGAGCCGTCGCGGCGCGGCTGGTCGTAGGGCAGCTCCAGCACCGGCGCTTCACCGGCCAGGCGCGTGCGCCAGTAGGCCAGCTGGCGCTCGCGCTCGCCCGCTTCGAGCCAGCTGCGTTGCCAGGCGGCGAAATCGGCGTATTGCAGCGGCAGTGGCGCCAGGGCCTGGCCCTGGTAGAGCGCGCACAGCTCGCGAACCATCACCTGCATCGACCAGGCATCGGAAACGATGTGGTGCTGCACCAGCACCAGCAGGTGTTCATCGGCGGCCACTTGCGCCAGGCCGACGCGCAGCAGGCGGCCGCTGGCCAGGTCGAAGGGCTGGCCGAGCAGGTTGCCGACGAAGGCTTCGCGGGCGGCGGCCTCCAGTGGCTGCGCCTGCAGCGCCAGCGACCAGGGGGCGAGCACCTGCTGGCGTGGCTGGGCGCCGTCGAGGGTGAAGGCGGTGCGCAGGCTTTCGTGGCGCTCGATCAACCGGTCGAAGGCATGGTTCAGCGCGGCGACGTCCAGCGGGCCTTGCAGGCGCAGCACGCTGGGGATGTGGTAGGCGGTGCTGGCCGGGTCGAGCTTCCACAACAGCCACTGGCGTTCCTGGGCGAAGGACAGCGGCAGCTGCTCGCGCTCGGCCTGGGCGTGGATGGTGGCGGGCGTGGCGCTTTGCAGGCTGGCCAGTGCCTGGCAGAAATCGCCCAGGCGCGGCTGGTCGAACAGCAGGCGCAGGGGGAACTCCAGGGCCAGCTCGTGGCGCAGGCGCGAAACCACCCGCGCCACCAGCAGCGAGTGGCCGCCGAGGGCGAAGAAGTCGTCGGCCAGGCCCACGCGCTCGGCCTTGAGCAGCTCGGCCCAGGTGGCCGCGACCTGGCGTTGCAGGGCGCTGGTCGGCGCCAGGTAGGCGGCCTGCTGTGGCTGCCCGCTCAGCGGCGGCAGGGCCTTGCGGTCGAGCTTGCCGTTGGGGCTCAGGGGCATGGCGTCGAGCAGCAGCCAGTGGTTGGGCACCATGTAGTCGGGCAGGTGGGCCAGCAGGGCCTGGCTCAGTTGCTGGCGATCGGGCGCCATCTGGCCGGCCTTGGGTACCAGGTAGGCCACCAGCTGGTTGTCCACGGCCAGCACGGCGGCTTCATGGATGGCTGGCTGCTCCATCAGCCGCGCTTCGATCTCGCCCAGTTCGATGCGCAGGCCGCGGATTTTCACTTGATGGTCGATGCGCCCGCAGTATTCGATCACGCCATCGGCGCGGTAGCGCGCCAGGTCGCCGGTGCGGTACATGCGTTCGCCGGCGCGGAACGGGCAGACCACGAAGCGTTCGGCGGTCAGGGCCGGGCGCCGGTGGTAGCCGCGGGCCAGGCCTGCGCCGCTCAGGTACAGCTCGCCGATCACCCCGGCTGCCTGCGGCTGCAGGCCGGCATCGAGGATCCAGCAACCCAGGTTGGCGATGGGGATGCCGATCGGCACGCTGGTCTTGCCTTCGTCGCGGCAAGTCCAGTGAGTGACGTCGATGGCCGCCTCGGTGGGGCCGTAGAGGTTGTACAGGCGCGCCTGCGGCAGATGCTCGAACACCTGCAACTGGGCTTCCACCGGCAGAGCTTCACCGCTGCAGATGATGCGTTGCAGGCCGGTGCAGCGGGCCATTTCGCCATCGAGCAGGAAGGCCTGGAGCATCGAGGGCACGAAGTGCAGGGTGGTGACCTGGTGCTGTTCGATCAACTGCACCAGGCGCGCCGGGTCGCGGTGGTCGCCCGGCGCGGCGATGGCCAGGCGGGCGCCGGTGATCAGCGGCCAGAAGAACTCCCATACCGACACGTCGAAGCTGAACGGGGTTTTCTGCAGCACCGTGTCGTTGGCGTCCAGGCCGTAGGCGGTCTGCATCCACTGCAGGCGGTTGGCCAGGGCCTGGTGGCTGTTGCCTGCGCCCTTGGGGCGGCCGGTGGAGCCGGAGGTGTAGATGACGTAGGCCAGTTGCTCGGGCGTGCTCGGCAGTTGCGGGTCGTGCTCGGGCTGCGCGGTTTGCGCGGTGTCGAGCAGCAGCACGGGCAGGCCGGCCGGCAGCGGCAGCTGATCGCGCAGGTGCGATTGGGTCAGCAGCAGGCCGATGCTGCTGTCATCGAACATGTAGCTCAAGCGCTCGGCGGGATATTCAGGGTCCAGCGGCACATAGGCGCCGCCGGCCTTGAGGATCGCCAGCAGGCCGACCACCAGCTCCAGGCTGCGCTCGGCGGCGATGCCGACCGGGGTGTCCTGGCGCACGCCATGGGCAATCAGGGCATGGGCCAGCTGGTTGGCCTGGCGGTTGAGCTGGGCATAGGTCAGCGTAGTGTCGCCGAACAGCAGCGCGGTGGCGTCGGGGGTGCTGCGTACCTGGGCTTCGACCAGGGCATGGATCGACGGCGCACTGGGGTAGGCCTGGGCGGTGGCGTTCCAGTCTTGCTGCTGTTGCTGGTGCTGGGCGGTGGACGGCAGCTGCAGCTCGCCGAGCGCGCAGTGCGGGTGGTCGAGCATGGCCTGCAGCAGCGCCAGCCAGTCCTGGCCCAGGCGCTGGGCGGTGGCGGCGTCGAACAGCGTGGCGTCGTATTCCAGGGTGATGCGCAACTGCTCGCGGCCGGCCTGGATGTTCAGGCTGAGGTCGAACTTGGCGTTGGCGGGCGCGCTGGGCAGCGGCTCGATGCGCAGGCCGGCAAAGCTTGGGACGGGCTGCTCGGCGTTGTCGCTGGTCCAGTTGAACAGGCAGTGGAACAGCGCGCCGCTGGCGCCCTGGCGCTGCTCGGCAAGCACGTGTTCCAGCGGGTGGTCGGCGTGCTCCAGGCAGGCCAGGGCATGCCGGCGAACCTGGTCGAACAGGCCGGCGACGGTCTGGCGTGGGTCGAGGCGGGCGCGGTGGATCTGGCTGTTGACGAAGTAGCCGATCAGTTCCTGGACCTGCTCCTGGTTACGCCCGGCATTGGGCACGCCGAGGATGAAGTCGTCCTGGCCGCTGCGCCGGCCAAGCACCAGTTGCCAGGCCGCCAGCAGCACCATGAACGGGGTCAGGCCAAGGCTGCGGCAAGTGGCCTGGAGCTGGTTGAACAGGCCTGGCGCCATGGCCCATTCACAGGCCCCGGCGGCCTGTGGCGGGCGGCTGCCGCGGGGGTGGTCGGTGGGCAGTTCGAGCAGGGTGATACCGCCATCCAGGTAGCCGCGCCAGTAGTGCGCGGCCTGGGCCTGCGCCGGGCTGGCCAGGTAGGCGCCGCGCTGCCAGTGGGCGAAGTCGTGGTACTGCACGGCCGGGCGCGGCAAGGCCTGCCCGCTGGCATACGCCTGCGCCAGGTCGCGCAACAGCAGCGGGTTGGACCAGGCATCGCTGATGCTGTGGTGGCTGGTCAGCGTCAGCACATGGCGGTCGCTGTCCAGCTGGTACAGGCAGGCGCGCAGCAGCGGGGCCTGGGCGAGGTCGAACGGGGTGCTGGCATCAGCCTCCAGTGCCGCTTGCAGCCTGGCCTGCGGCTGGCCGCGCAGGTCGACGCTGCGCAGGTTCAGGCGCGCCTCGCGTTCCACCCGCAGGCGTGGCTGGCCCTGAATTTCCTGGATGCACGAACGCAGGATGTCGTGCCGATCGATCACCCGGTCCAGGGCCTGCTGCAGGTCGGCGGCGCGCAACGTGCCCTGCAGCATGAAGGCGCGCGGCTGGTTGTAGGTGGCGGCGTCGGGGTCGAGCTGGGCGAGCAGCCAGAGCTGCTCCTGGGCGAAGGACAGCGGGGCGTCCGTGGTGCCCAGGGCAACGATGCCGGCAGGGGTGGCGGTGGGCTCGTCGAGCCCGCAGAGCAGGGCCAGCAGCGCGTCATCGGTGGAGTGGTCGTGGGGTGTCATCTCGGTCTCGCCATCACTGGAGAATTAAGCGTATTGAGAGAGACGAAGGGGCAGCGGGGTGATTTAGGCGGGCGGTGCAACAGCCGCACCCGGCGCGCACGGGGCGCGCCAGGTGGGTTTCAGGCGAGGGCGGGGGCGCGTTCGACCACGACCTTGCCGGCCTGCAGGCGGACCAGCTGGTCGGCGATGTCGAAGTAGCGGTCGTCGTGGGAGATGACGATGATGGTCTTGCCCAGGCGCTTGAGGTCGGGCAGCAGCTCGGTATAGAAGATGCGCCGGAAGGTCGGGTCCTGGTCGGCGGCCCATTCGTCGAACACCAGCACCGGGCGCTCTTCCAGCCAGGCATTGATCAGCGCCAGGCGCTTGCGCTGGCCGGTGGACAGGTCGGTGGTGCTGAATGCGCCGTCTTGCACCTTGACCTTGTGGGCGATCTCCAGGCGCTCGAGGTAGCGGTTGGCATCGTCGGGGATGTGCGTGTCGCCCTGCACCACGTCATCGAACAGGTAGTAGTCGGCGAACACCGTGGTGAACAGCTGGCGGTAGTCGTCGCGCCGGGCGGCGTCGATGGCCTGGCCGTTGAGCAGGATCTGCCCGTGCTGCGGCGGGTACAGGCCCAGCAGCAGCTTGATCAGGGTGGTCTTGCCGCAGCCGTTCTCGCCGACCACGAAGACGATGTCGCCGTGGTTGATGCGCAGGTTCACCGGCCCGACCTGGAAGGGCTGGGCGCCGGGGCTTGGCGGGTAGATGTAGTTCACCTCGCGCAACTCCAGGCTGTCGACCGCCACCGGCTTGCTGCCAGGGTCTTGCAGCAGCAGGTGCGGCTCGGGCGAGGAGAACTGCTCGGACAGCTCGGCGATGCGGCGAAAGGCTATTTGCGCGCGGCTGACCACCGGCAAGGTGCCGATCAGGTGCTCCAGCGGGCCTTTCATGTACAGCAGCACCAGGACGAAGCCGCTGATGGCCTTGGGGTCGGCGCTCGGCCAGAGGAACTGCAAGGTCAGGCCCAGGCCGATGACCACGAAGAACAGCATCGAGCCGAAGCTCTTGGCGATCACGAAGGTGTTGATCGAGCGCACCTGGGTGGCGCAGATCTCGTCGGCGGTGTCCTGGATGCCCTGGCGGAACATGCGCTGGCGCCGGGGGCGGTGGATGCGCAGTTCCTTGGCCCCCTCGGCCACCGCGTGGTAGTGCTTCTGCAGGCGGTCTTCGGCATCGCGGGCGGCCATGAAGCCTTTGATGCCGCGGCCGCGGGCGATGTACTGGATGACGCTGCCGATGCCGATCGCCAGCAGCATCATCAGGAACATCGGCAGCGACAGCGTGGCCAGGTAGCCCAGGCAGCCCAGGGTCACGGTCAGCGAGATGGCCAGCGGCGCGAAGGCGAAGGCGAAGTCGCTGATGGTGTCGACGTCGTGGGTCAGTACCGGGATCAGGCGGTGGCTGCGAAAGCGTTCGATCTGCTCGATCGGCGCCGACAGCACCTTTTCGCCCAGGGCTTTGCGCAGCTTGGCGATGATGTGCTGGCCGACGTAGTTGGTGCCGATGTCCGAGCAGATCGAGCTGGCCAGGGCCAGTGCGCACAGCCCGGCAAAGCCCAGCACCACGCTGTTGCTCAGGCCGCCTTCGGCGTGCAGGCCGCTGTTGATGGTGGCCAGCAGCGCGGTGACGCTGAGGCCACCGACCATGCCCATGACAATCGACAGGCTGACGATCGGCCAGAAGGGTTTGAGCAGGGTGAACAGCTCGCTCAGGGCCCCGCGGGGTTTGGAGGTCATGTTGGTTTCCTGGATCAGAGGCGTGAGTACACCGTTAGGACGAGTGGCCGGGAGGGCAATTTAAGCCCCGGGCCTACAGCTCGCGGGCCACCCTGAAGCCCAGCCAGTCGCCCAGGCGCTCGGGGGTGTTGGTGTTGCGGTTGCCCGAGCGCGAGAAGATCGGCGCCTCGCCCCAGTCGTTGCCGCGGATGCTCACCACCTTGCAGCTGCCTTCGGCGCGGCTGGCCTGGCCCCAGGCGCTGCCGTCGGCCGGCGCGCCCTGGTAGCTGTTGTGGTAGCAGTCGGCGACCCACTCGTAGACGTTGCCGTGCATGTCGTACACGCCGAAGGCATTGGCCGGGAAGCTGCCCACCGGCGAGCTGTAGCTGAAGCCGTCCTTGGGGCCGTAGACGTTGGCGTGCTGGCTGATTTCCAGGGTGGCATCGGGGTCGAGCGGGAACGGGAACATGCCGCTGCTGCCACCGCGGGCGGCGTATTCGCGCTCGGCTTCGCTGACCATGCGATAGTGCTTGCCGGTCTTGTTCGACAGCCAGGCCACGTAGCCCTGCACGTCGTGGTAGCTCATGCACACCGCCGGTTGCCGCGGGCCTTGCTTGTAGCTTGGTTTGCTGGCGGTGCAGCGCCGGCCAGGGCGGTCGTCGCCGTCGGCGATGCGCGTGCCGCTGGCCTTGAGGTAGGCGTCCCATTCGCCGGCAGTCACTTGGAAACGGCTGATGGCGAAGGGCTTGGCGAAGGTCACCGGGTGCTGCGGGCCTTCGTCGTCCTGGCGGCCCATTTCGTCGGGCGGGGTGCCCATGGTGAAGGTGCCGGCGGGCAGCACCACCATTTCCGGGCACAGCGTGTCGCAGTCGCGAAATACCTTGCCGGGGGTGTCGGCGCCTTGCGCGGCCAGGGCCGGCAGGCTGCAGGCGGCCAGCAGGGCGGCCAGGGTCAGGCGGTTCAGGGGAGCGGTCATGGGCAATGCCTTGTTCAAAGGTTGCGAGTGATCAGGGCCATGGCCCGATCGATCTGCTGCTCGTCGTTGAGCAGGCTGGGGGCCAGGCGAATCACCGGGCCGACGTCACGGTGCACGGCGTCGCACATCACCTTGTTGGCGATCAGGTCGGCGGCGACGGCATCGGCGTTGCGATCCTTGATGCGAAAGAAGGTGAAGCCTGCCGAGTAGCGCTCGCTGCGCGGGGTTACCAACTGGACCTGGCGATGCTCGGCAAGGCGCTCCTTGAGCAGGCTGTTGAGCTGGTGGATGCGTTGCTGCACCTCGGCCTTGCCCAGCTGCAGGTGCAGCTTGAAGGCTTCGCCGGCGGCCCAGCGGTGCTCGAAGGCGTGGTAGCCGCCGGGGGTCATGATGGTGGCGAAGTCCTCATCGCGGGAGAAGGTGGCGAAGGTCGGCGTCAGGTGTTGCATGCCCGTGGAGGCGGCGCAGATGATGCCGGTGCCGCGTGGGCCGAACATCCACTTGTGGGTGCCGGCGATGAAGTAGTCGCAGTTGAAGTCGGCGAAGCGCGCGTTCTCCACGCCGAAGCCGTGCACGCCATCGACCACGTAGAGGATGCGCTCGGCTTCGCTGCGGTTGCGGTTGTGCCGGCGCACCAGCTCGCCGATCTCGCCCACTGGCAGCTTGACGCCACTGCCCGAGTGCACCCAGGTCATGCCGAGCACTCGGGTCTGTGGGCCGATGGCTTTGTCGACCGTGCTCAGGACCTGGTCGGTGGACACCGTCCAGGGGTCGTCGAACAGGCGGATCTTGCGCACCGTGGTGCCCTGGCGCTGGGTGCGGAAGGCCAGCGCCTTGTGCGTGGAGTAGTGCTCGTGCTCGGTGACCAGGATCTCCTGGCCGGCGTTCACCGCAAGGCCGCCATAGATCATCGCCAGGCCTTCGGTGGTGCTGCCGGTGAGGGCGACCTGGCGCGGCTGCACGTCAAGGTAGCGCCCGGCCCATTCGCGCACTTCGTCCTCGCGCTGCCATTCGTACTGGCTTTCCCAGTCCATCAGCGCGGCGGGGTTGCGGTCGAGGTCGGCGCGGTGGCGGTCGATGGCCGCCTGCACCGGGCGCGGGTGGGCGGTGACCAGGAAGTTGGCGAAGTGCGCCACCTGCGGGTCGAGCGGGAACAGCGTGCGCAGGTTGCGCCATTTGTCGGCGCCGGTGAGCGGCGTCTCGCTGCTGGCCAGGGCCTCGGGCAGCAGGGGCAGGCTGGCGGCCAGCAGGCCGGCCTGTTTGAGGAAGGTGCGGCGGTTGCTCATGGTCGGGCGGGCTCGCTTCAGCGGTTGGCGACGGGGAGGGCGGCTTTTTGCACCTGGGCCCAGGCGCGCAGGAAGTTGCCCGCCCAGAGCTTGGCGATGTCGGCTTCGCTGTAGCCGCGGGTGAGCAGCTCGGCGGTGACATTGCGGATTTCGCTGACGTCCTTCCAGCCGTCCAGGCCGCCGCCGTCGTTGAAGTCCGAGGCGATGCCGACGTGGTCGATGCCGACCTTCTTCACCGTGTAGTCGATGGCGTCGACGTACTGCTTGAGGGTGGCCTTGGGTTCTTCGTCGAGGATGCTGTAGAGCGAGCTTGCGTACTCGCCGAAGCGCGCCTCGGGCCAGATGGCGATCACCGCATCGCCGGGCATCAGGGCATTGGCCAGGCCTTGCAGCGGTTGCAGGTCGAAGCGCGCGCGCAGGGCGTCGAGCTTGTCCACCACCGGCTGGGTCAGGGGCTTGAGGTACTGGCCGAAACCGACCACCTGGATGACCCCGCCGCTGTCCTTGATCAGCTGCATTTCCTTGTCGGAGAGGTTGCGCGGGATGTCGACCAAGGCCCGCGGCGCCGAATGCGAGGCCACCAGCGGCGCGCGCGACAGGCGCGCGACATCTTCCAGGGCCAGGGTCGACATCTGCGAGACATCGATGATCACGCCCAGGTCGTTCAGGCGCTTGACCGCCTGCTCGCCCAGCGGCGACAGGCCACCCAGTGCGTCGGCGGTGTCGTTGAAGAACGGCAGCGGCCGCGAGGAGTCGGCCCAGTCGTTGTTGCCGACATAGCTGAAGCCGAACATGCGCATGCCGCGTGCCGCCCACAGGTCGAGCTGCGCCAGGTCGTGGCCCAGCGGGTAGGCGTTGAGCATGCTGATGAAGATGGCGAACTTGCCTTCGCCGTTCAGGCGCCGGAAGTCGTCGGGGGTGTAGGCGATGCCGACCTGGTTGGGGAAGTCGCGGACCATGCCGGTGATGATCTTGTAGCGCGCTTCCTGCTCTTGCCGGGCGGCATCGACGAAGCCTGGGGTGGGGCGGTGCGGGGCGTTGGCGCCGTTCCAGATTTCCGGCCAGCCGAACACCGTCAGCGCCGCGCCCGACAGGCGCCCGCGGTTGGCCTTGGCCAGGTCGAACTGGCCGGGGCCGTCCTTGTCCGCTTCGTGGCCGGCGCTGCCCAGGGCCAGTGGCACGGTGACGTGGCTGTCGAACGAGAGCATGTGATCGTGCAGCGCCTCGGCCTGCTGGACGATCTTCAGCGGGTAGCCTGCGTGCAGGTGCCGCCAGTAGAAGTAGCCGGCGGCACTCCCCAGGGCGACCGTCAGGGCCAGGGGCAGGCCGATGTACAGGGCTTTGCGGGAGCGGGTCTTGGTCATTGCCATCTCGTTGCGCGTTGATCGGGTGGGCCTTGCGCCGCAGCGGCGGTGGCGCGGCCAGGGCTTGGGTATCAGGTTGGACGAACGAGGGCGGGGCAAATTTATCGACGGCGCGCGGTGGGCGGGGCGTTAAATTTCGCTGCGTGGGCAACGTTCTAGCCTTGGACAGGCCGTGCTCCATGGCCGCAACGAATGCTCAGGTAGTGGCAATGACGATTTCACGACGCGGGTTCATCGCCGGTGTGGCATTGACGGGCGTGGTAGTACCCGGAGCGCTGTATGCGCGGCATGTGCAGCGCCAGCAGTTCGACGAGCAGTTCCCGGAAACCCCGGGCGAGGCCGTGGTGGAACTGGCCGATGCGACGCTGCAGCAGTTGGGCGATACCTTGCGCGGCGTCTGGCGCTGGAGCTGCCATGGCGCCGATGCCGGCCTGCAAGGCCTGCCCGCAGGGGAGCTGGAGCTGCTGCTGGACGTGGCGCAGAACGGCCGTGGCCTGCGCGGCTACCTGGACACCCCCGAGCGCCTGCGCGGCGAGCAGGAACCCCGCTACCGGGTGCTCGGCGACCTGCTGACGGAAAAGCCCGGCACCCTGCGCTGGCGCCTGTTCGCCACCCAGGCGGGCGAGGCGCAGGCGGACTATGAATGCCAGGTGGTGCTCGACGAAGCCTGGGGCGGCCTGGGCAATGCCGGGCCGGCCAGCCTCAACGGCCGCATCGCCCGGCTCGACCGGGCCCTGACCCTGCCGCTGCAGGACAACCAGTTCCTGGCGGTCAAGCGCACCTTCCCCGAGCCCCGCGAACGCACGCCGTTGTCACCGGCCTTGCTGGCCTGGCTGGTGGCGCCCGAGCATCGGCTGTTCCACCAGTTGTGGCATGCCTCGCGGGACAAGTGGCACAAGCTGGACGAGCAGAAGCAGGCGTCCCTGCGCGGCCTGGGCTGGCAGCCCGGGCCCCGTGACCAGGAGCGCGATGCCCGCGGCCGGCACAAGGACCGCAATGGCTCGGGGGTGGATTTCTTCTTCATGCACCGGCACATGCTGCGCGCAGCCCGTGCCCTGCAGGACCTGCCCTCGTGGCCGCGGTTTCCGCTGCCGCAGCCGGAGCTGGAGCGCGACCGGGCCGGTTTCGTGCGCTATTTCGACAACCACGATGGCAATGCCTTGCCGCCCACCTGGCTGGCGCCGAGCGATGCGCAGTACACCCAGTGGGTGCGCGACATCAAGACGCCCGACACCTACCACGGCAACTTCCAGGTGTGGGAGTCGCGCTACAGCGACCCGCACTACCTGAGCACGCTGACCCTCGGCCAGTTCGGCTCGGAAATGGAGCTGGGCCTGCACGACTGGCTGCACATGCGCTGGGCGTCGGTGCCGCGTGACCCGTCCAATGGCATGCCGGTGCCGTTTGCGCGGGCGCCGGAGGACTTTGCCGGGCGTTGGTTCGAGGCGCAGAACGACTTTCTCGGCGACCCGTTTTCGTCCCATGTGAACCCGGTGTTCTGGCATTTCCATGGCTGGATCGATGACCGTATCGAGGATTGGTACAGGGCCCATGAGCGCATCCACCCGGGCCAGGTGCGGCGCACCGAAGTCAATGGCGTGCCGTGGTTCGCCCAGGGGCCGTGGGTGGAGGTGGCGGACCCTTGGCTGGGGCCGGATACCCATGGCTGCTCGACGGTGCCTGGGTTGAGGCCGGGGCGCAGTGTGGAGATGGACCCGGAAACCATGAAGCTGGCGTTGCGGATCATTTTTGGGGATGACGACCTGTTTGCCCGGTTGAAGCCCAAAGTGCCGCAGCGGCCTTGGTATGCGCGTAATTTGAAGGTGGTGCAGCGGGGGAGTTGAGTGCCTGGCGGGGGATGTGTGGCGCCTGGTAGATCGAGCGCCGCCCACGCGGCGCATCGCGGATGAATCCGCTCCTACATTTGTTGCAACGTGCCACGGTCTGTCAGGCCATAGTTGTCCGCCTTTGGTGCCCGCCGAGAAATCGCGTCGTACAAAAAAGGCTTACAACCATGACCTATCAGGCATAGGTACGTTGCAACAAATGTAGGAGCGGATTCATCCGCGATGCGCCGCGCGGGCGGCGCTCGATTTACGCCCCAAAACAAGGCCCAAGCCCTGCACCTTCGCTCAACGCTCGACCTGCCACCCGCCACCCAACGCCTTGTACAACGCCACGCTGCCTTGCAGCCGGGCCAGGCGCAGCTGCGCCTGCTGGTCCTGGGCCAGGTACAGGGTGCGCTGGGTTTCCAGCACGCTCAGCAAGGTCTCGGCGCCGGCGCCATAGCGCTGCTGCGCGAGGTCGAAGGCTTGGCGTGCCTGCTGCACTTCCTCGTCCTGCCACTGGCGCTGGCGGTCCACGCCGTGGATGGCGTTCAGCGCCTTCTCGACATCGGCAAAGCCAGCCAGGATGCTGCTGCGGTAAGTCTCCAGCAGTTCGTCCTGCTCGGCTTCGGCCAACTGCCTGGCGGCGCGCAGCCGGCCGTTGTTGAACACCGGCGCCACCAGGCCTGCGGTGAGGGTGTAGTAGGACGTGTCGAACACCTCGGCGAAGGTATTGGCGCCGGTGCCCAGGTTGGCGCCGAGGGTCAGCTTGGGCAGCAGCGCCGCCCGCGCCACTTGCACGTTGGCGCTGGCGGCGGCCAGGCGTGCCTCGGCCGCGGCGATGTCCGGGCGCCGGGCCAGCAGCTCGCTGGGCACGCCGCTGCCGATGGCGGGCCACTGCACGCTGGCGAGTGCCTGCTGGCTGGCTGGCAGCGCCTGCACCGGGTCGCCGAGCAAGGTCGCCAGGGTCACGCGGCTGTCCTGCAACTGTTGTTCGAGCAGCGGCAGCTGGCGCTGTTGGGCGGCCACCAGGCTGCGCTGCTGGGCCAGTTCCAGGCGCGTGGCGGAGCCTGCACGCTCGCGGCTTTCGACCAGGTGCAGCACGTCGCGGGCGTTGCTCAGGTTGAGCTGGGCGATACGCAGTTGTTCACCCAGGGCCAGGCCTTGCAGGTAGCTGTCGGCCACGGCGCTGAACAGGGTCAGCTGCACCGTCTGGCGGTCGAAGCGGCTGGCGTCGAGGCCGTGCAGGGCGCTGGCGCGAGCGGCGCGCAGGCCGCCCCAGAAGTCGAGTTCGTAGCTGGCACTGAGCTGGGTGCCGAAGGTGGTGTAGGTCGGCTGGCGGCGGCTGACGTCCAGCGAGTCGGCGCCGTCGCCATGCAGCAGGCGCTGGCGGCTGCCGTCCAGGCCCGCCTGCAGCTCCGGCAGCAGCGGGGCGCCGGCGATCACGGCGCGGGCCTGGGCCTGGCGAACCCGCGCTGTGGCGGCCGCCAGGTCATGGGCATTGGCCCGGGCTCGTTCGATGAGCTGGTTCAGCTCGGGGCTGGCAAAGGCTTGCCACCAGGTGGACGACGGCAGGCCAAGGTTGGCGGCGGCTGTTTCGCCTTGCCAGTGCAGCGGGGCGGCGATGCCGCTGGCGGGCGGCGGTGGCGTGCTGCAGGCGGCGAGGCCCAGGCACAGGGTCAAGAGGCTGATGCGGCTTGGCAATGTCATGGCTTATTCGCTGGTAAGGGCTTTGACCGGGTCGAGCCGGGAGGCTTTGCGCGCCGGCATGAAGCCGAACACGATGCCGGTGACCACGGCGCAACTGAACGCGCCGAGGATGGCCGGCAGGGCGAAGGCCACGGCCACCTGCGCCAGGGTCAGGGCGCCGCCGATCGCCAGGGCCAGGAGGATGCCGGTGACGCCGCCGACCATCGACAGCATCACCGCTTCGCTGATGAACTGGCGCTGGATGTCGCGCTGGCGGGCGCCGGTGGCCATGCGGATACCGATTTCGCGGGTACGTTCGCGCACGGTCATGAGCATGATGTTCATCACCCCGATGCCGCCGACCAGCAGCGAAATCGCGGCGATGGCCCCGAGCATCAGCGACAGGCTGTTCTGGGTGCGGGCCTCGGCCTGGATCAGCGCTGCGTCGTTGGTCAGTTCGAAGTCGTCCTTGCCCTGGTGGCGCTTGCGCATCAGCTGGGTGATCGCCGCTTCGCTGTCGGCCACCCGGGCCGAGTCGGCGGCGGCGATGATCACGTATTCCGGGTCATGGCTGCCGAACAGGCGGGTGGCGGCGGCGGAATAGGGCACCACGATGCGCTCGTCGCTCTTCTGGTCGCCTGAGCTTGCGCCCTTGGCGGCGAGCAGGCCGACCACCTGGAACGGCACGTTGCCGATCAGCAGGTACTGGCCCAGGGCATCGCTGCCGGGGGCCATGAGTTTGTCCCGGACCTTCTGGCCGATCACCGCCACGGCGGCGCCGCTGCGCTCGTCGGCTTCGCTGAAGAAGCTGCCCTCGACCACCGGCCAGTTGAGGATGCGCGGGAACTCGACGTTGTTGCCGCCGACGTAGAACTTCTGGTTGTTGTTGCCATGGCGCACCATCACGTTGCTGCCGATCACTGGCATCACCCGCTGCACCTGGGGCAGCTCGGCGATGGCCGCGACATCGTCGAGGGTGACGATGCCGCCGGGCTCGCGCAGGGTTGGCGGGCGGCCGTTGAGGTAGAGGATGTTGGAGCCGAACGCGGCCATCTGCGCCATCACCTGGCGTTTGCTGCCTTCGCCGACGGCCAGCATGACCACCACCGAGGCCACGCCGATGACGATGCCGAGCAAGGTCAGGGCGGTGCGAAAGCGGTTGATCCACATCACCCGCCAGGCGGCTTGCAGGGCTTCGAGCAGTTCGCCTTGCCAGGCACCGTGCGCGGTGGCGCCGCGGTCCAGGCGCTGGCGCAGGGTATCGGCCTGCAGGCTTTGCGCCGTGGTTTGTGGCGGCTGGCCGGCAGCGGAGTCGCTGACCATCAGGCCATCGCGGATTTCCACCACCCGCCGGGCGCGCTGCGCCACGGCGCGATCGTGGGTGATGAGGATGATCACATGGCCCTGGCTGGCCAGCTCGTCGAGCAGGGCCATGACTTCGCGGCCGCTGTGGCTGTCGAGGGCGCCGGTGGGTTCGTCGGCGAGGATGATGTGGCCGCCGTTCATCAAGGCCCGGGCAATCGACACACGCTGCTGCTGGCCGCCGGAGAGCTGGTGCGGGCGGTTGCCCAGGCGGCTGGCCAGGCCCAGGCGGGTCAGCAGGGCGGCGGCGCGGGCGTGGCGTTCGGCCGGTGGGGTGCCGGCGTAGATGGCGGGCATCTCGACGTTTTCCTGGGCCGAGCCGGAGGGGATCAGGTGGTAGCCCTGGAACACGAAGCCGAAGGCTTCGCGGCGTAGCCAGGCCAATTGGTCGCCATCCAGCTGGGCGACGTCCTTGCCGGCGAACAGGTAGCTGCCAGTGGTAGGGCGGTCGAGGCAGCCGAGGATGTTCATCAAGGTCGACTTGCCGGAGCCGGAGGCGCCGACGATGGCGATGAATTCGCCGGGCCGGATGCTCAGGCTGATGCCGCGCAGCACCTCGACCGTGGGCGTGTCGCCGCCGCCGTAGGACTTGCGGATATCGCGCAGCTCGATCAGGGGCGTGTCCATTCAACCTCCACTGGCGGCAGGGGCGCCGATGACCAGGCGTTCACCTTCGTCGAGGCCGTCGACGATCTGCACGCGCAGGCGGTCGCTAAGGCCAATGCGCACCTGGCGCTGTTCGACCTTGCCATCCTTGCCCAGCACCTGGGCCAGGCGCAGGCCTTCGCCGGCGCCGTCGTCCAGGGCGGCCAGCGGTGCGGTGAGCACTTGGCTGGCGTGGCCGGCGACGAAGAACACCTGGGTGGTCATGTCGGCCATCAGCGCGCCGTCGGGGTTGTCGACGTCCAGCAGCACGGTGTACTGCACCACCTGGCTGGCGGCGGAGCCGGCGCTGGCGCTGAGCGGGCTGCCGCCGCCCTGGCTGGCGTGGGCCAGCGGCTTGGGCGGGATCGGCAAGATCTGGCGCACGGTGCTGTGCCAGCGGCGCTTGCCGCCGGCCAGGGTGGTGAAGTAGGCGGTCATGCCGGGCTTGACCTTGCCGATGTCGGCCTCCGAGACCTGCGCCCACACGGTCATCGGCGACAGTTTGGCAATGCGCAGGATCAGTGGGGTCTGCTGCTGGGCGTTGAGGGTCTGGCCTTCGCGCGCATCCACCGCGACCACGGTGCCGTCCATGGGCGCGTAGATGCGCGTGTAGCCGAGCTCTGCTTCGTCGCTGCGCAGGTTGGCCTGGGCCTGGCGGATCTGCGCCTGGTACATGGCGATGCGGGCCTGGGTCACCTTGAGCTGAGCGTCGGCGGCCTGCAGGTCTTCGGCGCGGGTGGCGCCGGCGGCGGCCAGTTCGCGCTGGCGCTTGTGCTGCTGCTGGGCCAGCAGGTATTGCGCCTGTTGCTCGGCGAGCTGGGCCTTGAGGTTGTCGATCGAGAAACGCCCGGCGTCGAGCCTGGCCTGCTGGGTCGAGGGGTCGATCTCCACCAGCAGCTGGCCCTTGTGCACTTGGTCGCCGGCTTCCACGTGCAGGGTGCGGATCTGCCCGGAGGCCTGGGCGCCGACGTCCACGTAGCGGCGCGGCTGCAGGGTGCCGAGGGCGGTGACACTGCTTTCGATGTCGCCACGGGCAACGGCGACGGTGCTGACCGGCAGGGCGCCATAGGGCAGCGCCTTCCAGGCCAGCAGGCAGCCCAGGGCCAGCAAGCCAAAGCTGCCAAGGGCGATGCGGCGGCGGGTATTGGGTGAGCGTCTCATGCGGGCTTCCAGCCAGGGGTGGGCCACGCGCGGCCAGGGCAGGGCGCGCAGGGAGGTGCCAGTAAGACGAAGGCAGGCGGGGTGGATTTACAGCGGCTGCAGGAGTGTTGCTGAGAATAATTATAATTTGTAAGATCCGTCGCTGTTATCACTCAGACCTTGTCCCGGCCTGTCAGGACGACCCCAGGTGCCGTCGTGGAACATTACTATCGCGAATTGGTGAGCTTCCTTGCTGCCCGCCTGGGCAACCGCCAGGCGGCCGAAGACGTTGCCCACGATGCCTACCTGCGGGTGCTGGAGCGAACCGGCACGCAGCAGATCGAGCACCCCCGCGCCTTCCTTTACCGCACCGCGCTGAACCTGGTGATCGACCGCCATCGGCGCCACCTGCTGCGTCAGGCCGAGCCGCTGGAGGTGCTGGACCAGGACGAGCGCTGGCACACCGCGCCGCCTACCCTGAACCTGCAGCTTGACCAGCGCCTGGCGCTGATGCGCAAGGCCCTGGACGAATTGAGCAAGCCCTGCCGCGACAGTTTCCTGCTGCGCAAGCTGGAGGGCTTGTCGCACCCGCAGATCGCCGAGCGCCTGGGGATCTCGCGCAGCCTGGTGGAAAAGCACATCGTCACCGCCATGAAGCACTGCCGGGTGCGCATGCGCCAATGGGAATCCTGAAAAAGAGGTCGTAAGTCAGTGAAAATTCTGTGTGCTGGCCACTTGATTTCTCCCTGTTTCCCGACAACTATCTAGATTGACCCCTCCAGAAAGTTCCTGGCGGTTGCCGGTTACTGGCGCAGTTTGGTCAGGGAGCGTGCCCCTATTCACCTGACTGCCCAGGTCCGACAATGACCAACAAGACCCTGCGCATCCTGATTGCCGACGAGCACCCGTGCCAGCGCCTGCAGCTGGAAAAACTGCTCAATGGCCTGGGCTATTACCGGATCGCCCCGGTGGAAAGCTTCGACGAACTGCAGCGCCTGGTGCATTGCGCGCTGGAGCCGTTCAACCTGCTGGTGGGCAACTACGAACTGGGCAGCCATGCCGGCGTCGACCTGGCGCGCTTTTGCCGGGTCAGTGCGCAGATCCAGCACGCTCTGCTGTATCACTCCCAGCACCTGAAAGTCCCTGCGGTGCCGCAGACCGAGCGCCAGGCGGTGAACGTCAGCCTGCCTCAGGTGCCGGACAACGAGGCGCTGGAGTCTTTCATGGCGATCATCGATGCACCGGTGGTGATCGGCAAACTGGCCCTGCCACCGGGGTTGTCCGGCGGCAAGCAGGCCTACCAGCGGCGCAACTTCGCGCACACGGTGTTCAGCCGCTAAGCGAGGAGGGCAGGGGCTGGCGGGGATTTGCTATCCTCTTGCCCTTTGCCGATTTGCGGACTTCTGCCAATGACTGCCATCGATACCGCTCGCCCGCCCCGGTTCAGCCGCGGCGATCACCGGACCCTGGGCCTGGCGGCACTGGGCGGCGCGCTGGAAATCTACGATTTCATCATCTTCGTGTTCTTTGCCCTGACCCTCAGCCAGCTGTTCTTCCCGCCCGAGATGCCCGAGTGGCTGCGCCTGCTGCAGAGCTTCGGGATCTTCGTCACCGGGTACCTGGCGCGGCCGCTGGGCGGCATCCTCATGGCCCATTTCGCCGACCACCTGGGGCGCAAGCGGGTGTTCAGCCTGAGCATTTTGATGATGGCCTTGCCGTGCCTGCTGATCGGGGTGATGCCGACCTATGCCGACATCGGCTATGCGGCGCCGCTGATCCTGCTGGGGCTGCGCATCCTGCAGGGCGCGGCGGTGGGGGGCGAGGTGCCCAGTGCCTGGACCTTCGTTGCCGAACATGCGCCACCCGGGCGGCGCGGCTATGCCCTGGGCTTTCTGCAGGCGGGGCTGACGTTTGGCTACCTGCTCGGTGCGCTGACCGCGACGCTGCTGGCGCAGGTGTTCACGCCCCAGGAGATTCTCGATTACGCCTGGCGTTACCCGTTCCTGCTGGGCGGGGTGTTCGGCGTGATTGGCGTGTGGCTGCGCCGCTGGCTGAGTGAAACGCCGGTGTTCCTGGCGCTGCGCGAACGCCAGGAGAAGCCGGTGAAGTTCCCGCTGCGACGGGTGCTGGGCGAGCACCGCCGGGTGTTGATCCCGGCGGCGCTGCTGACCTGCGTGCTGACCTCGGCGGTGGTGGTGCTGGTGGTGATCACCCCGACCGTGATGCAGCAGCGCTTCGGCATGAGCGCCGGGCACACCTTCGCCCTGAGCAGCGTTGGCATCGTCTTTCTCAATATCGGTTGCGTGCTGGCCGGGCTATTGGTCGATCGCCTGGGCGCCTGGCGGGCGCTGATGATCTACAGCCTGCTGCTGCCGCTGGGCATCGGCGCGCTTTATGCGAGCCTGGTGGGGCAGTGGGGCATGACCTGGCTGGCCTATGCGCTGGCGGGGCTGTCGTGTGGTGTGGTGGGGGTGGTGCCGTCGGTGATGGTCGGGTTGTTCCCGGCCGAGATTCGCGTGTCGGGTATTTCCTTTACCTACAACGTCGCCTATGCGCTCTGGGCCAGTACCACGCCGTTGGCACTGATCGCGCTGATGCCGTGGAGCCCGTGGGTGTGTGTCGGGTTTTGTCTGATCATGGGCACGGTCGGGCTGCTGACCGCGCTGTACTTCGGGCGCCGCGAGCCGCTGGCGTTTGCCGCGGAGCCGATGCCGATCATGTGCGGTGACAAATGAGGGGCTAGTGGCCGGTGGGCGGTGAGGCAATCTTTTGGGTGGAGGCTATTGGAATAACCTATTAGCCAAATTTAACCTAAAAGGTTAATTTCTCATGGAAAAGAGAACGCCTCATTGCTCCCTGGAGCGGGTTCACTCACTCGTTGCCGCCAACCGAATCAGCCCGACGGGCGCCGCTTTGAAAGGGGCGAGGGCGTTGGGTGTCGATTTTGCCTGCATGGTGGACGTCATTCGTGGGTTGAGCCGAAAGGATTTCTACAAAAGCATGACCAGTCATGGGGATCATCAAGTTTGGCAGGATGTGTATCGGCCACTCACAGCGGTCGGCTACCTCTACCTCAAGCTGTCAGTCATTGATGACGTGCTTATCGTGTCTTTCAAGGAGTTGTGATCATGAAGTGCCCGATATGCGGTGGCGCGGAACTGGCGCAAGATACACAAGACATGCCTTATCGTTACAAGGGGCAGACAACATCGATTCCGGATGTCACGGGCCAATACTGTCCTGTTTGTGGCGAGGTGGTTCTGAGCTTCGATGAAGCCCATCGCGTCAGCGAGCGGATGACGGCCTTTGATCGGCAAGTCAATGCGGCAGAGGTTGACCCCAATTTCATCGCTGCCGTGCGCAAGAAGTTCGACCTCGATCAGCGCGAGGCAGGTGAAATCTTTGGCGGCGGGGTGAATGCTTTTTCTCGCTACGAGAATGGCAAGACCAGCCCGCCTGTAGCGCTGGTCAAGCTGTTCAAGCTGCTCGATCGCCACCCTGAGCTGTTCGAGGAAGTCAGGACTGCCTGAGCTCTGGCACAAGAACCTGCATACGAAAAAGCCCCCGGGCCGTGAGGCCAGGGGGCTTTTGTTTGCCGCAAGGGCAGGGGGTTACATGTTCGGGTAGTTCGGCCCGCCCGCGCCTTCAGGGGTGACCCAGGTGATGTTCTGGGCCGGGTCCTTGATGTCGCAGGTCTTGCAGTGCACGCAGTTCTGCGCGTTGATCTGGAAGCGCTTGTTGCCGTCTTCCTGGGTGACCACTTCGTACACGCCGGCCGGGCAGTAACGCTGGGCTGGCTCGTCGTACAGCGGCAGGTTGCTGGCGATCGGGATGTTCGGGTCGGTCAGCTTCAGGTGGCAGGGTTGTTCCTCTTCATGGTTGGTGCTGGAGAGGAATACCGAGCTGAGCTTGTCGAAGCTGAGCTTGCCGTCCGGTTTCGGGTAGTCGATCTTCTTCGAGTCGGCGGCCAGCTTGAGGCAGGCGTAGTCCGGCTTGGTGTCGTGCAGGGTGAACGGCAGCTTGCCGCCGAACCAGTTCTGGTCGACGTAGTTGAACGCACCGCCCAGCAGCGGGCCGAACTTGTGCAGTGCCGGGCCGAAGTTGCGGCTGGCGAACAGCTCTTCATGCAGCCAGCTGGCCTTGAAGGCCTCGACGTAGCTGTTCAACGCATCGCCGCCCTCGCTGCCGGCGATCAGTGCGTCGGCCACGGCGTCGGCCGCGAGCATGCCCGACTTCATGGCCGTGTGGCTGCCCTTGATCTTGGAGAAGTTCAGGGTGCCCAGGTCGCAGCCGATCAGGGCGCCGCCGTTGAAGACCATCTTCGGCAGCGAGTTCAGGCCGCCCTTGCAGATGGCGCGGGCGCCGTAGCTGATGCGCTTGCCGCCTTCGAGGTACTGCTTCATCACCGGGTGGTGCTTGAGGCGCTGGAATTCGTCGAACGGCGACAGGTACGGGTTGGCGTAGGACAGGTCGACGATCAGGCCGACCACCACCTGGTTGTTTTCCAGGTGGTAGAGGAACGAGCCGCCGGTGTTGTCGGCGCTGACCACGTCCAGCGGCCAGCCGGCGGTGTGCACCACCAGGCCCTGCTCGTGCTTGGACGGGTCGATTTCCCAGATTTCCTTGAGGCCGATGCCGTAGTGCTGAACGTCGGCTTCGCTGTCGAGGTTGAAGCGCTTGATCAGCTGCTTGCCGATGTGGCCACGGCAACCTTCGGCGAACAGGGTGTACTTGGCGCGCAGTTCCATGCCTGGGGTGTACAGGCCGTCTTTCGGGTTGCCTTCGCGGTCGACGCCCAGGTCGCCGGTGATGATGCCGCGGACTACGCCGTTCTCGTCGAACAGGGCTTCCTGGGCAGCGAAGCCCGGGTAGATTTCCACGCCCAGGTTCTCGGCCTGCTGGGCCAGCCAGCGGCACAGGTTGCCCAGGGAGATGATGTAGTTGCCCTGGTTGTGCATGGTCTTGGGCACGAACAGGTCAGGCACCTTGGTCGAGCTGCCGGCATCCTTGAGCACGTAGATGTCGTCGCGCTTGACTTCGGTGTTCAGCGGCGCGCCAAGTTCTTTCCAGTCGGGGAACAATTCGTTCAGGGCGCGCGGTTCGAACACCGCGCCGGAGAGGATGTGGGCGCCGACTTCGGAGCCTTTCTCGACCACGCAGACGCTGATCTCGCTACCGGCTTCGGCGGCCTTCTGCTTCAGGCGGCAGGCGGCGGACAGGCCCGCCGGGCCGGCGCCGACGATGACCACGTCGAATTCCATGTATTCGCGTTCCACTGGTTCTCTCCTACTCATCAAGGCTCGTGCTGTTGCTTGGGTCTTATTGGGGTGCTTGCGTGCAGCGGCTCGTCACGGGAGCGAAACTGTAGCTACGCAAAGGGGGGACTACACCGTTTTGTCTTGGCCGCGCATTATATCTACACCACTCGGCGGGTCCAATACAAACGTTTGTTTGAATTTGCCGCAGGCCAGTAAAATCACAGGAACGCGGCTGGAGGGTGACCGATTTGCCGTATTGACCGGATTGGGTGTTACGGTCAAGATACGAGCGGTTTTACGCTCGCCGTAGGCTGACCGTCGGGCGCAGGTGCACCCCTAAAGACCAGGCGTAGCGCAGGGTTTTCGGGCTGATCCCGGTTTTGTAGTGGAGTCTACACGCCACGACAGAAAATGACTCGCGGGTTTTGCCTGAAGCGTCTGAACAGGACTGATTGGTCACTGTGAAGTTCGCGCTTCCCGGTACGTTTTTAGAGGTGCCCTTGTACCCACGCGCATCGCAGGGCTTAGCCCAGGCGACTATCTATTCACCGGAGAGTAACGAGGAATCCATGAAGGTTCTTGTAGCTGTCAAACGAGTGGTCGACTACAACGTCAAGGTTCGCGTCAAGGCGGACAACTCCGGCGTCGACCTTGCAAACGTCAAGATGTCCATGAACCCCTTCTGCGAAATCGCCGTGGAAGAAGCCGTGCGCCTCAAAGAGAAGGGCGTTGCGACCGAGATCGTCGTCGTCTCCGTCGGCCCGACCACTGCCCAGGAACAGCTGCGTACCGCGCTGGCACTGGGTGCTGACCGCGCCATCCTGGTCGAGGCCGCGGATGAACTGAACTCCCTGGCCGTGGCCAAGGCGCTCAAGGCCGTTGTCGACAAGGAGCAGCCGCAGCTGGTCATCCTCGGCAAGCAGGCCATCGACAGTGACAACAACCAGACCGGCCAGATGCTGGCGGCGCTGACCGGCTTCGCCCAGGGCACCTTCGCCTCCAAGGTCGAGGTAGCGGGCGACAAGCTGAACGTCACCCGTGAAATCGATGGCGGCCTGCAAACTGTTGCACTGAACCTGCCGGCGATCGTCACCACCGACCTGCGCCTGAACGAGCCACGCTACGCGTCGCTGCCGAACATCATGAAGGCCAAGAAGAAGCCGCTGGAGACCATTGCTCCAGACGCGCTGGGCGTATCGCTCACGTCCACCAACAAGACCTTGAAGGTCGAAGCGCCAGCTGCCCGCAGCGCGGGTATCAAGGTCAAGTCGGTGGCCGAACTGGTCGAGAAGCTGAAGAACGAAGCGAAGGTAATCTAAATGACTATCCTGGTTGTCGCTGAATACGAAAACGGTGCCGTTGCCCCGGCTACCCTGAACACTGTTGCCGCAGCCGCCAAGATCGGTGGCGATATCCACGTGCTGGTCGCAGGCCAGAACGTCGGTGGCGTCGCCGAATCCGCAGCCAAGATCGCGGGCGTGGCCAAGGTGCTGGTGGCCGATAATGCGGCCTACGCCCACGCCCTACCGGAAAACGTCGCCCCGCTGATCGTCGAGCTGGCCAAGGGTTACAGCCACGTGCTGGCACCGGCTACCAGCAACGGCAAGAACATCCTGCCACGCGTGGCCGCACTGCTGGACGTCGACCAGATCTCCGAGATCATCTCGGTGGAATCGGCCGACACCTTCAAGCGCCCGATCTACGCCGGTAACGCCATTGCCACCGTGCAATCGAGCGCTGCGGTCAAGGTCATCACCGTGCGTACCACCGGCTTCGACGCCGTTGCCGCCGAAGGTGGCTCCGCTGCCGTCGAAGCGGTGGCTGCCGCGCACAACACCGGTATCTCCGCCTTCGTCGGCGAAGAACTGGCCAAGTCCGACCGCCCTGAGCTGACCGCTGCCAAGATCGTCGTTTCCGGCGGCCGTGGCATGGGCAACGGTGACAACTTCAAGCACCTGTACAGCCTGGCCGACAAGCTCGGCGCTGCCGTGGGTGCCTCGCGCGCCGCGGTCGACGCAGGCTTCGTGCCCAATGACATGCAGGTCGGCCAGACCGGCAAGATCGTTGCGCCCCAGCTGTACATCGCCGTCGGTATCTCCGGCGCGATCCAGCACCTGGCCGGCATGAAGGACTCCAAGGTGATCGTTGCGATCAACAAGGACGAAGAAGCGCCGATCTTCCAGGTGGCTGACTACGGCCTGGTCGCTGACCTGTTCGAAGCGGTGCCAGAGCTGGAAAAGCTGGTCTGATCCGGCTGCTTCACTTATAAAGAAGCCCGGCCCTCCTATTGAGGGCCGGGCTTTTTTTTGCCGGGCAAGGAGTGAGGGATGGCGTTTCGCGAAACGGGCAGGGTGCTGGTATGCATGGTGGCGATGCTCTCGCCGCTGGCCATGGCGGCGGGCAAGTGCGAGCGCCTGGTGGCGACCGGCAGCCCGGATGCACCGCCCTATTCCTGGCAGGACCCGAAAGACCCGAAGCACCTGATCGGCGCCAATGTCGACCTGCTCGGGCAGGTGGCTGGCGAGCTGGGCGTGAAAGTGGAAGTGCTCAATGCCGGCAGGCGTGACCAGGCGCTGGAGGAAGTGCGCAGCGGGCGCATCGACCTGCTGCTCGACACGCCCATGCAGGTGGAGCAGCTGACCGCGCTGGATTACATCCACCCACCGTTGCAGCTCAACGAATACCTGGTGTGGACGCGCCATGACGCGACGCTGGAGTACCAAGGCCCGGCGGACCTCGGCAAATACCGCGGCAGCCTGTCGGAGCGCGCCCGCCTGACCCCGGCCTTCAGCGCCTTCGCCAAGGCACAGCTCAAGCTGGAGCCGGCGCAGAACCTGACCCAGGCCTTCCAGAAGCTGGTGCTGGGGCAGGTCGATTATGTGCTCGCCGGGCGCTACTCGGGCATGGCCATGACCCAGAGCCTGGGCATGAGCAGCCACCTGGTGGCCCGTGGCCTGCCGGTGGACCGCCCCGGCCTGTACCTGGCCATTTCGCACAACTCGGCCTGCAATGACGCCTGGTTGCGTGGGCAACTGGCGAAAAAGCTGACAGAATTGCCGATCTCCGGTGCGTCCGAAGCCGTGCTGCAACGCAATGTCGAGCGCTGGAAAGCGCAGATGCAAGTGCAGGCGGACGCCCCCAAACAGTAGGAAGAGTGCGTGAGAACCCAATCACTGATCCTTGCCGTGGCTGTGCTCGGCCTGGCTGGCTGCGCCAATGACCCGGCGCCCAATGAGCAGATGCGTATTTCCGAGCAGGCGCTGGAACAGGCCAAGGCGGTCGGTGCCACCGACCAGGTCGAGGCGATGAAGCTGGCTGAAGGCAAGTTCGCCCGGGCCAAGACCAACATGCTCACCGAAGACTATCGTGACGCCCGCATGCGTGCCGAACAGGCCGAGCTGGATGCGCGCCTGGCCGAGGCGCAGGTGCTGAACCAGAAGAGCGACGAGCAGCTCGACGTGCTGCAGCAGCGGGTCAAGCGCCTGCGCAAGCAGCTGGAGGTGCAGCCATGATGCGCGGCAGACCGATGGCGGCGCTGGCCTTGCTGGCGCTGGTGGCAGGCTTGCAGGGTTGTGCCAGCCAACGCAGCTCTGCGGCACTGGACGATGCCACGGCAGCGTTCCAGAAGGTCAAGGACGATTCCGATGTGCTGCGCAGTGCCCCGCGTGACGTGATCCGTGCTGGCGAGTCGCTGGCGCGGGCCGAACGCCTGTCCAGCTACATCGGCACCGGCAGTGACGTGCGCCATTACGCCTACCTGAGCGAGCGTTACAGCGAGATCGCCAGCGAGCATGCCAAGCTGGCGCTGAACCAGGAGCGCCTGGCCAAGCTCGACCTCGAACGCCAGCGCCTGCAGTTGGCATTGCGCGAGGCCAAGCTGGCCAGCGTGCAGCAGCAGGGCAAGTGGGTCGAAACGCAGATTGCCGCGCTGGCCTCGGAGCAGGCTGACCGTGGCCTGGTGATGACCTTGGGCGATGTGCTGTTCGACACCGGCCGTGCCGACTTGAAGAACTCGGCCAGCCGCACGGTGTTGAAGCTGGTGCAGTTCCTTCAGCTCAACCCGCGTCGCGTGGTGCGCATCGAGGGTTATACCGACAGCACCGGTGCGCCGGAGGACAACCTCAAGCTGTCGCGCGACCGCGCCCAGGCAGTGGCCGACATGCTGGTCGACCTGGGTATCGATGAGAAGCGCCTGCAGGTCGAGGGCTATGGCGACCAGTATCCGATCGAGGCCAATGCCTCGGAGCGGGGCAGGGCGCAGAACCGCCGGGTGGAAATCGTCTTCTCCGACGAGAAGGGCAAGCTCGCACCGGCGCGCTGATCGCGGCGGCCTCTCGCCGGCAAGCCGGCTCACACAGCTCCATGGCAGGTGCTGAAACGGTGGGAGCCGGCTTGCCGGCGATGAGGTTCACAGGTGCCACGTAACTGTAATGTCGACTATTCTGCAATCTGTCCCAGTACACTTTGCAACTGTTACGGTATTCTCTACCGCCAGTGAGTCGCACAAGAACAACGAGCCGCCCGCCATGACCAACCTGCTGCTGTACCAGCGTATCGCCCAGCAACTGGCCGATGACATCCGCCGTGGTGTCTACCAGCCAGGCGAGCGGGTGCCGTCCGTGCGCAAGATGAGCGCCCAGCTCAATGTCAGCCATGCCACGGTGCTGCAGGCCTATGCCAATCTCGAAGACCAGGGCCTGATTCGCGCCCGGCCGCAGTCGGGCTACTACGTTCACCAGACCCCGGCTCTGACCGCGCAGACCCCGGATATCGCCCGGGTCGAGCGGCCTGGCCTGGTCACTCGGGCCAGCATCATCCAGCAGGTACTGACCGAGGCGCGCCGTGACGGCGTGTTCCCCTTCGGTGCTGCCGTGCCTCACGTCGACTACCTGCCGGTGCGGGCCCTGCATCAGCAGATTGCCAAGGTCACCCGCTTTCACAGCCCGCGCGCCTTCAGCTACATGTTCAGCCCGGGGTTCGAGCCGCTGCGCCGGCAGATCGCCATCCGCATGCGCGATGCCGGCGTGCTGGTGGACCCGCGCGAGGTGATCGTCACCCATGGGTGTGTCGATGCCTTGCAGATGTCGCTGCGGGTGCTGACCCGCCCGGGCGACCTGATCGCGGCGGAGTCGCCCACCTATTACGGCCTGTTGCAGCTGGCGGACTTGCTGGGGCTGAAGGTCATCGAAATTCCCAGTGACCCGTCCACCGGCATCAGCCTGGAGGCCTTGCAGCTGGCGGCCAACCAGTGGTCGATCAAGGCGCTGGTGCTGACCACGCGCCTGAGCAACCCTTTGGGCGGCACCGTCCCTGAAGAGCGGCAGAAGCAGCTGTTGCGCCTGGCGTCGGACTTCGACATCCAGATCGTCGAAGACGACATTTATGGCGAACTGATGTTCGAGCAGGGCAAGACCAAGGCGCTCAAGGCGTTCGACCGGCTCGACCGGGTCATCTACTGCTCGAGTTTTTCCAAGACCTTGTCACCGGGTGTGCGGGTCGGCTGGATGGTTGCGGGGCGCTATCAGGATGAGATTCAGCGGCTGCAGACCTTCACCACCCATTCGGCCTGCAGCGTGACGCAGATGGGCGTGGCCGCCTATTTGGAAAACGGCGGTTACGACCGCCACCTGCGCTACATTCGCCAGGAGTACCGCAAGAACCTCAGTGCCTACCAGTTGGCGGTGCAGCAGCACTTCCCCGAAGGTACGCAGATGACCCGGCCCACGGGCGGTTTCATCCTGTGGGTGAGCCTGCCGGGGCGGGTCAATACCCAGGAATTACACGTGCGCGCGCTGGAGCAGGGGATCAGCATTGCGCCGGGGCTGATCTTCAGCAATACCGAGCAGTTCAACCACTGCATACGCCTTAATTGCGGGATACCGTGGAACAAGGAAGCCGAGCGGGCGGTGATCACCCTGGGCTTGCTGGCCCAGCAATTGTGCCGCGAGTCGGCGACTCCACTTTTGTAAGGCTTGCCAGGGGCGGGCGGAACGTAGAGCATAGGCACTTTGCCAGCCTGTCCGCCGATGTCCATGAAACTGTTGCGTAGCCTTGCCCTGATCGTTTGCCTCGTGCCCCTGTACCTGCCCGCTGGAGTGGCCGAGGCTGCGCAGCCTGCCGTGCAGGCGCAGGACAAGGCGGCAAAGCCTGCGCCCAAGCAGCCTGCCAAGCCGGCCAAAAGCAAGGCCAAGCCGGTGCACAAACCCGTCAGCAAGGCGGTGCGCCAGCCATTGCCCAAGGCCAAGCTGGACCTGAGCCTGCCCGCCGACATGGTCAACGAGCTTGAGCCCAGCGTCGGCAGCACGCCGCCCAGGCGCAAACCTTTGCTGCCGGCCATGTTCACCGAAAAGCCGGAAACCGACGACAGCCCGTTCCAGCTCAACGGCCGCCTGATCAGCAACGAAATGCAGCTGCAGTTGCGCAACGACAGCCGGCGCGATGTGGAAGGTGCGGCCATCGAATTCCAGTTCCGCCAATAGCCGTACCCAACTGACTGCCGGGTCACGGCAGATTTCATCGGGTCAGCAATTTCAAACGCATGTTTGAGCGGTTACTATCCAGGGACGTTCGTCCCGTCTTGCTCCAGGGAGTCCTGTTTTCATGAAGTGTCGCGAGGGTTGCGGTGCCTGCTGCATCGCCCCGTCCATCAGCTCGGCGATGCCGCGCATGCCTGAGGGCAAGCCGGCCGGTGAGCGCTGCCTGCACCTGACTGTCGACAACCTCTGCGACTTGTTCGGCAAGCCCGAGCGGCCAGCGGTGTGTGGAGGGTTCCAGGCGGATGTCGAGGTGTGTGGCAGCGACCGTGAAGAGGCGATCAGGATTCTGGGTTGGTGGGAGCAGATGACGGCGGCGTGACAAGGCTGGATCTTCGACAACAAGGATAAAGATGATGAGATCGTTCAAGCGTATTGCACTGCTGTGTGGCATGGGTGTCCTGCTGGCGCCGGCCGCCTGGGCGGAAAACTGGCAAGTGGCCAAGGACGAGGACGGGATCAAGGTCTCCCTCAGCGAGGTGGCCGGCTCCAAGTACAAGGCCTACCGTGGTGTGACCCTGATCAAGGCCCCTCTGGCCAAGGTGCAGGCGTTGCAGGAAGACGTGGTCGGGGCCTGTGCCTGGATTCACGAGTGCGAGTCGCAGAAGCTGCTCAAGCACGAAGGCGACCAGAGCTGGACCTACACCCGCTTCAATACACCATGGCCGGTGACGCCGCGCGACTCGGTGCTGCATGTCACCACGGTCAAGGATGCCGACGGCAGCCTGACCCGCAACCTGAAGGAAGAGCCGACCTATATCCCGGAAGAGAAGGGCTATGTGCGGGTGGCGAAAGTCGAAGGCTTCTGGAAGCTGGTGCCCAAGGGTGACAGCACTGAAGTGACCTACCAGGTGCACACCGAGCCAGGTGGCAGCGTGCCGGCGATGGTTGCCAACAAGTTCGTGGTCGATGCGCCGTTCAATACCCTGAAAGGGTTGCGCGAGCGGGCCGAGAAGAACTGAGGCCGCTACAGGCGAACGGCAATGAAAAAAGGCTGCCCGAGGGCAGCCTTTTTTGCGTTCGGCTCGGGGAGCTTACTTGCGGTCCTTCAGTTCGACGATGTCGCGCTGCAGCTCGCCGGTGTACAGCTGGCGCGGGCGGCCAATCTTGTACGGGCTGGAGAGCATTTCCTTCCAGTGCGAGATCCAGCCCACGGTACGTGCCAGGGCGAAGATCACGGTGAACATGCTGGTTGGAATGCCGATCGCCTTGAGGATGATCCCCGAGTAGAAGTCGACGTTCGGGTACAGCGAGCGCTCGATGAAGTACGGATCGGTCAGGGCGATCTCTTCCAGGCGCATGGCCAGTTCGAGCTGCGGGTCGTTCTTGATGCCCAGCTCGCCGAGCACTTCGTCGCAGGTCTTCTTCATCACGGTGGCGCGCGGGTCGCGGTTCTTGTACACGCGGTGACCGAAGCCCATCAGCTTGAACGGGTCGTTCTTGTCCTTGGCCTTGGCGATGTACTTGTCGATGTTCGAGACATCGCCAATTTCATCGAGCATGGTCAGCACGGCTTCGTTCGCACCGCCGTGGGCAGGGCCCCACAGTGCGGCGATACCGGCGGCGATACAGGCGAACGGGTTGGCACCCGAGGAGCCGGCCAGGCGCACGGTGGAAGTGGAGGCGTTTTGCTCATGGTCGGCGTGGAGGATGAAGATCTTGTCCATTGCCTTGGCCAACACCGGGCTGATCGGTTTGATCTCGCACGGGGTGTTGAACATCATGTGCAGGAAGTTTTCCGCGTACGACAGGTCGTTGCGCGGGTACATCATCGGCTGGCCCATGGAATACTTGTAGACCATCGCGGCCAGGGTCGGCATCTTGGCGACCAGGCGCACCGCGGAGATTTCGCGGTGTTGCGGGTTATTGATGTCCAGGGAGTCGTGGTAGAACGCCGACAGGGCGCCGACCACACCGCACATCACCGCCATCGGGTGAGCGTCGCGGCGGAAACCGTTGAAGAACGACTTCAGCTGCTCGTGAACCATGGTGTGGTTCTTCACGGTGCTGACGAACTGAGCCTTCTGCTCGGCATTGGGCAGCTCGCCGTTGAGCAGCAGGTAGCAGGTTTCCAGGTAGTCCGATTGCTCGGCGAGCTGTTCGATCGGGTAGCCGCGGTGCAGCAGCACGCCCTTGTCGCCGTCAATGTAGGTGATCTTCGACTCGCACGAGGCGGTCGCCATGAAACCGGGGTCGAAGGTGAAGTGACCAGTGGCCCCTAACCCGCGGACGTCGATTACATCAGGACCAACGGTGCCGGTTAAAATGGGCAGCTCGACGGGGGCAGCGCCCTCGATGACCAACTGCGCTTTTTTGTCAGCCATGTGGCCTCCTATTAATGCTTGAAATCATCAGACAGACCCCCCACGCAGGGCCCGCACCACTATAGAGAAGTAAATTCGAATGTCAATTTGCCTAAAGGCTGCTTGAAAGCGGGCTGCAGGCCTGATTTTTCACGAAATTCTCGCCCATTTACGCCTTTTGTTCGCTAAAGGCAATGCGCTATTTGGGCTACCCCCTTCCGTTGTCATAAGCAGCCTAACTGTCTATACTCGGCACCCGACTCCCTGGGGCTTGCAAGCCCGAACTGCTGGGGGTCGCCGTTCCCTGGGTGGTGGGTACCTGACCAGTACACTTACCAACAACTTTGCCCTGATTCGCTAGGGGCTCTTCAGTGTGAAAAAAGCCGTGAAAAGCCAACGACCTGTAAACCTAGACCTAAGGACCATCAAGCTCCCGATCACCGCGTACACGTCCATTCTTCACCGTATCTCCGGCGTCATCCTGTTCCTCGGCCTTGCCATCATGCTTTATGCACTGGGCAAGTCGCTGGGTTCCGAGGAAGGCTTCGGCGAGGTGAAGGCGTGTCTGACCAGCCCGCTGGCCAAACTGGTGACCTGGGCCCTGCTGTCCGCCCTGCTGTATCACCTGGTGGCAGGCGTACGCCACCTGATCATGGACATGGGCATCGGTGAGACGCTGGAAGGCGGCAAGCTGGGCTCGAAAATCGTGATTGTCATCTCCGTGGTGGTGATCGTTCTGGTGGGAGTTTGGGTATGGTAACCAATGTCACGAACCTGTCGCGTTCGGGCCTCTATGACTGGATGGCGCAGCGCGTATCGGCGGTCGTTCTCGCGGCTTACTTCCTGTTCCTGATCGGCTACGTGGTCGCCCACCCAGGCATCGACTATGCCCAGTGGCACGGTCTGTTCTCCAACAACGCGATGCGGATCTTCAGTCTGCTGGCCCTCGTTGCCCTGGGCGCTCACGCCTGGGTCGGCATGTGGACCATCGCCACCGACTACCTGACGCCGATGTCGTTCGGCAAGTCGGCGACTGCGATTCGTTTCCTGTTCCAGGCGGTATGCGGCGTTGCGATGTTCGCTTACTTCGTCTGGGGTGTGCAGATTCTCTGGGGTATCTGATCCATGGCTAGCATTCCTACTATTTCCTTCGACGCCATCATCATCGGTGGCGGCGGCGCCGGCATGCGCGCAGCGCTGCAGCTGGCCCAGGGCGGTCACAAGACGGCCGTGGTCACCAAGGTCTTCCCGACCCGTTCGCACACTGTATCCGCCCAGGGCGGCATCACCTGCGCCATCGCCTCGGCCGACCCGAACGATGACTGGCGCTGGCACATGTACGATACCGTCAAGGGTTCCGACTACATCGGTGACCAGGACGCTATCGAATACATGTGTCAGGAAGGCCCGGCTGCGGTCTTCGAGCTGGACCACATGGGCCTGCCGTTCTCGCGTACCGAAACCGGCCGTATCTACCAGCGTCCGTTCGGTGGCCAGTCCAAGGACTTCGGCAAGGGTGGCCAGGCTGCCCGTACCTGCGCCGCTTCCGACCGTACCGGCCACGCGCTGCTGCACACCCTGTACCAGGGCAACCTGAAGGCAGGCACCACCTTCCTCAACGAGTACTACGCCGTTGACCTGGTGAAGAACAAGGAAGGCGCTTTCGTTGGTGTGATCGCGATCTGCATCGAAACCGGCGAAACCATGTACATCAAGTCCAAGGCCACCGTTCTGGCCACTGGCGGTGCCGGCCGTATCTACGCCTCCACCACCAACGCCTTGATCAACACCGGTGACGGTATCGGCATGGCCCTGCGTGCAGGCGTACCGGTGCAGGACATCGAGATGTGGCAGTTCCACCCGACCGGCATCGCCGGCGCCGGTGTACTGGTGACCGAAGGTTGCCGCGGCGAAGGTGGCTACCTGATCAACGCCCACGGCGAGCGCTTCATGGAGCGTTACGCGCCGAACGCGAAAGACCTGGCCGGCCGCGACGTGGTTGCCCGTTCCATGGTCAAAGAGATCATCGCCGGCAACGGCGTGGGCCCGAACAAGGACCACGTACTGCTGAAGCTGGACCACCTGGGCGAGGAAGTGCTGCACAGCCGCCTGCCAGGTATCTGCGAACTGTCCAAGACCTTCGCCCACGTCGACCCGGTCGTCGCGCCGGTGCCGGTGGTTCCGACCTGCCACTACATGATGGGCGGCGTTGCCACCAACATTCATGGCCAGGCCATCACCATGGACGAAGAAGGCAAGGATCACATCATTCCTGGCCTGTTCGCCGTAGGTGAAGTGGCGTGCGTATCGGTTCACGGCGCCAACCGCCTGGGTGGCAACTCGCTGCTCGACCTGGTGGTGTTCGGCCGTGCTGCCGGCCTGCACCTGGAGAAGGCACTGAGCGACGGCATCGAGCACCTCGACGCCAGCGACACCGACATCGATGTTGCCCTGAGCCGCCTGAACAAGCTCAACGAGCGCTCCACCGGCGAAGACGTCGCCAGCCTCAAGCGCGAGCTGCAAAGCTGCATGCAGAACTACTTCGGTGTATTCCGTACTGGCGAATACATGCAGAAGGGTATCGAGCAGCTGGCTGGCCTGCGCGAGCGCATCGCCAACGTCAAGATCAACGACAAGTCCCAGGCCTTCAACACCGCGCGTATCGAAGCGCTGGAGCTGCAGAACCTGCTGGAAGTTGCCGAAGCTACCGCCATTGCGGCCGAAGCCCGTAAAGAGTCCCGCGGCGCGCACGCCCGTGAAGACTTCGAAGACCGTGACGACGAAAACTGGCTGTGCCACACCCTGTACTACCCGGGTGAGAAGCGCGTTGCCAAGCGCGGCGTCAACTTTGCGCCGAAGACCGTTCCGGCCTTCGAGCCAAAAATCCGGACTTACTAAGGGTGGCTGCTATGTTGAAAGTCGAAGTTTATCGTTACAACCCCGACACCGACTCGGCGCCCAAGATGGAGTCGTTCGACGTCGATACCGGCGGCAAGGACCTGATGGTTCTGGATGTGTTGGCGCTGATCAAGGAAAAGGACGAAGGTTTCTCGTACCGTCGTTCCTGCCGTGAAGGCGTTTGCGGTTCCGATGGCATGAACATGAACGGCAAGAACGGCCTGGCCTGCATCACCCCGCTGTCGGGCGTGGTCAAGGGCAACAAGCTGGTTCTGCGCCCGCTGCCTGGCCTGCCGGTCATTCGTGACCTGGTGGTCGACATGAGCATCTTCTACAAGCAGTACGAGAAGGTGAAGCCGTTCCTGCAGAACGATACCCCGGCTCCGGCCATCGAGCGTCTGCAGTCGCCGGAAGACCGCGACAAGCTGGACGGTCTGTACGAGTGCATCCTGTGCGCTTGCTGCTCGACCTCCTGCCCATCGTTCTGGTGGAACCCGGACAAGTTCCTGGGCCCCGCCGCTCTGCTGCAGGCCTATCGTTTCCTGGCCGACAGCCGTGACACCAAGACCCAGGAGCGCCTGGCGTCCCTGGATGACCCGTTCAGTGTGTTCCGCTGCCGCGGGATCATGAACTGCGTCAACGTTTGCCCGAAGGGTCTGAACCCGACCAAGGCAATCGGTCACGTGCGTAACATGCTGCTGCAAAGCGGCACCTGATTCAAAAGTGTTGTAACTGCAGTAAGCCGAGGTGCGGGTGGTGAGCCCGCACTGAGGTAAAACCTGGGCAAGGGCCCACAAAGCCCGCGCCCGATACCTATGAAGATATGAGACCAGCAGGGGCTTCCGGGCTGGTACCCGGAAAATCAGCAGGATCCAGGTGGCGTGGTTCAGTCGCTGTGTTCGGACTTTTCCAGGTTTGCTGTGGCTCTCGCCGATCAGTCCCCTAACCGAGGGTGACCAAGCATGCAAGAAAGCGTGATGCAGCGCATGTGGGAAAGCGCCCACCTTTCAGGTGGTAACGCTGCATATGTGGAAGAGCTCTACGAGCTCTACCTGCACGACCCTAACGCTGTGCCAGAAGAGTGGCGCACTTACTTCCAGAAATTGCCCGCCGACGGCAGCACCGCTACCGATGTATCGCACTCGACAATCCGCGACCATTTCGTACTGCTGGCAAAGAACCAGCGCCGCGCCCAACCGGTTTCCGCCGGGAGCGTGAGCAGTGAACACGAGAAGAAGCAGGTTGAAGTTCTGCGACTGATCCAGGCCTATCGTATGCGCGGCCATCAGGCTGCCAAGCTCGACCCGTTGGGGTTGTGGCAGCGCCCTGCGCCCGTAGACCTGTCGATCAATCACTACGGCTTGACCAATGCCGATCTTGATACGACCTTCCGTGCCGGCGACCTGTTCATCGGCAAAGAGGAAGCGAGCCTACGCGAAATCTTCGAGGCGCTCCAGAAGACATATTGTCGCACCATTGGCGCCGAATTCACCCACATCACCGATTCCGAGCAGCGCAGCTGGTTCCAGCAGCGCCTGGAAAGCGTGCGCGGCCGTCCGGAGTTTTCCGCCGACGTGCAGGCCCACCTGCTCGAGCGCGTGACCGCAGGTGAAGGCCTTGAGAAGTACCTGGGCACCAAGTACCCGGGCACCAAGCGTTTTGGCCTTGAGGGTGGCGAAAGCCTGATCCCGATGCTGGACGAGATGATCCAGCGCTCCGGCTCCTACGGCACCAAGGAAGTCGTCATCGGCATGGCCCACCGTGGCCGTCTGAACGTGCTGGTGAACACCTTCGGCAAGAACCCGCGCGAGCTGTTCGACGAGTTCGAAGGCAAGAAGATGAACGAGCTGGGCTCCGGTGACGTGAAGTATCACCAGGGCTTCTCCTCGAACGTGATGACCCCCGGTGGCGAAGTTCACCTGGCCATGGCGTTCAACCCGTCCCACCTGGAAATCGTCTCGCCAGTGGTGGAAGGTTCGGTGCGCGCCCGTCAGGACCGCCGCAACGACACCGTGGGTGACAAGGTACTGCCGATCTCGATCCACGGCGACGCTGCGTTCGCAGGCCAAGGCGTGGTCATGGAAACCTTCCAGATGTCGCAGACCCGCGGTTTCAAGACCGGCGGTACCGTGCACATCGTGATCAACAACCAGGTTGGCTTCACCATCAGCAACCCGCTGGACTCGCGTTCCACCGAGTACGCCACCGACGTTGCCAAGATGATCCAGGCGCCGATCCTGCACGTGAACGGTGACGATCCGGAAGCCGTGCTGTTCGTGACCCAGCTGGCCATCGATTACCGCATGCAGTTCAAGCGTGACGTGGTCATCGACCTGGTCTGCTACCGCCGCCGCGGCCACAACGAGGCCGACGAGCCGAACGGCACCCAGCCGCTGATGTATCAGCAGATCAGCAAGCAGCGCACCACCCGTGAGCTGTATGCCGAAGCGCTGATCCAGGGCGGTCGCATCGACGCCGAGCGCGCTCAGGCCAAGATCGACGAGTACCGCAACGCGCTGGACAACGGCCTGCACGTGGTCAAGAGCCTGGTCAAGGAGCCGAACCGCGAGCTGTTCGTCGACTGGCGTCCGTACCTGGGCCACGCCTGGACCGCGCGTCACGACACCCGCTTCGACCTCAAGACCCTGCAGGAACTGTCGGCCAAGCTGCTGGAACTGCCAGAAGGCTTCGTCGTTCAGCGCCAGGTATCGAAGATCTACGAAGATCGCCAGAAGATGCAAGCCGGTGGCCTGCCGATCAACTGGGGTTATGCAGAGACCATGGCCTACGCCACCCTGCAGTTCGAAGGTCACCCGATCCGCATGACCGGCCAGGACATCGGCCGTGGCACCTTCTCGCACCGCCATGCGGTGTTGCACAACCAGAAGGACGCCAGCACCTACGTACCGCTGCAGAACCTGTTCCCGGGCCAGCCGCGCTTCGACCTGTACGATTCCTTCCTGTCGGAAGAAGCCGTGCTGGCCTTCGAATACGGCTACTCCACCACCACGCCGAACGCGCTGGTGATCTGGGAAGCCCAGTTCGGCGACTTCGCCAACGGTGCGCAAGTGGTGATCGACCAGTTCATCACCAGCGGCGAGCACAAGTGGGGCCGCCTGTGCGGTCTGACCATGCTGCTGCCACACGGCTATGAAGGGCAGGGGCCGGAGCACTCCTCCGCGCGTCTGGAGCGTTACCTGCAGCTGTGCGCCGAGCACAACATCCAGGTTTGCGTACCGACCACCCCGGCACAGATCTACCACCTGCTGCGTCGCCAGGTCATCCGTCCGCTGCGCAAGCCGCTGGTCGTCCTGACGCCGAAGTCGCTGCTGCGCCACAAGCTGGCCATCTCGACCTTGGAAGACCTGGCAGAAGGCTCGTTCCAGACCGTGATCCCGGAAGTCGATGCAATCGACCCGGCCAAGGTCGAGCGCCTGGTGCTGTGCAGCGGCAAGGTCTACTACGACCTGCTGGAAAAACGCCGTGCCGAAGGCCGCGAAGACATCGCGATCCTGCGTATCGAGCAGCTGTATCCGTTCCCGGAAGACGACCTGGTCGAAATCCTGGCGCAGTACACCAACCTCAAGCATGCGGTCTGGTGTCAGGAAGAGCCGATGAACCAGGGCGCCTGGTACAGCAGCCAGCACCACATGCGCCGTATCCTGGGCCGCCACAACAAGGCGCTGGTCCTGGAATACGCCGGCCGCGACGCTTCTGCCGCGCCAGCTTGTGGTTACGCTTCGAAGCACGCCGAACAGCAGGAAAAACTGCTGCAAGACGCCTTCACTGTCTAACGCCTTCGCGCACCTGAAACCGAATTTAAGGAAACACTGATAATGGCTATCGAGATCAAAGCCCCAACCTTCCCGGAATCGGTTGCCGACGGCACCGTTGCCACCTGGCACAAGAAGCCGGGCGAAGCCGTCAAGCGTGACGAGCTGATCGTCGACATCGAGACCGACAAAGTCGTTCTGGAAGTGCTGGCTACCGCCGATGGCGTGCTGGGCGACATCGTCAAGGGCGAGGGCGAAACCGTCCTGTCCGACGAAGTACTGGGTTCGATCGTTGAAGGTGGCGCTGCCGCCGCCGCTCCAGCCGCTGCCCCGGCCGCTGCTGCTCCGGCTGCCGCTGCCGCTGACGCTGGCGAAGACGACCCGGTCGCCGCTCCAGCCGCGCGCAAGCTGGCTGAAGAGAATGGCATCGACCTGGCCACCGTTGCCGGCACCGGCAAAGGCGGTCGCGTAACCAAGGAAGACGTGGTTGCGGCCGTTGCCAACAAGAAAGCCGCTCCTGCTCCGGCTGCCAAGCCTGCAGCAGCAGCTGCTGCCCCGGTCGTGGTTGCCGCTGGCGATCGCACCGAGAAGCGCGTGCCGATGACCCGCCTGCGTGCCAAGATCGCCGAGCGTCTGGTCGAAGCCCAGTCGAACATGGCGATGCTGACCACCTTCAACGAAGTCGACATGACCGAAGTCATGGCCCTGCGTTCGAAGTACAAGGACCTGTTCGAGAAGGCCCACAACGGCGTGCGCCTGGGCTTCATGTCGTTCTTCGTCAAGGCCGCTACCGAGGCGCTGAAGCGCTTCCCGGCTGTCAACGCCTCGATCGACGGCAACGACATCGTCTATCACGGCTATGCCGACGTCGGCGTTGCCGTGTCCAGCGACCGTGGCCTGGTGGTACCGGTGCTGCGCAACGCCGAGTCGATGAGCCTGGCGGAAATCGAGAACGGCATCGCCACCTTCGGCAAGAAGGCCCGTGACGGCAAGCTGGCTATCGAAGAGATGACCGGCGGTACCTTCACCATCACCAACGGTGGTACTTTCGGTTCGATGATGTCGACCCCGATCGTCAACCCGCCGCAGGCCGCCATTCTCGGCATGCACAACATCATCCAGCGCCCGATGGCCATCAATGGCCAAGTGGTAATCCGCCCGATGATGTACCTGGCGCTGTCGTACGATCACCGCCTGATCGACGGCAAGGAAGCGGTAACCTTCCTGGTCACCATCAAGAACCTGCTGGAAGATCCGTCTCGCCTGCTGCTGGACATCTAACCCTCTGGCTGCGTACCGTTCGGCGCCCGCTCTCGAAAGAAGCGGGGCCGCGCGGTTCGCGGCTTGTAGCTTGTAGCTGATAAGGAATCTTTTATGACCCAGAAATTCGACGTAGTGGTGATTGGTGCAGGTCCTGGCGGCTATGTGGCTGCCATCAAGGCTGCCCAACTTGGTCTGAAGACTGCCTGTATCGAGAAGTACACCGACGCCGAGGGCAAGCTGGCCCTGGGCGGCACCTGCCTGAACGTAGGTTGCATCCCCTCCAAGGCGCTGCTGGACAGCTCCTGGAAGTACAAGGAAGCCAAAGAGAGCTTCAACGTCCACGGCATCTCCACTGGCGAAGTGAAGATGGACGTGGCCGCGATGGTTGGCCGAAAGGCTGGCATCGTCAAGAACCTGACCGGCGGTGTTGCCACCCTGTTCAAGGCCAACGGCGTCACTTCGATCCAGGGCCACGGCAAGCTGCTGGCTGGCAAGAAAGTCGAAGTCACCAAGGCTGACGGCACCACCGAAGTCATCGAAGCCGAGAACGTGATCCTGGCTTCCGGTTCGCGTCCGATCGACATTCCGCCGGCTCCGGTCGACCAGAACGTCATCGTCGACTCCACCGGCGCCCTGGAATTCCAATCGGTACCCAAGCGCCTGGGCGTGATCGGTGCTGGCGTGATCGGCCTGGAGCTGGGCTCGGTATGGGCTCGCCTGGGTGCTGAAGTCACCGTCCTGGAAGCCCTGGACACCTTCCTGATGGCTGCCGACACCGCCGTGTCGAAAGAAGCCCAGAAGACCCTGACCAAGCAAGGCCTGGACATCAAGCTGGGCGCTCGCGTGACCGGCTCGAAAGTCAACGGCAACGAAGTCGAAGTGACCTACACCAACGCCGAAGGCGAGCAGAAGATCACCTTCGACAAGCTGATCGTCGCGGTCGGCCGTCGCCCGGTGACCACCGACCTGCTGGCTTCGGACAGCGGCGTGACCATCGACGAGCGTGGCTACATCTTCGTCGACGATCACTGCGCCACCAGCGTACCTGGCGTATTCGCCATCGGTGACGTGGTGCGTGGCATGATGCTGGCGCACAAGGCCTCGGAAGAGGGCATCATGGTCGTCGAGCGCATCAAGGGTCACAAGGCCCAGATGAACTACGACCTGATCCCATCGGTTATCTACACCCACCCGGAAATCGCATGGGTCGGCAAGACCGAACAAGCCTTGAAGGCCGAGGGTGTTGAGGTTAACGTAGGCACCTTCCCGTTCGCGGCCAGCGGCCGTGCGATGGCAGCCAACGACACCGGTGGTTTCGTCAAGGTCATCGCCGATGCCAAGACCGACCGCGTACTGGGTGTGCACGTGATTGGCCCATCGGCTGCCGAACTGGTGCAGCAGGGCGCAATCGCAATGGAATTCGGCACCAGTGCCGAGGATCTGGGCATGATGGTCTTCAGCCATCCAACCCTGTCCGAAGCGTTGCATGAAGCAGCGCTGGCAGTGAATGGCGGCGCCATTCACGTGGCCAACCGTAAGAAGCGTTAATTATAAGAAACCACGGCGGACTGCCCGTCGTGAGTCTTGCGTGCATGACTCACCGCGGAACGTCCGCCGGATCGAACTACACGGGAAAAACCGGGGTTAACGGTCACAGGTGGTGCGGCGCCAGCAATGGCGCAGCGCCGAAGCGCAGTACCTAACGAAGACGGTAAAAAGCATGAATCTTCACGAGTATCAGGGTAAGCAGCTGTTCGCTGAATACGGCCTGCCAGTTTCCAAGGGTTTCGCTGTCGATACCCCTGAGCAAGCTGCAGAAGCTTGCGACAAGATCGGTGGTTCCGAGTGGGTTGTTAAGGCCCAGGTTCACGCCGGTGGTCGCGGTAAAGCGGGCGGCGTCAAGCTGGTTCGCAGCAAGGAAGACGCCAAGGCGTTCGCTGCACAGTGGTTGGGCAAGAATCTGGTTACCTACCAGACCGATGCCAACGGTCAACCCGTCTCCAAGATTCTGGTCGAATCCTGCACTGACATCGCCAAAGAGCTGTACCTGGGCGCTGTCGTAGATCGTTCGAGCCGCCGTATCGTGTTCATGGCTTCCACCGAAGGTGGCGTGGACATCGAGAAAGTCGCTCACGAAACGCCTGAGAAGATCCTCAAGGCCACCATCGACCCGCTGGTCGGCGCTCAGCCGTTCCAGGGTCGCGAGCTGGCATTCCAGCTGGGCCTGGAAGGCAAGCAAGTTCAACAGTTCGCCAAGATCTTCGTTGGCCTGGCCAAGCTGTTCAAGGATCACGACCTGGCGCTGCTGGAAGTGAACCCGCTGGTCATCAAGGCCGACGGCGACCTGCACTGCCTCGATGCCAAGATCAACATCGACGCCAACGCCATGTACCGTCAGCCCAAGCTGAAGACCTTCCACGACCCGTCCCAGGACGACGCCCGTGAAGCCCACGCTGCCAAGTTCGAACTGAACTACGTTGCCCTCGAAGGCAACATCGGCTGCATGGTCAACGGTGCCGGCCTGGCCATGGGTACCATGGACATCGTCAACCTGCACGGCGGCAAGCCAGCCAACTTCCTCGACGTAGGCGGCGGCGCCACCAAGGAGCGCGTTACCGAAGCGTTCAAGATCATTCTGTCCGACAGCAATGTCGCGGCCGTTCTGGTCAACATCTTCGGCGGCATCGTTCGCTGCGACATGATTGCCGAAGGCATCATCGGTGCAGTGAAGGAAGTCGGCGTCAAGGTTCCGGTCGTCGTTCGCCTCGAAGGCAACAACGCCGAACTGGGCGCTAAAGTACTGGCAGAAAGCGGTTTGAACATCATTGCGGCAACCAGCCTGACCGACGCTGCTCAACAAGTTGTCAAAGCTGCGGAGGGCAAGTAATGAGCGTCCTGATCAATAAAGACACCAAAGTCATCTGCCAGGGCTTCACCGGCTCGCAGGGTACTTTCCACTCCGAACAAGCCATCGCCTACGGCACCAAGATGGTCGGCGGCGTCACCCCAGGCAAGGGTGGCACCACCCACCTGGGCCTGCCGGTGTTCAACACCGTCAAGGAAGCCGTGGAAGCTACCGGCGCTGACGCTTCGGTCATCTACGTTCCGGCTCCGTTCTGCAAGGACTCGATCCTGGAAGCGGCATTCGGCGGCATCAAGCTGATCGTCTGCATCACCGAAGGCATCCCGACCCTGGACATGCTGGACGCCAAGGTCAAGTGCGACGAGCTGGGCGTTACCCTGATCGGCCCTAACTGCCCAGGTGTCATCACCCCGGGCGAGTGCAAGATCGGCATCATGCCAGGCCACATCCACCTGCCAGGCAAGGTCGGTATCGTTTCGCGTTCCGGCACCCTGACCTACGAAGCTGTGAAGCAGACCACCGACGCCGGCTTCGGCCAGTCGACCTGCGTCGGCATCGGCGGTGACCCGATCCCGGGCTCCAACTTCATCGACATCCTGAAGCTGTTCCAGGAAGACCCGAAGACCGAGGCGATCGTCATGATCGGCGAGATCGGCGGTTCGGCTGAAGAAGAAGCCGCGGCCTACATCAAGGCCCACGTGACCAAGCCAGTCGTTTCCTACATCGCCGGTGTTACTGCACCTGCGGGCAAGCGCATGGGCCACGCTGGCGCCATCATCTCCGGCGGCAAGGGCACTGCGGACGAGAAGTTCGCCGCCCTGCAGGACGCTGGTGTGAAAACCGTGCGTTCCCTGGCTGACATCGGCAAGGCCCTGGCCGAGCTGACTGGCTGGGAAGCCAAGAAGTAAGTAACACGTAATACCCCCACGCGCACAAAGGCCACCTTCGGGTGGCCTTTGTCGTTTCTGCAGACGCGCGGGTCACCAGGATTTTTCGATGGGTTTGATAGGAATTTTGAAGCAGACGAATGTGTCAATCCGAGGATAATTCCTACTGTCCACGGTCACACAGACGACAAACATGTACGCACATCGGACAAGCGTCAGCGTTGCAGTGCGTTTACCGGGTAAAACGGTTAATCTACGCGTTCACTCTGTGCCCGTACCCCAAAAGGGAACGACACGCTAAACGGGTCTGGCCTATCAAGCCGGGCAGCATTTCCCTCATCCATAGGGAAATCCCTTCTCGAATCCCGATTTCAGCAGTGTGGTACTACCCTAAATGAAAGTTTTAAAAGGCCAGGATATCCTGGCGCTTGGCTTTATGACGTTTGCGCTTTTCGTGGGCGCCGGCAACATCATCTTCCCGCCTATCGTCGGCCTGCAGTCCGGCCCACACGTGTGGATGGCCGCACTAGGCTTCCTGGTGACCGCGGTAGGCCTGCCGGTCATCACCGTGGTCGCCCTGGCCAAGGTCGGTGGCGGCATGGATGCCCTGAGCAGCCCGATCGGCAAGTTCTTCGGCGGCCTGCTGGCGGCTGTGTGCTACCTCTCGGTCGGCCCGCTGTTCGCGACCCCGCGTACCGCGACCGTGTCGTTCGAGGTGGGCGTGGCGCCGCTGACTGGCGAAAGCCCGCTGGCCCTGTTCATCTACAGCCTGGTGTACTTCCTCGTGGTGCTGGCCGTGTCCATGTATCCGGGCAAGCTGCTCGATACCGTGGGCCGCTTCCTCGCGCCGCTGAAGATCATCGCCCTGGCGGTACTGGGCATCGCTGCCTTCGCGCTGCCGGCCGGGACCATTGGTGAAGCGCAGCCGGCCTATGCCGCCGCGGCGTTCTCCAAAGGCTTCTCCGATGGCTACCTGACCATGGACACCCTGGGTGCCCTGGTGTTCGGCATCGTCATCGTCAATGCCATCCGCTCGCGCGGCGTCGAGTCGCCCAAGCTGATCACCCGCTACGCCATCATCGCCGGCCTGATCGCCGGGGTGGGCCTGGCGCTGGTGTACATCAGCCTGTTCCGCCTGGGTGCCGGCAGCCACGACATCGCGGCCGATGCCACCAACGGTGCGGCGGTACTGCACGCTTATGTGCAGCACACCTTCGGCTCGCTTGGCAGCGGCTTCCTGGCCGTGCTGATCGCGCTGGCTTGCCTGGTGACCGCAGTGGGCCTGACCTGTGCCTGCGCCGAGTACTTCAGCCAGATCCTGCCGCTGTCGTACCGCGCGCTGGTGGTGATCCTGGCGGGCTTCTCGCTGGTGATCTCCAACCTGGGCCTGACCAAGCTGATCATGTTCTCGATCCCGGTGCTGACCGCCATCTACCCGCCTTGCATCGTGGTGGTGGGCCTGAGCTTCGTGAAGGAGCTGTGGAACTCGCCCACGCGCATCCTGGCGCCGGTGATGCTGGTGTCGCTGGTGTTCGGTATCGTCGATGCGATCAAGGGCAGCACCATCGCCCATGTGCTGCCGGACTTCATGGCGCACCTGCCGCTGAGCGACCAGGGCCTGGCCTGGCTGGTGCCTTCGGTGGTGACGCTGGTGGCTGCCGTGGCCTGCGACCGCATGCTCGGCAAGCCGCGCGAAGCGCTGGCCTGATGCGTTGAAGCCTGGCGACGGCACCGGCCACAAGCCGTAGGGTGCGCGCCGCAGGTGGAAACCAGAAAACCCCGCATTCGCAAGGATGCGGGTTTTTTTTTGCCTGCACGGGCCTCATCGCCGGCAAGCCGGCTCCCACAAGTGAGTCTCCCGAGGCCAGGCCGGGCAATGAACATTTTGTGCCGAATGTGTGTCTTTACCGACTTGCCGACGTCGAAACCCGGTTCCTATCCTTTGTGCACCTTGCCTTCGGGAAACCTGCATGAACTTCATCCAAAGCAACCTTCACAACCTGCTGGCCATCTGCTGGTTCGCGCTCTGCTGGGGCGGCTACACCCGCTATGCCATCTGGAAAGGGCGCGACACCGCGTGCCTGGCCAGCGTGTTGCACCTGTATCGCGAAGACTGGATGCGCCGCATGCTGCTGCGCGACAACCGTATCGCCGACGCCAGCGTGATCGGCAACCTCGAGCGCAATGCATCGTTCTTCGCCTCCAGCACCCTGATCATCCTGGCCGGTATCCTCACCGTGCTGGGCGCCTCGGACCGTGCGCTGTCATTGCTGGCCGACCTGCCTCTGGTGCAGCAGGCCTCCCAAGGCATGTCGGAGATCAAGTTGCTGTGCCTGGCGATGGTGTTCGTCTACGCCTTCTTCACCTTCAGCTGGTGCATGCGCCAGTACAACTTTGCAGCGGTATTGGTAGGCTCTGCGCCGATGATCGGCGAGCGCCTGGTCAATGAACTGGAGCGCAAGGCCTTTGCCTCAAGAGCCGCCCGGGTATTGTCGCTGGCGGCCAACCAGTTCAACTTGGGGTTGCGCTCCTACTATTTCGGCATGGCCATGCTGACCTGGTTCATCAGCCCCTGGTTGTTCATGGTCATGAGTGTGGGCGTGGTGCTGATTCTGTATCGCCGCGAGTTCCACTCCGATGTGCTCGAAGTGATGGTGTTCACGCCAACGGAAAGTGCACCAGCAGAGTTGGGCAAAGAAACCACTGCCACTAACTGAAACGGTTAATCCGAAAGTTATAGGCACAAAAAAACCCGACAAAGTCGGGTTTTTTTGTACAGCGCGATTACTGCTTGGCAGGCTCGGCTGGCGCGGTTTCCGGCGCCGGAGTAGCCGGTGCGGCTTCTTCGGCGGCCTTCTGCTCGGCTTCGGCCTGATCTTTGGCGGCTTCGGCGTTTTCCTTGGCAGCGTCGTTCATTTTATCCTGAGCTTCGCCCATCTTTTCCTGGGCTTGCTCGGCGTGTTGCTGTGCGTCTTGGGCTTTGTCTTCGCTCGCTTTATCGCAAGCAGCCAGGCCCATGGCAGCAGCCAGCATCAGAGCAAAAGCAAAAGGTTTACGCATGGGGGTGTATCTCCTTGGTGGGATAAGTGACTTGTTCCTTCGAGTTCACTGCTCCGGAATAAGTTCCGCAGAGGTTACAGATATATAACGCCGCGTTCTATATAGACTTTTTATCCCTTTTATGCCGAGCGGGCAGTTGCCAGGGAAACTACCGATGAGCGATTCCAGCTTGATGGCCATGGCCGAACGGTTCTTGTCGGCACTCAAACATTGCCAAGTATTGCAAATGCGCGTGGCCCAGGCAGATGCCGAAGGCATGACCTTGATGATGCCCTGGTCACCCGCCATCGTCGGCAACCCGCAGACCGGTGCGGTGCACGGCGGCGCGCTGACCACGCTGATGGACACCACCTGCGGCATGGCCACGCTGTGCGTGCTGCCGCGCTTCGAGGTGTGCCCGACCCTGGATCTGCGCATCGACTACATGCACCCGGCCGAGCCGGGCAAGGCCATCTACGGCCATGCGCAGTGCTACCGAGTCACCCGCGATGTAATCTTCACCCGCGGCGCCGCCTACCAGGACGACCCGAACCAGCCGATCTGCCAGGTGGTCGGCACCTTCATGCGCCTGGGCCAGGACATCAAGGGCGGTATCCGTTTCGGCAACAGCCTGAAGGAGGGCGGCGCATGATCCCCGAAGACGTCCGCCAACGGCTCAATGCGGCCCACGCCGTGGGCGACTACCAGCCATTGCTGGCCCTGATACCCTACGCCGCGCTGATCGGCATTACCTGCCAGCGCCAGGGCGACGACCTGCTGTTCTGCCTGCCGGCCAACCAGGACAACATCGGCAACCCCTTGCTGCCGGCCATCCACGGCGGCGTGATCGCAGGCTTCATGGAGCTTTCGGCAGCGCTGTACCTGCTGATCTACAGCGAGAGCGCCAGCATCCCGAAAATCATCGATTTCTCCATCGACTATCTGCGCGCCGGCCACTACCGCGACACCTACGCCCAGTGCCAGCTGTGGCGCCAGGGCCGGCGGGTGACCAACGTGGCGATCACCGCCTGGCAGGCTGACCGGCAGTCGCCGATCGCCACGGCCCGCGCGCATTTCAAGATCGAACCGGAAAAGCCCTTGAAATCATCGGGTCAGCCCCCATCTGAATGACATCCGCCGTCAACGCAGGCCGAATCGGCTGCCAGGCGCCAACTGCCATCAGATCGGAGTTTTGAAGACCATGAGTGTGGAAACACAAAAAGAAACCCTGGGCTTCCAGACCGAGGTGAAGCAACTGCTGCACCTCATGATTCATTCGCTGTACTCGAACAAGGAGATCTTCCTGCGCGAGCTGATCTCCAACGCCTCCGACGCCGCCGACAAGCTGCGTTTCGAAGCCCTGGCCAAGCCGGAGCTGTTCGAAGGCGACGCCGATCTGAAGATCCGCCTGAGCTTCGACAAAGACGCCGGCACCGTGACCCTCGAGGACAACGGCATCGGCATGAGCCGTGAAGACGTCATCGCGCACCTGGGCACCATCGCCAAGTCCGGCACCGCCGACTTCATGAAGAACCTCACCGGTGACCAGAAGAAGGATTCGCACCTGATCGGCCAGTTCGGCGTGGGCTTCTACTCGGCCTTCATCGTTGCCGACAAGGTCGACGTCTACAGCCGCCGCGCCGGCCAACCCGCCGCCGAAGGCGTGCACTGGTCGTCCAAGGGCGAGGGCGAGTTCGAAGTCGCCACCGTCGACAAGCCTGAGCGCGGCACCCGCATCGTCCTGCACCTGAAGAAGGATGAGCAGGAATTCGCCGATGGCTGGCGCCTGCGCAACGTGGTCAAGAAGTATTCCGACCACATTGCCCTGCCGATCCAGTTGCCCAAGGAGCAGGCAGCCGCCGAAGGCGAAGAGCAGCCGGCCGAGGAATGGGAAACCGTCAACCGCGCCAGCGCCCTGTGGACCCGTTCGCGTACCGAGATCAAGGACGAGGAATACCAGGAGTTCTACAAGCACATCGGCCATGACTTCGAGAACCCGCTGGCCTGGAGCCACAACAAGGTCGAAGGCAAGCTCGAATACAGCTCGCTGCTGTACGTGCCGGCCCGTGCGCCGTTCGACCTGTACCAGCGCGAAGCGCCTCGCGGCCTGAAGCTGTACGTGCAGCGCGTGTTCATCATGGACCAGGCCGAATCGTTCCTGCCGCTGTACCTGCGCTTCATCAAGGGTGTGGTCGACTCCAACGACCTGTCGCTGAACGTCTCGCGCGAGATCCTGCAGAAAGACCCGATCATCGACTCGATGAAGACCGCGCTGACCAAACGCGTGCTGGACATGCTGGAGAAGCTGGCGAAGAACGAGCCTGAGCAATACAAGGGCTTCTGGAAGAACTTTGGCCAGGTGCTCAAAGAAGGCCCGGCCGAGGACTTCGCCAACAAGGAGAAGATCGCCGGCCTGCTGCGCTTCGCCTCCACCCACGATGACAGCGGCGAGCAGAGCGTTGCCCTGGCCGACTACCTGGCGCGCGCCAAGGAAGGGCAGGACAAGATCTACTACCTCACCGGCGAAACCTACGCGCAGGTCAAGAACAGCCCGCACCTGGAAGTCTTCCGCAAGAAAGGCATCGAAGTGCTGCTGCTGACCGACCGCATCGACGAGTGGCTGATGAGCTACCTCAACGAGTTCGATGGCAAGGCCTTCGTCGACGTTGCCCGTGGCGACCTGGACCTGGGCAAGCTGGACTCCGACGAAGACAAGAAGGCCCAGGAAGAAGTCGCCAAGGAAAAAGAAGGCCTGGTCGAGCGCCTCAAAGGCGCCCTGGGTGACAGCGTTGCCGAAGTGCGCGTTTCCCACCGCCTGACCGATTCGCCGGCGATCCTCGCCATCGGCGAACAGGACCTGGGCCTGCAGATGCGCCAGATTCTCGAAGCCAGCGGGCAGAAGGTGCCGGATTCGAAGCCGATCTTCGAGTTCAACCCAAGCCACCCGCTGATCGAGAAGCTCGACAACGAGCAGAGCGAAGACCGCTTCGCCGAGCTTTCGCACATTCTCTTCGACCAGGCGGCCCTGGCGGCCGGCGACAGCCTGAAGGACCCGGCGGCTTACGTTCGTCGCCTGAACAAGCTGCTGGTCGAGCTGTCTGCTTGAGTTGATGCACAGGAAAGCCCGCTTCGGCGGGCTTTTTTCATGGTGAGCTAAGGAGTGCTTGATGAGCAAGGTAATCGTCGAATCGTTGGTCTATCACCTGTCTGGCAAGACCTATGAAAGCCGCCTGGTCTACGAGCCAGGCGCGCTGCCAAAGCCCGGCCTGGTGATGGCGCCGAACTGGATGGGTATTGGCGAAGGCGCCGAGCGCATTGCCAAGGAAGTGGCCGAGAAGGGTTACGTGGTGCTGATCGCCGACCTGTATGGGCAATCGGTGCGCCCGTCCAATGCAGATGAGGCCGGTGCGGCGATGATGCCGCTGAAAAATGACCGGGCCGAGCTGCGCAAGCGCATGAACGAGGCGTTGTCGCAGCTGCTGGCGCAGTCCAAGGCCTTGCTGGAGCCGGGCAAGGTTGCCACGTTCGGCTTCTGCTTCGGCGGTTGCTGCGCCCTGGAGCTGGCCCGTACCGGCGCCGACCTGAGGGCTGCGGTGTCGTTCCATGGCACGCTGGATACCCCGAACCCGGAAGACGCCAAGCGCATCAAGGGCTCGGTGCTGGTGCTGCATGGCGCTGCCGACCCGCTGGTGCCGAAGGAGCAGCTGCCGGCGTTCGAGGAGGAGATGAACGCGGCCAAGGTGGATTGGCAGTTGCTCAGCTACGGCGGCGCGGTGCATTCGTTCACCGACCCCAACGCCAACGTGCCGGGCAAGATGCAATACGACCGCCGCACCTCGGAGCGCGCGTTCCGCTCGATGCACAACCTGCTGGCCGAAGTGTTCCAGCGCTGACGGCGCAGCCAGGCCCGCTCCCACAGATAAAGTGTTGCCCCTGATGTGGGAGATTCTATGGTTGGGGGCAAAGTTTTTTGCCCCCGTTACTGATGTATTCGCTTTGGTTTTTCATCAGGGCGAACGCAATTCTGGCTA
>NZ_JBIVAB010000016.1:0-134456 GCF_044745345.1 Pseudomonas sp. NPDC087029 | reverse complement strand
ATGCCCTCGGGGCTCTCGTAGCCGTAGGCCAGGCCGCCGATGGTGGTGGCCTCGCCGAGGCCTTCGATGCCGTCGCTGCATTGGAGGCGCAGAACCACCAAAGTCTGCTGCTGCATCGTATGCATGGCCAGCTTGTGCGGGCGGATGGTCGGCAGGTCGACGATGATCGCGTCGATACGCTCGAGGGTCGGGCTTGTCATGCCATAGGCTCCAGTTCAATCAGTGAGGGTCAGGCCGTCGCCGCCAGGGCCTGGCGCCGGCCGCTGGCCAGGTGCACGGCCATGGCCAGCGCGGCAATGGCGCCGGGGATGGCGAAGGCGATGAAATTGAGTTGCAGCGGCAGGTTGATGCCCATCAGCGCCCCACCGAGCAGCGGGCCGACGATGGCGCCATTGCGGCCGATGCCCGAGGCCCAGCCAAGGCCGGTGGAACGCACCGACAGGCCATAGAGCTGGGCGGCGCCGGCATACAGCAGGATCTGCGTGCCGATGGTGGTGGCGCCGGCGATGAAGATCAGCAGGTACAGCACCGGCATCGGGCTGTTGACGCCCAGGAGGCTGATCGACAACGCCGCCGCCAGGAAGAACGCGACCTTGACCTTGACCAGGTTGTAGCGGTCGCCCAGCCAGCCGCCGAGGATCGCCCCGGCCATGCCGCCGAAGTTCAGCGCGAGCAGGAACGACAGGCTCGAACCCAGGCTGTAGCCGGCGTTGGCCATCAGTTTCGGCAGCCACGAGCTGAGGGCGTAGACCATCAGCAGGCAGCAGAAGAACGCCAGCCACAAGGCCAGGGTGCGGGTGGCCAGGCCGTTGCGGAACAGGTCCAGCACGGCGCTGAACTTGCCGGCCCTGTCGCGGGGCAAGCCCGCTCCCACAGTGAACTGCAGGGTGTCGCCGGGCTGGATGTCGCAGCTTGGGTCCAGGCGCTTGAGCAGCTTGCGCGCCTCGTCGCTGCGGCCCTGGCGCACCAGGAAGCCGATCGACTCGGGCAGGTAGTAGAGAATCACCGGCAACAGCAGCAGCGGGATGGCGGCGGCGAAGAACATCGACTCCCAGCCAAAGCGCGGCAGCATGAAGATGCCCACGCCGGCCGAGAGCATGCCGCCCAGCGAGTAGCCGCTGAACATGATCGCCACCAGCGTGCTGCGCAGGCGCTTGGGCGCGTATTCGTTCATCAGCGCCACGGCGTTGGGCATCAGGCCGCCGCAGCCCAGGCCTGCGATGAAGCGGTAGAGGCCGAACTCGCTGGGGCTGCTGGCGAAGCCGTTGAGGATGGTGGCCCCGGAGAACAGGGCGAAACAGATGGCGATGCCTTTCTTGCGCCCGATGCGGTCGGCCAGGCTGCCGAAGGCCAGGGCGCCGAACATCATGCCGAACAGCGCGTAGCTGCCCAGGGCACCGGCCTGCAGCGGGGTCAGGCCCCACTCTTTCATGATCACCGGCAGGACCACGCCGTAGATGAACAGGTCATAGCCGTCGAAGATCAGCAGCAGGCCGCACCAGGCCATGACCATCCAGTGGAAGGGGCTGAAGCGGGCATTGTCGATGATCGGGTGCACGTCGAGTGTTCGCATGGCATCGGTCTCTGTTGTTGTTTTTGTGGAGTAAAAGCGTGCCTGGGGGGCGTTCAGCCGAGGTCGCCGCCCCCTACCGGCAGGGTTACGCCGGTGATGTAGGAGGCGTCGTCGGAGGCCAAGAAGAGGATTGCGCCGACCTGTTCGTCGATGCTGCCGTAGCGGTGCATCAGGCTGCTGGCCAGGGTCTGGTCGACGATCTGCTGGTACCAGGCCTTGTCCTGTTCGCTCTGCTCGGCGGCGTTGCGCGGCACCCGCCGCGGCGGCGCCTCGGTGCCGCCGGGGGCGGTGGCGTTGACGCGGATGCCGCGCCCGGCGGTTTCGAAGGCAAGGCAGGCGGTGAGCGCGTTGACGCCACCCTTGGCCGCGCCGTAGGGCACGCGGTTGACGCTACGGGTGGCGATGGACGAGACGTTGACGATGGCGCCACTGCCGCGTTCGAGCATGTAGGGCAGCGCCGCGTGGCAGCACCACAGGGTGGGGAACAGCGAGCGACGCACTTCGGCTTCGATCTGCTCGACTTCGTAGTGCTCGAATGGCTTGGCCCAGAGGGTGCCGCCGACGTTGTTGACCAGGATGTCGAGGCGGCCGAAGGTGTGTACCGCGGTGGCCATGACCTGGGCGCAGTCGCTGTGTTGTTCGAGGTCGGCGGTGAGGGTCAGCATGCCCTCCCCGGCCAGTTCGTGGACCAGTTCGGAACGGTCCACGGCGACCACTTGCGCGCCTTCGGCCTTGAGCCGCCAGCACACGCCACGGCCGATGCCCTGGGCGGCGCCGGTGACCAGGGCGACCTTGCCTTGGAATCTGTTGTTCATTTCCATCTCCTGCTTGATCCGAAATTGCCGGGAGGGCTGCGCCCTCCTTCGCGACACAAGGCCGCTCCTACAAACACCGCGCATTCCTGTAGGAGCGGCCTTGTGTCGCGAAAGGGCCGCAGCGCGGCCCCAACCCTTGCCCAGACAAAAAAAGGCCACCCTCACCCGCACGATGCGAATGCCCCAAATAACCTCACGCCGCTGCGGCGAACTTTTCGTAGTAGAAGTTGGCCGGCGTAATGCCCTGCTCGCGGATGTACTGGCTGACCGCCTCGACCATCGGCGGTGGCCCGCACAGGTACACGTCGACATCGCCGCCATTGAGGTGGCGCGGCTCGATGTGCTGGGTCACGTAACCCTTGCGCGGGTACTCGCTTTCAGGGTTGGCCACGCAGGCGCTGTAGGTGAAGTTGGGAATGCGCGCGGCCAGGGCCTGCAGGCGGTCCAGTTCGACCAGGTCGAAGTCGTTGGTGACCCCGTAGATCAGGTGCAGCGGGTGCTCGCTGCCGTGCTCGGCGATCTTCTCGAGCATCGCCGTGAACGGTGCCAGGCCCGTGCCGCCGGCCAGCAGCAACAGCGGGCGCTGGATCGGGCGCAGGTAAAAGCTGCCCAGGGGCCCGGCCAGGCTCATGCTGTCGCCGGCCTTGGCCAGGCTGGTGAGAAAGCGGCTCATCAGCCCGCCAGGCACGTTGCGGATGAGGAAGCTGACCTCGCCGTCCTTCTGCAGCGAACTGAAGGAATAGGCCCGGCTCTGTTCGCTGCCCGGCACCTTGAGGTTGACGTACTGCCCCGGCAGGAACGCCAGCCGGCTCAGGGCTTCGCCCTTGATCGACAGGGCAATGGTGCTGGCCGACAGTTGGCGCACGTCGCTGATGGCCGCCTCGAAGCTGGCCTGTTCGGCCTTGCACAGCTGCGAGGACGCCGGAATGCGCAGCACGCAGTCGCTTTCGGCGCGCATCTGGCAGGTCAGCACGTAGCCGCCGGCGATTTCCTCCTCGCTCAGGGCGTCTTCGATGAAGTTGTCGCCCAGCGCATAGCGCCCGGATTCGGCCTTGCACTTGCAGGTGCCGCAGGCGCCGTCGCGGCAGTCCAGGGGGATGTTGATGCCTTGGCGGTAGGCGGCGTCGGCCACGGTTTCATGGCCGCTGGCCTCGATGAAGCGGGTCACCCCGTCTTCGAAATTAAGCGCGATCTGGAAGCTCATGTTGCACCTCGCGGGCGAAGCTGGCCGCGGCGCGCCCTTGGGGCACACCGAGCGGCTCGCATTACCTGGGATTCAGATGTGGTAGATGTCGATGACCTGGCGCACGTAGTCGTTTTTCAGCACCACCTTCTTGGCCAGGATCAGCGGCTGCTCGCCGCGCAGGTCGAGGCTGTAGTAGCTGGTGCCGAAGTAGCTGTCGGTGGTCTTGTAGCGAAAGCTCAGGGTGTGCCAGTTGAAGCGCACCTGGCAGCGGCCCTCGCCCTGCTCGACGATCTCGATGTTGCTGATGTTGTGCGAGGTGCGGGTGTCCGGCACGGTGGCGCTGGAGCGCTCGGTCTTGATGCGGAACACGCGGTCCTCGAGGCCGCCGCGGTTGCCGTACCAGATCAGCGAGATCTCGCTTTGCGGGTCCTGGGTGAGGCGGTCGTCGTCGTCCCACGCCGGCATCCAGAACGTGGCGTCGCTGGCGTACAGCTCCAGCCACTGATCCCACTGGGCGTCGTCCAGGTAGCGCGCTTCGCGGTAGAGGAAGTCGCGCACGGTGTCATGCAGGCTCATTGCACGGCCTCCACGGGGATCAGCCGCTGCTCGTCCTTGAGCGCCTGGATCATGGTGTCCTGCCAGTACTTGTGCTGCAGCACGAACAAGCCCTCGTCCTCGGTGCGCACGCCCGAGAGCAGCGGCTTGAGTTCGATCTCCTGCGCGGCGTCATCGGCACCCTCGACCCAGTGCAGGGCACCGCGGGACATGTCGTTCCAGCCGGTACCGCCGCCATAGCCGGTCTGGCAGGAGCGGAACTCCTCCAGGTCGTCCGGGGTGGCCATGCCGCTGACATTGAAGAAGTCTTCGTACTGGCGGATGCGCTTGGCGCGGGCATCGGCGCTCTCGCCCCTGGGGGCGATGCAGTAGATGGTGATTTCGGTCTTGTTCACCGAAATCGGCCGGGCGATGCGGATCTGCGAGCTGAACTGGTCCATCAGGTAGACGTTGGGGTACAGGCACAGGTTGCGCGAGTTCTCGATCATCCAGTCGGCGCGGGCCTGGCCGAAATCGGCGGCGAGCTGGTCGCGGCGCTCGTAGGCGGGGCGGTCCTCGGGGTTGGCCCAGCGGGTCCAGAGCAGCAGGTGGCCGTGGTCGAAGGAGTAGAAGCCGCCGCCCTGCTTGGCCCAGGCGCCGGCGCTCATGGTCTTGATCTCATCGCCCGCCTCGCGCTGCTTGCGCTGGTTCTGGGTGGCGGCGTAGTTCCAGTGCACGGAGCTGACGTGGTAGCCGTCGGCACCGTTCTCGGCGGTGAGCTTCCAGTTGCCTTCGTAGATGTACGAACTGGCGCCGCGCAGCACCTCCAGGCCTTCAGGGGACTGGTCGACGATCATGTCGATGATCTTCGCCGACTCGCCCAGGTGCTCGACCAGGGGTTTGACGTCGGCGTTCAGGCTGCCGAACAGAAAGCCCCGGTACGACTCGAAACGGGCCACCTTGGTCAGGTCGTGGGAGCCGTCGCAGTTGAAGCTTTCGGGGTAGCCGGCGTTGCTTGGATCCTTGACCTTGAGCAGCTTGCCGCTGTTGTTGAAGGTCCAGCCATGGAATGGGCAGGTGTAGCTGGCACGGTTGCCGCGCTTGTGCCGGCAAAGCATGGCGCCGCGGTGGCTGCAGGCATTGAGGAAGGCATTGAGCTCACCGTCCTTGTTGCGCGCGATGAAGATCGGCTGGCGCCCCATGGTCAGGGTGAGGAAGTCGTTTTTCTCGGGGATCTGGCTTTCGTGGGCCAGGTAGATCCAGTTGCCCTCGAAGATGTGCTTCATCTCCAGGTCGAACAGGCGTGGGTCGGTGAACATCTCGCGCTTGCAGCGGTAGATGCCCTGTTCACGGTCGTCCTCGAGCATGGCATTGAGGTAGTCGAATCCCAGGGACATGGCCAGGGTCTCCATTGTTATTGTTCAGACCGGCTCAGGTTAGGGCGCAGGGCCGGGCGGCAATATCCAATGGCTGCACAGTGCTATCCGTTTTCTGCAGGCCAAGGCACAAATGATCGGCGCCATAGCAATTTTCCATTGAACGCGGCGCACTACCTGCAGTAAGCTCGGGCTCATTCACTGGAGAGCAACATGCCGAAACACACCCGCAACCACGCCAACCACACCGGCCGCAGCCTGCGCCCTGTGCTGGCCGTTGCTGGCTGCAAGGCTGCTGCCGGCTTCTATTTTGGGTATTGGTTTAGCCACTAGGCGCCGATACCCACACGGCGCCCACCTTCGAGGGGCCGCCGAACATGAGAATACTCAACCCCCGGTCGGCTCCCCGACCGGGGGTTTTGCTTTTCAGGCCTTTGAAAAATTACCGATTCATCTTGAGGACAGATTCATGAACTACGCCACTTATTACTACGCAAGCACCTACGCCTGGCGATTTAGCCAATCCCGTTCGGGCCAGCCTGCCGCCTCCGATCGGTCCATCTCCGGTGGCAATGCTGCAGACAATCAATCAACGACTAGTCGAACACCTCGATAGGGCCGACCACGCGGGCCAGAACCCGCCGTCCGCCCAGGGAACCTACGCCATGCACGCTTCGAACCTCGCTCTGCCCCTGACCCAACCGCAGGCTGCCAACACCACCGTCAGCCAGCGCCTGCCCAGCCCGCACCTGCTCAAGCAGCAGATGCCGCTCTCGGGCGAACTCGCCCAGCAAGTCCACAGCCAGCGCCAGGCCATCCGCGCCATCCTCGAAGGCCGCGACCCGCGCCTGTTGGTGATCGTCGGCCCGTGCTCGATCCACGACCCCCGCTCGGCCCTGGAATACGCCGACCGCCTGGCCGCCTTGAGCCGCGAAGTCGGCGACAAGCTGCTGCTGGTCATGCGCGCCTACGTGGAAAAACCGCGTACCACGGTGGGCTGGAAAGGCCTGGCCTACGACCCGCACCTCGATGGCAGCGACGACATGCATGCCGGCATCGCCCTGTCCCGCGGCTTGATGCTGAACATGCTCGAGCGCGGCCTGCCGATTGCCACCGAGCTGCTGCAGCCGATGGCTGCCGGCTACTTCGATGACCTGCTGGGCTGGGCCGCGATTGGCGCGCGCACCACCGAATCGCAGATCCACCGGGAAATGGTCAGCGGCCTGCAGTTGCCGGTCGGTTTCAAGAACGGCACCGACGGCGGCGTGGCCATCGCCTGCGACGCCATGCGCAGCGCCGCCGCAGCGCACCGCCACTTCGGCATGGATGCCCAGGGCTACCCGGCCATCATCGAAACCCTGGGCAACCCGGACACCCACCTGGTGCTGCGCGGCGGCCACAAAGGCCCGAACTACGATGCCAACAGCCTTGCCCAGGCCCGCCAAGGGCTGGCCAAGGCCGGTTTGCAGGCGCGGATCATGGTCGACTGCAGCCACGCCAACAGCGGCAAGGACCCGGCGCGCCAACCGGCGGTGTTCGAGGACGTGCTGGCCCAGCGCCTGGCCGGCGACCGCTCGATTGTCGGGGTGATGCTCGAAGGCCACCTGTTCGATGGCTGCCAGGCACTGGGCAAGGGCCCGCTGAAGTACGGCGTGTCGATCACCGACGGTTGCCTGGGCTGGACGGCGACCGAAGCCATGCTGCGCGATGCAGCCGCCCGCCTGTAGGAAATACGCGGCAAGCCTAGCGAGACATTTCCCGAGCAAGTGCGCTAGGCTTGGCCTTTTCACCCAAGGAGTAGTACCCCATGGCACGCGCCACTGCCCGCCACATCCTCGTCAGCTCTGAAGACAAGTGCAACGAACTCAAGGCCCAGATCGAAGCCGGTGCCGACTTCGCCGAAATCGCCAAGGCCAACTCCACCTGCCCGTCCAGCCGCCAAGGCGGTGACCTGGGCGCGTTCGGCCCGGGCCAGATGGTCAAGGAGTTCGACACCGTGGTCTTCAGCGCGCCGATCAACACCGTGCAAGGCCCGGTGAAGACTCAGTTCGGCTACCACCTGCTGGAAGTGACCAGCCGTCAGGACTGATCGGCTGACAGCGCCGATGGCCCCATCGCCGGCAAGCCGGCTCCCACACAAAGCGCGCGGTGCTCAAGGCCTGCACCTGACCTGTGGGAGCCGGCTTGCCGGCGATAGGGCCGTCAGGCTGGCGTGCATCGCACTGTTGTGCGCAAGCTTCGCCGCCAACGGCGCCCCCACCCACGCCCTCACCGTCTACGGTGAAGCGCCCCGCTACAGCGAAAATTTCCGCCACTTCGACTACGTCAACCCCGACGCCCCCAAGGGCGGCCTGCTGCGCCGCTCGGCCATCGAGATTGGCCAGTTCGACCATATTCTGCCGTTCATCGACAAAGGCACCGGCGTCAGCGAGGTGGATGGCTGGCTGTACGCGCCGCTGGCCGTGCGTTCGTTCGATGAGCCCTACACCGTCTACGGCCTGATCGCCCGGCGCATGGAACGCGGCCCGCAAGATGCCTGGCTGCGCTTCGAGATCGACCCGCGGGCGACCTTCGCCGATGGCCAGCCGGTGCGCGCCGAAGACGTGCGCTTCACCTTCGACAAGCTGATGGCCCAGGGCAGCCTCAAGTACCGCACCCAGTTCGCCGATGTCGCCGGGGTGGCCGTGGAGGACAGCCGCCACGTACGCTTCGACCTGCGCCAACCCCATGGCCGCACCCTGGCCCTGGACCTGGCAAGCCTGCCGGTGCTGCCCGAACACGACTGGGCCGCGCGCGACTTCGCCAACGGTGCCGGCTTCAGCAAACCGGTGGGCAGTGGCCCGTACCGCATCGGGCGCATCGACAACGGCCGCAGCATCACCTTCGAGCGCGACCCGGCCTGGTGGGCCAGGGACCTGCCGGCCAGCCGCGGCCGTTTCAACTTCGAGCACATCCGCATCGAATACTTCGGCGACACCGAAGTGGCGCGCCAGGTGCTCAAGGGCGGCGGCTACGACTACAACCGCGAGTTCTCCGCCACCGCCTACACCCTTGGCTACAACGGCGCGCAGCTCGACGACGGGCGCCTGCAGCGCGCCCACCTGGGCCCGGCCAAGCCGCAGACCGCCCAGGGCTTCGTGTTCAACCTCGACCAGCCGCAGTTCAAGGACCGCCGGGTGCGCCAGGCGCTGGCCATGCTCTGGGACTTCGAATGGAGCAACCGGCAGATGATGCGCAACCTGTACATCCGCCAGCAGAGCGTGTTTTCCAACACGCCGCTGGCGGCGCGCGCGCTGCCGGATAGCGAAGAGCTGAAACTGCTCGAACCGTTGCGCGGCCAGGTGCCCGACGAAGTGTTCGACCAGGTGTTCAGCGCCCCGGTGACCGACGGCTCCGGCATCATCCGCGCGCAACAGCTGCAGGCCCTGGCCCTGCTGCAGCAGGCAGGCTGGCACCCGGAGGGCGACCGCCTGGTCAATGCCCAGGGCCAGCCGCTGGCGTTCACCTTCCTCAACGGCCAGGCCGGCGTCGAGCGCCTGCTGCTGCCGTGGAAGCGCAACCTGGCGCAGATCGGCATCAGCCTGAACATCCGCAACGTCGACTCGGCCCAGTACATCAACCGGGTAATGGCCCGCGACTACGACATGATCGTCACCGGCTACCCGGTGACCCTGTCGCCCGGCGCGGAAATGTACAACTACTTCGGCTCCGCCGCCGCCCATGACCCGGGATCGAACAACCTGATGGTGCTGCAGGACCCGGCCGTGGACCGCCTGGTCGATGGCCTGGTGCGGGCCAGCACCCAGGCCGACATGCTGCGCCACGCCCATGCCCTGGACCGGGTGCTGCAATGGAATTACTACTGGGTGCCCAACTACTACCCGCCCGGCAGCTCGACCGTGTGGTGGAACCGCTTCGGCCTGCCCAAGGTGCAGGCCGCCTACGACGAAGGGCTCGACAGCTGGTGGGAAATCAGCCCTGAGGCGCTGACCAACGCGCAAATGGCCAAGCGCCAGAAGGTTAAGCCATGACCGCCTACATCCTGCGCCGCCTGCTGCTGATCATCCCCACCTTGCTGGCGATCCTGCTGGTCAATTTCGCCATCGTCCAGGCCGCACCCGGCGGCCCGGTGGAGCAGGCGGTGGCGCGCCTGCAGGGGCTCGGCGGTGCAGCCCCGGGCGCCCGCGCCGAGGTGGTGCACGGCGAATCCCGCGCCACCCGGGGCCTGGACCCGAAACTGATCGACGAGATCAAGCGCCAGTACGGCTTCGACAAGACCGCCAGCGAACGCCTGTGGCTGATGCTCGGCCAGTATGCGCGGCTGGATTTCGGCCAGAGCTTCTTTCGCGGCGCCAAGGTCACCGACCTGATCCTCGACAAGTTGCCGGTGACCCTGTCGCTGGGCTTCTGGGCCACGCTGATCACCTACCTGGTGTCGATCCCGCTGGGCATCCGCAAGGCCGTGCGCCACGGCAGCCGCTTCGATGCCTGGAGCAGCGCGCTGATCGTGGTCGGCTATGCCCTGCCCTCGTTCCTGTTCGCCCTGCTGCTGATCGTGCTGTTCGCCGGCGGTACCTCGCTGAACTGGTTCCCGGTGCGCGGGCTGGTGTCCGAGGACTTCGACCAGCTGAGCCTGCTGGGCAAGCTCGCCGACTATTTCTGGCACCTGGTGCTGCCTGTGGGGGCGCTGGTGATCGGCGGCTTCGCCACCCTCACCCTGCTGACCAAGAACGCCTTCCTCGACGAGATTTCCCGCCAGTACGTGGTCACCGCACGGGCCAAGGGCCTGAGCGAGCGGCGGGTGCTGTATGGCCATGTGCTGCGCAATGCCATGCTGCTGGTGCTGGCCGGCTTGCCACAGGCGCTGATCACCGTGTTCTTCGCCGGCTCGCTGCTGATCGAGGTGATCTTCTCGCTCGATGGCCTGGGCCGCCTGAGCTACGAGGCGGCGGTGTCGCGCGACTACCCGGTGGTGTTCGGCACGCTGTTCATCTTCACCCTGGCGGGCCTGCTGTTCCGCCTGATCGGTGACCTGGCCTTCACCGTGCTCGACCCACGCATCGACTTCGACGCGAGGGCGCACTGATGCTGTCGCCGGTTTGCCGTCGCCGCCTGCAACGCTTTCGCCGCAACCGCCGCGGCTGGGTGTCGTTGTGGCTGTTCGCCGCGCTGTTGCTGCTGAGCCTGGGCGCGGAGCTGGTGGCCAACGACAAGCCCTTGCTGCTGGGCTTCAAGGGCGAGCTGTACGTGCCGGCGCTCAAGCGCTACAGCGAACAGCAGTTCGGTGGCCAGCTGCCGTTTCAGCCGGACTACCGCAGTGCCTACGTGCGCCAGCTGATCGAGGGCCAGGGCGGCTGGATGCTGTTCGCGCCGATCCCCTTCAGCGCCGACACGCCCAACTACGACCTGCAGGTGCCCACGCCCAGCCCGCCCAGCGCCAGCAACTGGCTGGGCACCGACGACCAGGGCCGCGACGTGCTGGCGCGGGTGCTGTATGGCACCCGGGTGTCGCTGCTGTTCGCCTTTGCCCTGACCGTGGTCAGCGTGCTGGTCGGCCTGACCGCCGGCGCCTTGCAGGGCTACCACGGCGGCTGGGTCGACCTGCTCGGGCAGCGCCTGCTGGAGGTGTGGTCGGGGTTGCCGGTGCTGTACCTGCTGATCATCCTCAGCGGCTTCGTCGAGCCGGATTTCTGGTGGCTGCTGGGCATCATGGCGCTGTTCTCCTGGTTGACTCTGGTCGATGTGGTGCGCGCCGAGTTCCTCCGTGGGCGCAACCTGGAATACGTCAAGGCCGCCCGCGCCCTGGGCCTGCCCGACAGCCAGGTGATGCTGCGCCACATCCTGCCCAATGCGATGAATGCCACCTTCACCTATGTGCCCTTCATGCTCACCGGGGCCATCACCACCCTGACCGCACTGGACTTCCTCGGCTTCGGCATGCCAGCCGGCAGTGCGTCGCTGGGCGAGCTGGTGACCCAGGGCAAGCAGCACCTGGAGGCCCCGTGGCTGGGCTTTACCGCGTTCTTTGCGCTGGCGGTGATCCTGTCGCTGCTGGTGTTCATCGGCGACGCCCTGCGCGAGGCGTTCGACCCACGAAGCTAGTCCAAGGAGATGTTTGCATGACACTCAAAGGCAAGACTGCACTGGTTACCGGCTCCACCAGCGGCATCGGCCTGGGTATTGCCCAGGTCCTGGCGCGCGCCGGCGCGGACATTCTGCTCAATGGTTTCGGCGACCCTTCGGCGGCGTTGGCCGAGGTTGCCAGGCACGGGGTGAAGGTGGCGCACCACCCGGCCGACCTGTCCGACGTGGCGCAGATCGAGGCGCTGTTCGCCATGGCCGAACGTGAGTTCGGCGGCATCGACATCCTCGTCAACAATGCCGGCATCCAGCATGTGGCGCCGGTCGAGCAGTTCCCGGTCGAGAGCTGGGACAAGATCATCGCGCTGAACCTGTCGGCCGTGTTCCATGGCACCCGCCTGGTTCTGCCGGGCATGCGTGCGCGCAACTGGGGGCGGATCATCAACATTGCCTCGGTGCACGGGCTGGTGGGCTCCACCGGCAAGGCGGCCTACGTGGCCGCCAAGCATGGGGTGGTCGGCCTGACCAAGGTGGTGGGCCTGGAAACCGCCACCAGCAACGTCACCTGCAACGCCATCTGCCCAGGTTGGGTGCTGACCCCGCTGGTGCAGAAACAGATCGACGAGCGCGCCGCCAAGGGCATAGACCCACATCAAGCAGAGGAGGATCTGCTGGCCGAGAAGCAGCCTTCATTGGCCTTCGTCACCCCCGAGCACCTGGGCGAGCTGGTACTATTCTTGTGCAGCGAGGCCGCAAGCCAGGTCCGCGGCGCCGCCTGGAACGTCGATGGCGGCTGGTTGGCCCAGTGACGGGCAGCCTGGGCCTGGCGCTGGTCTTGCACCTGTTCAACTGCAAGGAGGCCCTATGCGCCCAACCCACATGTCCGCGATGTTCGCCCTGGCCCTGGCTGCCGCTGCCCCAGTGATGGCGGCCAGCCTTAAAGATGTCGCGCCCTACCCCGAGGCGGAAAAAGGCTACACCCGGCAGGTGATTCACCTGCCGGCACAACCCGACGAGTCGGCCCACAAGCTGGAAATCCTGGCGGGCAAGACCCTGCAGGTCGACTGCAACCGCCAGCGCCTGGCCGGCAGCCTGGAGGAACGCACCCTGGAAGGCTGGGGCTACAGCTACTACCGCCTGGACAAGGTCGGTGGCCCGGCTACCACCTTGATGGCCTGCCCGGACGGCAAGAAGACCGAGGCCTTCGTGCCGGTGGTCGGTGAAGGCTTCATGCTGCGCTACAACAGCAAGCTGCCGGTGGTGGTCTACGTGCCGCAAGGCGTCGAGGTGCGCTACCGCGTGTGGTCGGCCTCCGAAGACGTGCAAAAGGCCAAGGTAGAGTAAGATCGGCCGCCATTGTGCCAACGCGCAGCCCGCGCGATCAGGCATAATGGCGGCCTTTTTTTTGCCCCGAAGCACAGGTGCCCCATGAAAGCTCAAGCCCGCCACATCCTGGTCAAGACCGCTGACGAAGCCGAAAAGCTCAAGCAGCGCATCGCCAACGGCGAGGCCTTCGACGTGCTGGCCAAGAAGTTCTCCACCTGCCCGTCGGGCAAGCGCGGTGGTGATCTGGGCGAAGTGCGGCCGGGGCAGCTGGTGGGCGCCATCGACCAGGTGATCTTCAAGAAGCCCTTGCGCGTGGTGCACGGCCCGATCAAGTCGAAATTCGGCTACCACCTGGTACAGACCTTCTACCGCGACTGATAGCCCATCGCCGCCTGGCATTTTTGTCAGTTGCGCTTACCCCGTCATACCCCTACAACTCAGGCAGGGCCGGAACCTGCCCCGCACGGCACGCTTCCAGACAGTGGTCCATCCCCATGGCCATGGAGACCTGCCGATGCGTTATGCCCGCCTGCTTGCACCTGCCGCACTGCCCTTGCTCACCCTGCCGCTACTGGCGCATGCCGAAGACCTGCGGGTAGCGGCCGGCGACAACCTCGGCGCCGTGGCACAGACCCCGGCCATCGACGACTTCAACATGACCGGTGGCACGGTCCAGTCGCTCAACCAAGGGCTGGGCTACGACACCTTCAACATGTCCGGCGGGCGCATCATCGGCGCCTTCGAGGATGGCGATCGGGCCATCTTCAGCGGCGGGCGCATTGGCCGGGTCGATCTGAAGCTTGCCGACAACTACTTCGAAATGTCCCAGGACACGGCCGAGCCCACCCTCATCGATGGCAACCTGGTCAGCGGCTTCGGCAACGACACGATCATCCTGCGGGGCGGCGCCATCGGCGGCAACATCAGCACCAGCGGCGGCGTGGACAGCATCACCCTCAGCGGTGGCAGCCTGGGCGGCAACGTGCTGGCCAGTGCCGGGAATGACCTTTTCAACTGGTCGGGCGGCAGTATCGGCGGGCGCGTCGACATGGGCCTGGGGGATGACCAGGCGAACATCAGCAACCTCGATGGCAGTAGCGTTCCCCTCGACGGTGGCGATGGCAACGACACGCTGAGCTTTGCCAACAGCGCCATCGTCGGCGGCGCCCTCTATCCCAACTGGGAGACCGTCAACGTCGGCGACAACAGCCGCCTCAGCCTGGATGACCGCTTTGTGCTGGGCGATGCCAACAGCGGCAGCGGCACCTTGAACCTCGATGCCAGCAGCACCTTGGTGTCCCGCCAGGGCACGGTCACAGCGTTCGGCGAGGGCCAGCGTGCAGTGCTGGTCAACGCCGGCACCCTGGACCTGGGCAGCGCCAATGACGCCCAGGGCCGCCTCACGATCAACGGCGACTACCAGGGCAACGACGGTACCTTGCGGGTGAACAGCGTACTGGCCGGCGACGGTGCGCCTTCCGACCGGCTGGTGGTCAGCCAGGGCAGCATCGGCGGCAGCACGCGCTTGCTGGTCAACAACTTGGGCGGTGCCGGGGCTGCCACGTCGCAGAACGGCATCCAGGTGGTCGAGGCGCGGGACGGCGCCACCAGCAGCAACAGCGCGTTCGTGCAAACCCAGACGCTGTCGGCCGGGGCCTACGACTATCGGCTGTTCAAGGGTGGCGTCACCGCCGGCTCGGAAAACAGCTGGTACCTGCGCTCCACCCTGGTGGCGCCGCCGGCCCCGGCAGAGCAAGCGCCTGGCACCCCACCCGAACCCCCCGAAACGCCGGCCGAGGAGCCCGCAGCCACCCCGCCCGTGGCCGCCCCCGCGCCAGGTCAGCCTGAACTGCCAACAGCCGTGGCCGGCACCAGCGTGCCCCTGTACCGCCCGGAAGTAGCGGTTTACGCCGCCGCGCCACGCGGCGCCGCGATCATCGCCCGCCAGGCGCTGGGCACCTTCCACCAGCGCCAGGGCGATCAGCAGCTACTCGGCGGCCAGGGCGCGGTGCCGGCCAGTTGGGGCCAGGCTTATGGCGGCAACTTGCGTCAGCAATGGAGTGGCACGGTCAGCCCGAGCCTGGACGGCGACCTGTACGGTTTCAAGGTCGGCCAGGACCTGTACGCCAACGTCGACGATGACGGTCATCGCCAGCAGGTCGGCCTGTATGTCGGCCATGGCCGCCTGGACGGCGACGTCAAAGGCTTCGCCCTGGCCGAGCAACACCGCAGCGTCGGTGACCTGCGCCTCGACGGTGACAGCGTTGGCGGCTACTGGACCCTGGTCGGGCCGCAACGCGGGTACCTCGATGCGGTGCTGCAGTACACCCGCCTGGATGGCCGCGCACGCTCCGACCGGGGCGACAAGCTGAACATCGACGGCCATGCCTGGACCGCCTCGCTGGAGTCTGGCTACCCGATCAGCCTGGGCGAGCGCTGGAGCCTGGAGCCGCAGGCCCAGCTGATCGCGCAGAAAGTCTCGCTGGACAGCGCCAACGACAGCGTTTCGCACATCAGCCATGACGCCCAGGTCGAGCTGACCGGCCGCCTGGGGCTGCGCCTGGAAGGCGCCTTCAGCAGCAGCGCTGCGCGATTGCTGCAGCCCTACGCCCAGCTCAACCTGTGGCATGGCGACGGTGGCCGCGACACGCTGACCTTCGATGGGGTGGACAAGATCAAGACCGACTACCGCTACACCTCGGCGCAGCTCGAAGCCGGCCTGGTCGCCCAGCTGGACCCGGCGCTGAGCCTGCACGGCGGCGTGCAGTACAGCAGCAACCTCGACAGCCGCCAGCAGGAGGCCAGCGGCGTCAACCTGGGCGTGCGCTGGCAGTTCTAGCGGCGCGCCGCCAGCAGCCCGAGGCCGGCGCAACCGAGCAGCGAGGCGCTGACCCGGTTGAACAGCCGGCGCGGCCCGGGCTGGTTGAACCAGCGCTGCAGGTACGCGCCCAGCCCGGCATAGATGGCGATTGCCGCCCATTCCAGCAGCAGGAACAGCACACCCAGCCAGAGGAACTGCTCGCTGACCGGCGTGGCGCTGCCGACCGAAACGAACTGCGGCAGGAAGGCGGTGAAGATCAGGATCGCCTTCGGGTTGCCTGCCGCCACCCAGAATTCCTGGCGCGCCAGGCGCCAGGTGCCGCGCGGATGATCACTGGCCACCACGGCCTCGCCCACCGGGGCCCGCCACAGTTGCCAGGCGATGTAGAACAGGTAGGCCGCGCCGACCACCTTGATTATCAGGAACAGGTACTCGCTGGTGTGCAACACCACGGCCAGGCCCATCGCCGCCAGGGCGATCATGCCGCTGAAGGCGACGATGCGCCCGCCACCGGCCACGCAGGCCGTGCGCAGGCCATAGCGGCTGGCGTTGTGCAGCGACAGCAGGTTGTTCGGCCCCGGCGCCATGTTCAAGGCGAAGCAGGCAGGGATGAATAGCAGCAGGCTCGACAGTTCCATTGGATAGTCCTTGTTGTCAGGCCGCTATTCAGACGCCTGGCGGCAAGCGGGTCAAGGTACAGCCAGCAGGCAAAACTGTACGGCCCGCGCTTTGCCGCACCGCGCCTGGCGCTGTTAAGCTCCCGGCCCGACCGAGGAGTTTGCCGTGCCCGAAATGCATACCCTGCTCTGGCGTGACCCGACCCTGCCCTGGGTGGAAAGCCGCCGGGCCTGCCACAGCCGGGCCTGTTACAAGGCGCACAGCCACCCGACCTTTTCCATCGGCGCCGTGGATGCCGGCAGCAGCCTGTTCACCGGCGCCGGCGCCGGCCAGGTACGCCTGACGCCCGGCACCCTGGTGCTGGTGCCGGCGCAACGGTTGCACGCCTGCAACCCCGAGCCCGGGCAGGCCTGGAGCTACCAGATGCTGCACATCGATGGCCCGTGGTTGAGCCAGTTGCGGCTGGAGTCGGGCATCCGTGGCGCCGAAGCCGGCGAGCCGGCGCGCATCAGCCGCAGCCCTGCGCTGTACCGCGCGTTCTGCAGCTTGAATGCCCTGCTGTTCAGCACCGCGGGCAGCGCGGAAAAGGAAGCGGCACTGATCACCTTCATGGGTGACCACGACTTTTCCGAGCATCCGCCGCTGCCCTCGGCCCCGGCACCTGCGCTGGGCACTGCGGTGCTAGGGGAGCTGATCGCGCACATCGAGGCGCTGGACCCTGGCCAGTTGAGCCTTGGGACGCTGGCGCAACAAGCCGGCCTTGGCCGCTACCAACTGATCCGGGCCTTTCGAGCTGCCACGGGCTTCACCCCACATGCCTATCTGCTCAACGCCAGGGTCAACCGCGGCCGGCAATGGCTGCGCGATGGCCTGGCGCTGGCGGAGGTGGCGTATCGCCTGGGGTTTGCCGACCAGAGCCATTTCCAGCGGGTGTTCAAGGCGCACGTCGGGGTCACGCCGGGCCAGTATCGGCAGGGTTCGGCTGTGTAGGCAGCGCTGCAATAATCTTCAATACCTGGCGCGGGGTGGCCAGCACACTGCGGTTTTGCCAACCGGAGCAACCCCGCCGCCATGGAGCAATTCCTGATCGTCGCCCTCGCCCATTTCCTTGCCCTGCTCTCGCCTGGGCCAGACTTTTTCCTGGTCGCCCGCACCTCGCTCAAGGCTGGTTGGCGCGCCGCCAGCGGCGTGTGCCTGGGCATCGCGCTTGCCAATGGGCTGTTCATCGCGGTGGCATTCGCCGGCCTGGCCGTCCTGCGTGAAGGCAGCGCCGTGTTCATCGGGTTGCAACTGGCCGGTGCGCTCTATCTGCTGTACATCGGCGTGCTGTTCTGGCGCCACGCCGGGCAAGCCGAGCTCACCGCCGTCGGCGCTGGGCGGGCCGATAGCAGCGGGTGGCGGGGCCTGGGCCTGGGTTTTCTGTCGGGGTTTCTCAACCCCAAGAACGGGTTGTTCTATGCCAGCCTTGCCAGCATGGTCGCCAGCAGCAGCGTGGGCTGGAAGTGGCTGTATGGGGCTTGGATGTTCGGCATCGTGCTGGGCTGGGACCTGCTGGTGGCCATGGCCATCGGCAACCAGCGCCTGCTGCGGCGCTTCTCACGCGCCCTGCCCGGGTTGCAGCGCGCGTCGGGGCTCATGCTGGTGCTGTTGGGCGCGGCGCTGCTCATGCACCTGCTGCGGGGCTGAGCAGCGTCAGGCTGGCCATGTCCATCAGGCTGAAATGCCCGTTGGCCCAGCCGCCGGTGTCCAGGTGCCAGACATTGCCCAGGCGCTTGGCCTGCAACACCGGCGTATGTCCGACCAGTAATGCTCGCAAACCTGCGACGGGTTCGGTGCCGCCATCCTTGAGGCGTTGCCGGGACCATTGGCACACCTCGCGCACCTGGGCGTCGTCATCGAACAGCAGGCTGTCGCGCAATGCCGCCCAGTCGTGGAAGGGGCTGTCGGCATGCAGCAGCCCGACCAAACCGGCAGCGGTCTGCACCTCCAGGGCAATGGGCAATTGCAGGAACTGTTCGACGAACACCTCTTGCTCGTCCCTGGGCAGGTCGAGGAACCAGCCGCCGCCGGCAGCGCGGTACATGTCCAGGTCCAGGCGCCCACCATGAAAGTGGGTGATCGCCAGCGACTCATGGTTGCCCTGCACCGCGTGGAACCACGGCTTGGCCAGCCACGCCAACGCTTGCGCGCTGTGCGGGCCGCGATCGACCAGGTCGCCGACGCTGAACAGGCGGTCTACCGCTGGGTCGAACCCCACTTGGTCCAGGCACGCCTGCAGGCGTTGGAAGTGCCCGTGGATATCGCCCACGGCCAGGTCGCGTCCATTGCTGTTGGCGGCTACCCGCCGAAACCGGCTCATTGCAGTGTTCCTCGGCTACCGCGCCGGGGCAGGCGCACCTGCTCATGGCGCTGACAGTCAACAGCATGGCACATGGCCCTGCCACGTGCAGGTCTGTCCCATGACTGGTAACCAGTTGTGTCGCAGTAGTATGCTCTTCACCTTGATCTGAAGGTGCAAACGAATGCAAATGGAACGCTGTGCCCGGCTGGATGCCATGGCTGCATGAAGTATCTGTTTTTGACCCTGGGCAGTTTCGCTGCCACCTACTACCTGGTCGGGCTGTTGATCCAAGGCCAGTTGGCCGACATCGCCGAGGGCCTGCGCCACCGCCCCGATGCGCCGACACCTGGCCAGTACCTGCGCGAAGCACGGCCACTTGCCCGGCGGGCGCAGCGGCAGTACACGCTGATGGCGGGCTCGTTGTTGGCGTTGCTGATCTGCCTGGTTGCCTATTGGCTCGGCTAGAGGTCCAGGGCCAGGCTCTGGCGCCCTTCCAGCGCCAGCAGGTATTGCTTGGCCGGTAGGCCGCCGGCAAAGCCGGTCAGGCTGCCGGAAGCGCCAATCACCCGGTGGCAAGGGGCAATGATCGAAATCGGGTTGCGCCCGTTGGCCGCGCCTACCGCACGCACCGCGCTGGGGTTGCCGATCTGCCGGGCGATATCGCTGTAACTGCGGGTTTCGCCGAACGGTATGGTCAGCAGCGCGGCCCACACCTGGCGCTGGAACTCGGTGCCGGCAAAATCCAGCGCCAGGTCGAAGCGCCGGCGCGTGCCGGCGAAGTATTCACCCAGCTGGCGTGCAGCCTCGCGCAGTATCGGCAGCTGGTCATCACGGTGCAGCTCACCCAGGCGCACGCGGTTTTCCCGTTCTTCCTCCCACAGCACGGCCGCCAGCCGCTCGCCGCGCGCGACCAGGGTCAAGGTGCCGACCGGGGATTGCAGGAACGTGAAGGCGCAGGACATGGGCAGGTTTCCACCGCAACAAAGGTTGCCCGCACTCTAGCGCTGCCGGGCAGCCTGCGCATCCGCTTTCTTGCGCAGGCAATCTTCAGGCCGCGATGCGCCGGGCTTCAGTGAGGCCGATCTTGGGGATCACCGCTTGCGGTATGCGCGAGGTGGGCGACAGGTTGTAAACGCGAAAATGCTCGTTCACCACTTCCCGGGCCATCAAGGTCAGCGAGGGCAGGATGCGGCTGTCCCAGTGCTGGTCCAGCCCGCACGGCGAGCGTTGGCCCTCTGCGCCTTCCTCTTCGTAGAAACGCCCCACCGACTGGTCGAGGTCCACGCCCACCAGCAGCACCTGCTCGAAGCCCAGGTGGTAAGCCAGCTGCAGGGCAACGTAGGCCACCGTGCGGGCATCGTAGAAGCCGGTCGACAAATCCTTGCTGAAGGCGATCGAACGGGCCCGTTTGCTCCACGACGCCCGGTTGCAGACATGGCTGGCGTCATGCCCGCGCAGGCTGGTGAGCAAGCCTGGGATTTCGGCCTTGCGCAGGGGGAAGCACTGAGTGGCGCTGGGGATGTCGGCATTGGCGAACTGCTCGGGCCACAGGGCCAGGCGCTCGCTGTCACGCATGGCCTGGGCGAACAATGCCGGCTGTTGCTTGCGAAAGCTCTTGTCGGTGCAGACATAGAAGAACGGCTTCACACCACTGGCTGCCGTGAGTGCGATGGAGCCGTTCATGGCAATCACCGGCAGGTGAGCGAACTCCTCCATGGGGAAATGTTTTGCAGAAGCGCCGGAGGCAAGAATCACCACGGGGCCCTTCTGGGTATTGCGACACGCCTCAAAACTGGAGAACGCCCCGCGTTCAGCATCGAGCTGCGACGGAAGTGTGTTCATCAGGTACATCATCAAATCTGAATACCCCTACAGGGTACGCACGCCTTGAAGCCTGCGGAAAACACTTTTACAAAAACCTTACACGATCAGACCAATGGGTCGATTTCAGGCCAGGCATTCTTGCCGGCCATCACCGAAGCTTTAATTCATGAGCTGCCTTGATGCATACCAACCCAGAGACTAATACTTAAGTCTCTGCCTGGGGAGGCACGAAAGATGCAACCGAGATTCGTTATCGTTCCGGCTGTGCCCATCGAAAAGGAGTCATTGCGCATCGGTAGCAGGTACTTCGCGGCGACCGTATGCGGCGGCTTCGACATCTACGACAACCACGCGAAGGAGCGCCTGAAACCCAGTTATCCCAGCAAGACCGCTGCAGAGCTGCAATGCCAGCGCTTGAACATGAACGCCGAATAACGCCGCGGGGGCATTGGTTCACGCACGGCTCTGGCCTGTTCCTGCCCCCTCGCCCGCCTGCCAGCCATCGATCAGCCGCTCGGCATTCTGCTCGCAATCCATGCCTTCGGGCTTGCCCTCCATACCGGCGATCACCGCCAGCAACTGCGCGCGGTTGTGCGCCAGGCGCTGCTGCATCGCTTCGATTTCCGCCACTTTGCGCTTGAGGCTCGCCAGCAGCAGGCCATGACGCTCGGCACCGACGGCCGATGCGCCGGTGAGCTTGCGCATTTCCTCCAGGCTGAAGCCGGCCTGCTGGCCACAGGCGATGATCTCCAGCGCGCGCACCGTCTGCTCCGGGTAATCGCGGTAGCCATTGCCCAGCCGGCGGGCTTCGATCAGCCCACTGGCTTCATAGAAACGAATGCGTGATGCAGTCAGGCCCGTGCGCCGGGCCAATTCACCGATTTTCATGAAGTGCAATCTCCCTCTTGACCTTAAGGTTTACTTTAACCTTAGCCTTCTGCAAAGCCCAGGCGATCGGCGTGTCGGCCGATACGCGGCGCCATTTTTGGAGACTACCCATGACCCCATTCACCCCCCTGCTCTTGCCCAATGGCAGCACCCTGGCCAACCGCATCGCCAAGGCTGCCATGGAAGAGAACCTCGCCAACCCCGACCAGACCCCGTCCGACCAACTGCTGCGCCTGTACCAGGCGTGGGCCGAGGGCGGCGCCGGGTTGCTGCTGACCGGCAATGTCATGATCGACCCCAGCGCCATGACCGGCCCAGGCGGTGTGATGCTCGACGACAGCCAGCCACTGCAGCGCTTTCGCCAGTGGGCAAGCATCGGCCGGGCGCAGGGCGCGCAGTTCTGGATGCAGATCAACCACCCGGGGCGGCAGATGCAGGCCAACCTCGGCCAGCCGACCGTGGCGCCTTCGGCCGTTGGCCTGGAGATGGGCGGCTTGTCCAAGCTGTTTCCCTTGCCCCAGCCACTGGACGAAGCGCAAATCGGCGCATTGATCCAGCGCTTCGCCCGCACTGCAGCCCTGGCCGAAGCCTCGGGCTTCACTGGCGTGCAGATCCACGCCGCACATGGCTACCTGCTCAGCCAGTTCCTCTCGCCGTTGAGCAACCGGCGCCATGACCGCTGGGGCGGCAGCCTGGAAAACCGTGCGCGGCTGTTGCTGGAAGTGGTCAAGGCGGTACGTGCGGCGGTGTCGCCCGGCTTCTGCGTGGCCGTCAAACTCAACTCGGCCGACTTCCAGCGCGGTGGGTTCGAGCCGGCGGATGCTCGCCAGGTGGTGCTCTGGCTCAACGAGCTGGCTGTGGACCTGGTGGAGCTTTCTGGTGGCAGCTACGAAGCGCCGGCGATGCAAGGCGATGCCCGTGATGGGCGAACCCTGGCGCGCGAAGCGTACTTCCTCGACTTTGCCCGCGATATCGCGGCAATCGCCAGGATGCCGGTGATGGTCACAGGCGGTATTCGCCGCCTGCCGGTGGTCGAAGAGGTACTTGCCAATGGCGTGGCCATGGCCGGCATCGCCACGGCGCTGGCCGTCGACCCGGCCTTGCCCAAGCGCTGGCAGCGTGGCGATAGCAGCGCCAGCGCTGCACTGCAGCCTATCCGCTGGAAGCGCAAGGCATTCGCCGCACTGGCCTACATGGCGCTGGTCAAGCTGCAGATGCGCCGCCTGGCAGCGGGCAACCAACCTGACACACAGGCCTCGCCCCTGCGGGCGCTGCTGCAGGAGCAGTGGTGCACGCTACAACGCGTGCGTCAGTACAAACGCATGATGAAGCGCAGGCTGGCGCAATGAAGCACCTGCTGGCATCACTCCAGGCAATCCCTGGCGGCCTCGCGCAGTTTGTCGCCAGACAGGAAGCTGCCCTTGTAGAAGGTGGCACGGCTGCCCTCGCGGTAACTGACCACTTCCAGCACCTCGTCCGACCTCAAGGCGCTGGGCGCGGTCAGCCGGTAACCATGGGCGATGGACTTCTGCGTGGTGGCCGGGGCCACGGCTTGCCACTTTGGCAGCACACAGGCCGCATATTCACTGGGCGACTTTGGAGTCAGCTTGCTGGCGGTAGGTTTGCCAGGGTTGGCACAGCCGGCAAGGCCCAAAGCCAGAGCGGCACAGAAAAGAATGCGAAAGGTAGGCATTTGCAATTGACCGATAGGGACGAGCGCTATTTTAGCCAGGCTTGCGCAAAAGTACTAATCAACCAAGGTAGTGCCGCGTGCGACCTGCTCCGCGCCAGACTTCCGTCGCATTTCAATCGCCGGCAACTTGCGTAGAATTCGCGGCGCTGATGGATCAGCACCCATCGCAAAAAGCCCGCGCTCCAGGGTGCGGGCTTTTTGTTCTGTCTTACTTGCAATCAGGCTTTGGAACACATCAACGCGGCATCGAGCAACCTGCCATGGTCATACCAGGCATCGCGCTGATAAGCCGTGAAGTGACGCTGGGCGCCACTGCCCTGCACTTCCACCAGGCCATTGGCCTTGTTGGGGTCGGTGCTGTCCACATAGAGCTTGACCGAATCGCCGGTGCCCTCTTCGAAGGTGGCGGTATTGCTTTGCAGTTCTCCTTTTACACATCCCAAGTAGTCGGGTGCACTTCGTTGGGTGGTACCGGAGGTGTAATCGTGGCCGTCACGTACATCAGGGTTCTGTGCGCACCCCGCCATGAATACGGTGGCCAACGCCGATACCAGTATTGCGCCTGCGAATGAACTTGAACGCTTCACGCGACACACTCCTGCTGCCCCGTCGATCACGCAGTACAAACCCGCAACTGCATAAAGCCCCTGTTTTAATTCTCTATGCCGAACATGGTACGCCTGCTAACTATCGGGGCAATATGCTGGTTCGCTATATGGCTTTATCGCGGAACTGACTGAGTACTGCTCCCCACTCAAGCCTTGCCTCAAGTCAACATGCGCTTTGCGCAAACTGGCACGCTGTGCAGCATCGGGCGAAGTCGATACCGCCCCTCTCGCCCGTCACCGAACCCAACCTCGTAAACGCGTCGAGCTGCCCATGACCCTGCTATCCGCTTTGCCCAAGAATAAACTCCTCGTCGCCGCCATTGCCGCCGGCGCCCTGGCGCTGGGCTGGTGGGCCTGGCAGAACCTGGCGCACACAGGGCCCGGCGACGGCTTCGTCAGTGGCAACGGGCGTATCGAGGCCACCGAGATCGACGTGGCCACCAAGCTGCCCGGGCGTATCCAGGACATCCTGGTCAACGAAGGTGACTTCGTCAAAGCCGGCCAGGTGCTGGCCACCATGCAACTCGACACCCTCCAGGCGCAACGCGACGAAGCCGAAGCCACTCTGCACCAGGCCGAGCACGCGGTGGCCGCCGCCGAAGCCCAGGTTGCCCTGCGCGAAAGCGATGCTGCCGCAGCCGAGGCTCTGGTCGGCCAGCGCGATGCCGAACTGGACGCCGCCCAGCGCCGCCACGGCCGCACGCAAACCCTGGCCAAAGAAGGCGCTACCTCGCAGCAACAACTGGACGATGACCGCGCCAACCTGCGCGGTGCCCAGGCTGCCCTGGCTGCCGCCAAGGCCCAGGTCAGGGCCGCCAAGGCGGCAATCAAGGCCGCCGAAGCCCAGCGCATCGGTGCCCAGTCTGCCGTCGGCGCCGCCAGGGCCTCGTTGCACCGGGTCGAGGCCGATATCCGCGACAGCGAACTCAAGACCCCACGCAGCGGCCGCGTGCAGTTCCGCGTGGCCCAGCCCGGCGAGGTGCTTGCCGCCGGTGGCCGGGTATTGAACGTGATCGATCTGGCGGACGTGTACATGACCTTCTTCCTGCCCAACGAAGTCGCCGGCCAGGTGGCCCTGGGCAGTGAGGTGCGCATCGTCCTCGACGCGGCGCCGGACACGCCGCTGCCTGCCACCGTGTCGTTCGTCGCCAGCGCCGCGCAGTTCACGCCCAAGACCGTGGAAACCGCCTCCGAGCGGCAGAAGCTGATGTTCCGGGTCAAGGCCCAGCTCCCGCCACACCTGCTGCAACGCTACCTGGAATACGTCAAGACCGGCCTGCCCGGCGTGGCCTGGGTCAAGCTCGACACCCAGGCCCAGTGGCCGGCCTCGCTGAACTCGAAGCTCACGGAGTAAGCCATGCGCGTTTCGCCCCCTGGCCTGGTGGCTCAGGTCGAGCACGTCACCCTGCGCTATGGCGCTACCGTCGCGCTCGATGACCTGAGCCTGGACGTCCCAAGTGGGCGCATGATCGGCCTGATCGGCCCCGACGGCGTCGGCAAGTCGAGCCTGCTGTCGCTGCTGGCGGGCGCCCGGGTGATCCAGCAGGGCCACATCCAGGTGCTGCAAGGCGACATGGCCAGCAAACGCCACCGCGATGCCGTGTGCCCGCGCATCGCCTACATGCCCCAGGGCCTGGGCAAGAACCTCTACCCCACGCTTTCGGTGGAAGAGAACCTGCAGTTCTTCGCCCGCCTGTTCGGCCACGCTGCCGACGAACGCCGCCGGCGCATCGACGAGTTGACCCGCAGCACCGGCCTCTTGCCGTTTCTCGCCCGCCCCGCCGGCAAGCTGTCGGGCGGCATGAAGCAGAAGCTGGGCCTGTGTTGCGCCTTGATCCACGACCCCGATTTCCTGCTGCTCGACGAACCCACCACAGGCGTCGACCCGTTGGCCCGTGCGCAGTTCTGGGAGCTGATCGCGCGCATCCGCCTGGAGCGCCCGGGCATGAGCGTGATCGTCGCCACCGCCTACATGGACGAAGCCCAGCGTTTCGATTGGCTGGTAGCCATGGACGACGGCCGCATCCTCGCCACCGGCACGCCCGAGGCGCTGCTGGCGCGCACCCGTTGCCCATCGCTTGAAGAAGCCTTCATCGCGCTTTTGCCCGACGACAAGAAACGCGGCCATCAACCCGTGCTGATCCCACCGCTGCAGGCCGACGAAAACGATATCGCCATCGAGGCCCAGGGCCTGACCATGCGCTTTGGCGACTTCACGGCCGTCGACCAGGTGTCGTTTCGCATCCGCCGTGGCGAGATCTTCGGCTTCCTCGGCTCCAACGGCTGCGGCAAGTCCACCACCATGAAGATGCTCACCGGCCTGCTGCCGGCCAGCGAAGGCCGGGCCTGGCTGTTCGGCAAGGAGATCGACCCCAGGGACATCGACACCCGCAGCCGGGTGGGCTACATGTCCCAGGCGTTTTCCCTGTATGGCGAGCTGACCGTGCGCCAGAACCTGGTGCTGCATGCCCAGCTGTTCCACGTGCCGGACGCCGAGGTGCCGGGGCGCGTGGAGGAAATGGTCGAGCGCTTTGGCCTGGGCCAGGTGCTGGACCGCCTGCCGGCTGCCATCCCGCTGGGCATGCGCCAGCGCCTGTCGCTGGCCGTGGCCATGGTGCACAAGCCCGAACTGTTGATCCTCGACGAGCCCACCTCCGGCGTCGACCCGGTGGCCCGCGACAATTTCTGGAATTTGCTGGTGGCGCTGTCGCGGCGCGACAAGGTCACCATCTTCATCTCGACCCACTTCATGAACGAAGCCCAGCGCTGCGACCGCATGTCGATGATGCATGCTGGCAAGGTGCTGGACAGCGACACGCCCGCCAAGCTGGTGGAAAAGCGCGGCGCCAGCAGCCTTGAACAAGCCTTCATCGGCTACCTCATCGAAGCGAGCGGTGAAACTGCCGCCGAGCCACCCGGGCCTGCTGCCGACACCCCGGCCGCGCCTGCGCCGCAGCTCGCCAGGCAGCGCCGGTTCAGCCTGCAACGCCTGCTCAGCTACAGCTGGCGGGAAGCCCTGGAACTCAGGCGCGACCCCATCCGTGCCACCCTGGCCCTGGCCGGTTCGCTGCTGCTGATGTTCGTGATCGGCTTCGGCATCAACATGGAAGTGGAGAACCTCACTTACGCCGTGCTCGACCGCGACCAGACCACCTTCAGCCACAGCTACACCCTGAGCCTGGAAGGCTCGCGCTACTTCATCGAGCGCCCGCCCCTGACCAGCTACGAGGACCTGGACCAGCGCATGCGCCGCGGCGAGATCGCCCTGGCCATCGAGATCCCTTCAGGCTTCGGGCGCGACCTGGTGGCGGGGCGCAACGTGCAGATCGGCGCCTGGATCGATGGCTCGATGCCGCAACGCGCCGAAACCGTGCAGGGCTATGTGCAAGGCATCCACCAGCACTGGCTGCAGGAGCAGACGCGCCACCTGCGCGGGGCTGGCGCTGCGCGACTGGTCGATATCCAGAGCCGCTACCGCTACAACCCCGACATCGCCAGCCTGCCGGCCATGGTGCCGGCGGTCATCCCGCTGTTGCTGCTGATGCTGCCGGCCATGCTCACGGCGCTGTCGGTGGTGCGCGAGAAGGAGCTGGGCTCGATCCTCAACCTGTACGTCACGCCCATCACCCGTACCGAGTTTCTGCTGGGCAAGCAGTTGCCCTACGTGCTGCTGGCGATGGTCAACTTCTTGTGCATGAGCCTCCTGGCGGTCACCGCGTTCGGTGTGCCGGTCACCGGCAGCTACCTGACGCTGGTGGTGGCGATGTTCATCTTCTGCATCATCTCCACCGGCATGGGCCTGCTGGCGTCCACGGTCACCAGCAGCCAGATTGCAGCGATGTTCTTCGCCATGATCGGCACCATGCTGCCGGCCACCCAACTGGCCGGCCTGCTCAATCCGGTGTCGTCGATGGAGGGCATGGGCCGCCTTGTCGGCGAGGCGTACCCGGCCACGCACATGTTCAATATCAGCCGCGGCGTGTTCAGCAAGGGCTTGGGCTTCGAGGACCTGCGCGGCGCCATCGGCAACCTGCTGCTGGCGGTGCCGGTGATCCTCGGCGCCGCGGTGGCCTTGCTCAAGAAGCAGGAGCGATGACATGCGCAAACTGAAGAACATCCTGCGCCTGGGCCGCAAGGAGCTGTGGAGCCTGCTGCGCGACCCGGTGATGCTGATATTGGTGGTGTACGTGTTCAGCGTGTCGATCTACACCTCCGCCACCGCCGTGCCGGAAACCTTGCACAACGCCCCCATCGCCATCGTCGACGAAGACCACTCGCCGCTGTCCGCGCGCATTGCCACGGCGTTCTACCCGCCGGAGTTCAACATCCCGCGCATGATCGCCCTGGACGAAGTGGACCCCGGCATGAACAACGGCGACTTCACCTTCGTCCTCAACATCCCGCCCAACTTCCAGCGCGACCTGCTGGCCGGCCGTGACCCGCAGATACAGCTGAACATCGACGCCACGCGCATGAGCCAGGCGTTTACCGGCAACGGCTACATCCAGCAGGTGGTGATGGGCGAAGTCAGCGAGTTCGCCAGCCGCCACCGGGTCAGCAGCGCGCTGCCGGTGGAGCTGGTGCTGCGGGCGCGCTTCAACCCCACGCTGGAGAAGGCCTGGTTCGGCAGCATCGCCGAGATCATCAACTCGGTGGCCATGCTGTCGATCATCCTCACGGGCGCGGCGCTGATTCGCGAGCGTGAACACGGCACCATCGAGCACATCCTGGTGATGCCGGTGACGCCCGGGGAAATCATGGCTTCGAAAGTGCTGGCGATGGGGCTGGTGGTGCTGGTGGCCACCGCGCTGTCGCTCAATATCGTGGTGCGCGGGTTGCTCCACGTGCCCATCCAGGGCTCGATCGGGCTGTTCTTGTGCGGGGTGGCGCTGTGCCTGTTCGCCATGACCTCGATGGGTATCTACATGGCCACGCTGGCGCGCAGCATGCCGCAGTTCGGCTTGCTGCTAATGCTGACGCTGATGCCGATGAACATGCTCTCGGGCGGGCAAACGCCCAGAGAAAGCATGCCGGAGCTGGTGCAGCATGTGATGCTGGCGGCCCCCACCACCCATTTCGTCAGCCTCGGCCAGGCCATCCTGTTCCGTGGCGCGGGGCTGGAAACGGTGTGGAAGCCATTTCTGGCATTGCTGGTGATCGGCACGCTGCTGTTCGTGGCCTCGCTACGCCGCTTCCGGCGCACCCTCAGCCAGATGGCCTGAGCCGCGATCAGTAGCGCCGGTACTCGTGGCCACCGCGGTCATCGTAGTAGTGCCGGTGATGATCGCCATCATGCCAATACGGCCAGCAACCGCTGAGTAACACAACGGCCGACAAAATGGCGGCCCACGCTGCTTTACGTTTCATCTGAGTGTCTCCAGCCAGGCGAAACCTGGCCCTGCATAGATTTGACCCTGTGCAATCTCAAGGTTCATGCAGCCGTGCTCCACTCATCTGCAAGGCACCGGTCGTGCTTGGCGCTCCCGTCCAAACCCTCTGACCACGAGGTACAGCAGCGGCCCCACGGAAACGAACACCGCCGTCAGCAGCAGATAGGGAAGCAACGTCACCAGCGACTTGCCACGCGCACGGTTATCGTCGGCCATCCAGATACAGGCCAGCGCAGCCATCAGGTACAAGTCGATGACCAGTTGCGCGGTGTCTGGTTGGGAAATCAGCTCGAGCCCGAATGCCACCAGCGACTGCTCGGCGATCAGCATCGTCCAGGCGGTGTACAGCGAGAAGAGCACCAGCGCGCTCAATGCAATCAAACGAAGTGCCATGACCAGGTCCTAGGTAGGGTTCGCTGGCACGATAGTGATAGGGTTGCGCAGGCTCAATGACCTGTGAGGTCATGAAAGCCAAACCCCAAGGACGGCCAGAGGCGAAACATGCGTCATCACCTGCTCCACCATCAATGCCCGCCGCAAGCCCCACCGGCAGGCCAGCACCTGCGCTTGCTGCGCCGCCAGGCAGGGCTCAGCCAGCTCGACCTGGCGCTGATGGCCGGGGTTTCACAGCGCCACCTCAGCTGCATCGAGACCGGCCGCGCCAAGGCCAGCCCCAGTACCTTGCACGCCCTGCTCTCGGCCCTGGGCGCACCGCTGGATCACTGCAACGAAGTCTTCCTTGCCGCAGGCTTCGCACCTCGCTACAGCGCAACGCCGTTCGATGCTCCTGCCATGGAAATGGTGCACACCGCAATCGACCACATCCTGAAGGCAAACAATCCGGCGCCAGCCATCGTGATCGACAGCAACTGGGATGTCACGGCGGCCAATGTGAGCACGGGGCTGCTGCTGGCAATGGCAGGCGTGGCACAGCACGCGGCTTCAGGTTTCAATCTGCTGGAGACGCTGCTGCGCCCGGGCGGGCTTGGCGATCGCTTGGCCAACCCGCAGGATGTCCGCGCTGCGGCGTGGCAACGCGCTTCCCGGGAGGCGGTCGGCAACCCGCTGCTGGCGAAGCGCTTGCGCGGCCTGCCAGCGCCTGCCCTTGCCTTGCAGGCTCAGCCTGCCAACCCTGTGCTGCTGACCCGCGTTTACACGCCCGAGGGAGAGCTGAGCTTCATGTCAACGTTCACGACCTTTGGAATGCCCTTGGACATCACCGTGGAGTCGCTGCGCATCGAACATCTGATACCGGCCGATGAGTTGACCAGGCGCAGGATGATGCGGGCTTTCGAGCAATGCATGAGCGAAAAGCACCCTTGGCAGCAGGAATAGACGTCAAGGGTGCCGGGGCCTCAGCACGCGACCAGGAGCCGCTCTGCGTTCGGTCCAAACGCGTATCGATAGCCTCGGCAAAACGCTTCCCACTCTTGCCCTGACCATCCCGACCTGCGTTTGACTTGCCGCAAGTCATGGCGGGCGGCCCGTTTCGCGGTGAGTCGTTGCCTGGCCTTTTCAAGATCAAGCAATGCCACTTTTACGCTCGGCTCGCTGAAATCAACGAAGACATGTTTCAGATACAAGCAGCCATGTTGCCAACGGCCAACGTTCAACCTGGCGAGTGCTTGGCCATACGCTTCTAAAATCTCATGGTGGCGCCTGGACCCCAGTGTTTGGTCCAGCTTGTTGCGATAGAAGTCTTCCAGCGACAAATAGCCATCCAGCGCTGCCGTCACCATCACCGCATGCCACTCACCGCGCTGTTTACCGACATGGGCGTGCACAAGTGCTGGCGTCGATACGCCCAACAACGCAGCCGCACGAAGGGCCTTCGCTTCGCGGGCAACGGTTGGATAGCCCAACGGGTGCAGAAAACTTCGATAGACATGCCCAACTTGCTGCTTCTTGTAGAACGTCAGGCCCTCCAGCTCGACCCGGAGCACACCACTCTCCCCGCCTCGTCGAATGTTTGGGGGCTCCACCCACGCGCCAGGCGCATTCAGAATCGCCTCTACAGGCGGATGGCAGGAACTCAGACTTGTAGAATTATTATTAGTCATTGGCTACTCACTCATTTGCCAGCCTTGGCGTGGCGAGAGTTGGAATATAGCAGCCAGTTCGCAAGAAAATCGCCATCTTTGACGACTATTTCTGGATTCCACCACCTATCACTTTGCCACTATGGTGCGTGCCAGCGCTAACGTTCAGGAGCCTCGGCACTCCAAACGGCCAACTCGTATCCATCCGGGTCGATGAAGTGGAACCTTTGTCCTCCAGGGAAGGAAAATGTCTCTCGGCTGATACTGGCACCCGCTGAAATAAGTTTACGCTGCGACGCTTCCAGATCATCCGAGTACAGAATCACCAACGGGCCTCCAGGGCGAACGGGCTCCCCGGTCGTAAAACCACCAGTAAGCCGCCCATCGCTGAATTCGGTGTAGCTGGGGCCATAATCCACAAAGTTCCAGCCGAACGCCTTGCCATAGAAAGCCTTGCTGCGCTCGATGCTCGCTACGTTGAACTCGATGTTATCGATCTTGTTGTCTTTGCTCTGGCTCATCAGAACCTCCTTGTTGATGACTGCTATCTAATACAACTGGCATGACGCCATTCGACAAAACGCGAGACACCGCTCGCTTCAGCGTACCTTCGATGAACTTTCCGACAGTGCCCGAAAGCGCCTTAACGCTTTGCGCTCGACACAGGCATGAAACTGCTCACGAAAAAAACACAGGCTGGCCCCACCAGCCAACTGACGCTGGTTCCTGGGCTGATAGCCGGAACAACAAGCGTGACTGCGAACAGACCTATGCCTGCCCAAAGGCGCCTGCGTGGTGTGAGCCATTCGCGCATTGCATCCAGCCTTTTTTTCATCGCCACTGTCCTTGCCGGGTAGGCGGCGAAGCATATCACCCCCCATCACCGCTCAGCGCGGTCTGCCGGTGCGGAGGGAATTGAGGATCAGGCGTCGGCCCCCATACAACTGCCGTCACACCTATGCGACAATAGGCGCAATGTCCGGCCTCAACCCCGCATTCATCACCCAACAGCTGGGTCACAGCGTTCAGATGCTGCTGTCGACGTATGCCTGTTGGCTCAACTCAAGCTCCCACTGGAGCGAGCTGGAAAGCCCGCAGACTGGTATCTAATCGCTATCAGCTGAAAATCCAGCGTCGTAAGTTACTGATAGGTAAGCCCTTTGATCTCCACCGCCAACATCACCATGCAGTTCGGCTCCAAGCCGCTGTTCGAAAACGTTTCGGTCAAATTCAACAACGGCAACCGCTACGGCCTGATCGGCGCCAACGGTTGTGGCAAGTCGACCTTCATGAAGATCCTCGGCGGCGACCTGGAGCCGTCCGGTGGCCAGGTCATGCTCGAGCCCAACACCCGCCTGGGCAAGCTGCGCCAGGACCAGTTCGCCTATGAGGAATTCACCGTGATCGACACGGTGATCATGGGCCACGGCCAGCTGTGGAAGGTCAAGGCCGAGCGCGACCGCATCTACTCGCTGCCGGAAATGACCGAAGAAGACGGCATGGCCGTCGCCGAGCTGGAAACCGAATTCGCCGAAATGGACGGCTACACCGCCGAATCGCGCGCCGGCGAGCTGCTGCTGGGCCTGGGTATTCCGCTGGAACAGCACTTCGGCCCGATGAGCGAAGTGGCGCCAGGCTGGAAACTGCGCGTGCTGCTGGCCCAGGCATTGTTCTCGGACCCCGACGTGCTGCTGCTCGACGAACCGACCAACCACCTGGATATCAACACCATCCGCTGGCTGGAAACGATCCTCACGGCGCGCAACAGCACCATGATCATCATTTCCCACGACCGCCACTTCCTCAACAGCGTCTGCACCCACATGGCCGACCTGGACTACGGCGAGCTGCGCCTGTTCCCGGGCAACTACGACGAGTACATGACCGCCGCGACCCAGTCGCGCGAGCAGCTGCTGTCGGACAACGCCAAGAAAAAAGCCCAGATCGCCGAGCTGCAGACCTTCGTCAGCCGCTTCTCGGCCAACGCCTCCAAGGCCAAGCAGGCCACCTCGCGCGCCAAGCAGATCGACAAGATCCAGCTGGCCGAGGTCAAGCCGTCGAGCCGCGTCAGCCCGTTCATCCGCTTCGAGCAGACCAAGAAGCTGCACCGCCAGGCCGTGGTGGTCGAGAAGATGGCCAAGGCCTTCGACGACAAGGTCCTGTTCAAGAACTTCGACATCACCGTCGAAGCCGGCGAGCGCGTGGCGATCATCGGCCCCAACGGTATCGGCAAGACCACCCTGCTGCGCACCCTGGTGGGCGAGATGACGCCGGATGCAGGCTCGGTGAAATGGACCGACAGCGCCGAGGTGGGCTACTACGCCCAGGACCACGCCCACGACTTCGAAGACGACATGAGCCTGTTCGACTGGATGGGCCAGTGGACCAGCGGTGAACAGGTGATCCGCGGCACCCTCGGGCGCATGCTGTTCTCCAACGACGAGATCCTCAAGTCGGTGAAGGTGATTTCCGGTGGTGAGCAAGGCCGCATGCTGTTCGGCAAGCTGATCCTGCAAAAGCCCAACGTGCTGGTGATGGACGAACCGACCAACCACCTGGACATGGAATCGATCGAAGCGCTGAACCTGGCGCTGGAGAACTACCCGGGCACCCTGCTGTTCGTCAGCCACGACCGTGAGTTCGTGTCGTCGCTGGCCACGCGCATCATCGAGCTGTCGCCCGATGGCGTGGTGGACTTCAGCGGTACCTATGACGATTACCTGCGCAGCCAGGGCGTCGTGGTCTGACACAGCTGAGGCTGTGATGGCCTCATCGCCGGCAAGCCGGCTCCCACAGGAACAGCAGTGTGCTGCACCATCCCTGTGGGAGCCGGCTTGCCGGCGATGGCTGCAGCACAAATGCCGATGAATAATTAGTTAGCCTGCTTTCATTTCCTTCGCGCAGCGGCCATGATGAGGCCACGCCCAACCGCCCGCCCGCGAACGAGCCCATGACCGCGCAACAACCCGCCCCCGCCGCCAGTACCGCCAGCATCACCCTGCAGATCCTGTCGATCGTCTTCTACACCTTCATTGCCTTCCTCTGCATCGGCCTGCCGATTGCCGTGCTGCCCGGCTACGTGCATGACCAGCTTGGCTTCGGCGCTGTGGTCGCCGGCATCACCATCGGCCTGCAATACCTCGCCACCCTGCTCAGCCGGCCCTTCGCCGGGCGTGTGGCGGACACCCTGGGCGGCAAGAAGGCGATTCGCTTCGGCCTGCTGGGCATCGCCGGCTGTGGCGTGTTGACGTTGTTTTCCGCCTGGACCTTGAGTACGCCGCTGCTGAGCCTGGCCCTGCTTTTAGGCGGGCGCCTGCTGCTGGGGCTGGCCCAGGGCCTGATCGGCGTCGCCACCTTGAGCTGGGGCATCAGCCAGGTGGGGCCGGAACACACCGCCCGGGTGATCTCCTGGAACGGCATCGCCTCCTACGGGGCCATCGCCATCGGTGCGCCGGTGGGCGTGCTGGCCGTCGATGGCCTGGACTTCAGCGTGCTCGGCCCGGCGTTGCTGGTGCTGGCCGTGCTGGCGCTGGCGTTGCTGCGCAAGCGCCCGGATGTCGTGGTGATGCGCGGTGAGCGCTTGGCGTTCTGGTCGGCGTTCGGGCGCGTGGCCCCTTGCGGCCTGGGGCTGACCCTGGCGTCGATCGGCTACGGCACCCTGACCACCTTCGTCACCCTGTATTACCTGGAACGCGGCTGGGTTGGCGCGGCCTGGTGCCTGAGTGCCTTCGGCCTGTGCTTCATCATTTCGCGGCTGCTGTTCGTCAACGCCGTCAACCGTTTCGGCGGCTACAACGTGGCGGTCGTGTGCATGGCCACCGAAGTGCTGGGCCTGAGCCTGTTGTGGCTGGCGCCCGCACCGGCCTGGGCGTTGCTTGGCGCCGGGCTTACCGGTTTCGGGCTGTCGCTGGTGTACCCGGCGCTGGGCGTCGAGGCGATCAAGCAAGTGCCCAGCAGCAGCCGTGGCGCCGGGCTGGGCGCCTATGCGGTGTTCTTCGACATGGCACTCGCGGTGGCCGGGCCGGTGATGGGCGCGGTGGCCCTGCACCTGGGCTACGCCTCGATCTTCTGCGTCGCGGCCTTGCTGGCCCTGGCCGGGGTTGGCCTGACGCTGCTACTGGCGCGGCGGGCTGGTGGCAGCTGAGCGCTCGGCATGCTCCGGGGCGCCCAGCGCCTGGCTGAAGAATGAGGCGGTTTCCAGCTTCAGGGAATGATGGATATGGCGCCGATCGACCCCTTCGGCGTCCTTGCACAAGACCGGCATGCGCGCATGCTGCTCTTCATCGCAGCGGGCCATGAACACGAAGTGCCCGGCCCCGGCGAGCAGGCGGTAGTCGGGGGTGACCGGCAACTTGCGCGCCAGCGCCTCGGCATTGCGGTCCACTGCCAGCAACTGGTCGCTATCGCCGGTGTAGATCAGCGCCGGCACCTTGACGTTGGCCAGGGCATGGCGGCCGAACATCAGGCTCAACGGCGCCATCAGCATCACTGCGCCCACCCGCGGGTCGGCCTGGGGCTCCAGTTCGCTGCGGTCGGCAATCAGCACGCCGTGGGTCTTGCAGGCGTCGGCATCGTTGGGGCGCTCCAGGCAATACTGGCGCAGGCGGTCCAGGTCGGGCCGAGCACCAGACAGGATCAGCGCCGTTTCACCCCCTGCCGAGTAGCCGATCACCCCCACCTTGCCGTCGTTCAAATAGGGCGCCAACAGCGCGTCCTCACGGGCAGCCGTGATCGCGGCGCTGATCTGCAAGGGCCGGCCATACAAGTTGCTAAGGGTGCCTAGGCGGCTATGGTCGCTGGCGTTGTCGCCAGGGTGCACCACCGCCACCACCACGAAACCCTGGCGCGCCAGGGAGGTTGCCAGGTAGTGCAAGGCCAGGGGGCTGCCAGTGTTGCCATGGGAAAGCACCAGCAACGGGAACTGGCCAAGGGCAACCGGGGCTTCTTCGGCCACCTCGACGGGGTAACCATCGATGCGCAGGGTGCGCGGCGTGCCGTGGGCGGGGTAGAACGCCAACGCTTGCATCGGCTGTGCATCGACCGGGTCGGCCAGGGTCATGTGGTGCAGGCCGGCCACCCAGGGGGAGGCCAAGGGGGCACCCTGGGCATCGAGCAACAGGCCAGCGCACAGAAACAGTGCCAGCAAGCAACGGGGAATGTTCATCGGCCGGCCATCCGCGCAGGGCGAGGGGATTACCTGATGATAGGACGCGTTGACCGGGCGGCAGATGAAATCTGGATGAAACAAATAACAACACCCGCCTGCTCATCGAACAGGCGGGTGCGCTGTGGCTGGCCGGATCAGGCTGCGGCGAACAGCTCGTTGGCAATCTGCGCCTGGGCAGCATCGATCGCCTTGCTGCGGTGTTCCGGGCCATAGGCCAGGCCATGGGCGCGGACGATTTCCAGGTCGGTGATGCCGATGAAGCCGAGGAACACCTTGAGGAAGTCTTCGTGGCCGGCACCGGTCGGCTGGCCGGCGTGCAGGCCACCGGCAGTGGACACCAGCACCACTTTCTTGTCACCGCACAGCCCTTCTGGGCCGGCTTCGGTGTAGCGGAAGGTCTTGCCGGCAACCGCGACGCGGTCGATCCAGGCCTTGAGCTGGGTCGGCACGGCGAAGTTGTACATCGGCGCGCCAATCACCACGGCGTCGGCAGCCAGGAACTCTTCCAGGGTTTCGGCGCTGAGCTTGGCTTCGAAGGCCTGGGCGGCGTCACGCACGTCTTCCGGGGTGCCGGCAGCGACCAGGGTGGCCGCCGAGAAGTGGGCGATGGCGTCGGCGGCCAGGTCGCGGTAGACCACTTCGATGCTCGGGTCAGCGGCTTTCCAGGCTTGAACCACTTCGCGGCTGAGCTGGCGGGAGGCGGAATTGTCGCCCAGGATGCTCGAATCGATATGCAACAGTTTCATGGGACTCTCCTGTGAATGAAGACCGCGGCGGTGGGCGATCACGATGGAGAGAATCCTACCTAAGCGACCAATAGCTGATAAGCCGGTAAAAATGCGTTAGTTTGTCCCACAGGTAGAACAGTGAGACAGCCATGCAAGACCTCAACGACCTCTTCTATTTCGCCCGCGTGGTCGAAGCCGGCGGTTTCGCCGCTGCCGGGCGCCAGCTGGGGATCCCCAAATCGCGCTTGTCGCGGCGCATCGCCGAGCTGGAAGAACGCCTCGGCACGCGCCTTTTGCAACGCACCACGCGGCAGTTGAAGCTGACCACGGTCGGTGAACGCTACCTGCACCATTGCCAGGCGATGCTGATGGAAGCGGAGGCGGCCGACGAGGTGGTGGCCAGCCTGAGCAGCGAGCCGCGCGGCCGCTTGCGGGTGTCGTGCCCGGTGGCGCTGGCGCATGCCTTCCTGCCCGATGTGATCAGCCGCTTCCTGCAGCAGTACCCGCAGGTACAACTGGATATGGTGCTGCTCAACCGCCGCGTCGACCTGATTTCCGAAGGCATCGACGTGGCCCTGCGCGTGCGCGACCTGGGCGATGAGGACCCGGCGCTGGTCACCCGCCGCCTGCGCCAGGCGCAGATGCAACTGGTGGCCGCGCCGGGCTTTGCCGACCATGTGCGCGACCCGGCCGAGCTGGCCAGCCTGCCGGTGCTCGGCGCCGCCGAGGCCGACCGGCTGGTGCACCTGCGCTTGCACGGGCCCAATGGCCGGGAGCAGGAAATTGCCCTGGAACCGCGCCTGGCCATCGACGACTTCGTGGTGCGCAACGCCGCCGTGCGCGCCGGGCTTGGTTTCACCGCCTTGCCCAGCATGTTCTGCGAAGAAGAGCTGGCCCGCGGCGAGCTGGTGCGGCTGCTGCCGGAATGGTCGCTGCCGGGGGGCTACCTGCAAGCGGTGTACCCCCATCGGCGAGGCGTGTTGCCGGCGGTGCGGGTATGGATCGACCACCTCGCCGCCTCGTTCGAGGCCTGTGGAGAGCGTTATGTCTAGGCAGAAGATGACCGAGGAGCAGGTGGCGGCGTTTTGCCTGAGCCTGCCGGGGGCACGGGAAGACTACAAATGGGGCGGCATCCGCGTGTTCTCGGTGGCCGGCAACAAGATGTTCGCGGTCATCGGGCTGGCGGGTGAAGGGCTGTCGTTCAAGGTGGGCAACGAGCTGTTTCTGGGCTATTGCGACCGCCCTGGGGTGCGCCCTGCGCCTTACCTGGCGCGGGCGCACTGGGTCATCATGCAGCCGCCCTACCCCATGGGCCGTGAAGAGCTGTGCGACTTGCTGCAGCGCTCGCACCAGCTGGTGGTGCGGCGCCTGCCCAAGCGCCTGCAGGTGGGCTTGCTGATCTAGGCCGGGCCCTACGACAGCAGGTGGTTGCCCAGAAACAGCCAGTCGGCCCAGAACACCTGGTGCAGCAGCACGATGCCCCAGAACACGGCCTGATACGACAGCTTGCGCGTCTTGTGCCGGAACAACTGCTGGGCCACCAATGCCCCCGGCCAGCCGCCGAGCAGTTCACTGGCATGCAGCACCTTTTCCGGCGTGCGCCAGCCGGCATTGCGCGCCTGCTGCTTGTCTTGCCAGTACAACAGCAAGGCCACCAGGCTGGCCGCCGGGTACAGCCCCAGCGGCAGCCACGACTGCCCGATCCAGGCCATCTGCAACGCACCCGCCAAGGGCAGCAGGCACAGCACAGCCAGCACCAGCAGCTTGAGGCGCATCAGCCGGCAGCCGTCGACCAGTTGACCCAACCGAACTGCCAGGTCGCCAGGATCAGCAGGCCGAACACGATGCGGTACCAGGCGAACGCCGCATAGCTGTGGTTGGCGATGAACTTGAGCAGCGCGCGCACCGCAATCATCGCGAAGATGAACGAGGTGACGAAGCCTACGGCGAACACCGGCAGGTCGGCGGGCTGGAACAGGTCGCGGTACTTGTAGCCCGAATACACCGCGGCGCCGACCATGGTCGGCATCGCCAGGAAGAACGAAAACTCCGTGGCCGCCTTGCGCGACAGGCCGAACAGCAGGCCGCCGATGATGGTCGAGCCCGAACGCGAAGTGCCCGGGATCATCGCCAGGCACTGGACGAAACCGATTTTCAGCGCGTGCGTCCAGCGCATGTCATCGACGTGGTCCACTTGCACCCGGTGCGCACGGCGCTCGGCCCAGAGCATGATGACGCCACCGATGACCAACGCGGTGGCCACGGTGATCGGGTTGAACAGGTAGTGGTGGATCAGGTCGGCGAACAGCACCCCCAGCACCACCGCCGGCAGGAACGCCAGCAGCAGGTTGGCCGTGAAGCGTCGCGCTTTCGGCTGGCTGGGCAGGCCGATCACCACGTCGAGAATCTTGCGCCGAAACTCCCACACCACCGCCAGGATCGCTGCCAGCTGGATGATGATGTTGAACGCCATGGCCCGCTCACCGCCAAAACCGATCAGGTCGGCGACGATGATCTGGTGCCCGGTACTGGAGATCGGCAGAAACTCCGTCAAGCCTTCGACTACGCCTAAGATGATTGCCTGAAAGGCAGTCCAAAAATCCATTGTTCCCCCGTTGAAGCGCTGCTGCTTGCAGGCCCCTAGTTCTTGATTTGCTTGTATATGCCGTTCGCGGCGCGGATCTTTTACAGCGACTGTTGGAGTTACGCCAGTGGAAAAGTTCACCCAGGCTAAAGGTTTCATCCTGCGCGGCCGACAGCCTAGCAGAGCGGCCTGGCGATGGCTCGCCCGGCAGGCCGAGGTGCTATAAATAAATGGCACTTAGCCATTAGTCGGATACTGCACTGACGGCCAAGCGTGCTTGGATGCACTGAATAACAAGAACAATGCGGGAGTGCCGTTCATGAAGACCTTGAGGTCGATGTCGATCAGTCGCCGCCTGTGGCTGATTCTGCTGGTTGCGGTAGGCATGTTGCTGGTTCTGGGCCTGCTGATGCTGCGCCAGATCCACGGCGACCTGTACCAGGCCAAGGCGGAAAAGACCCGCCATGTGGTGCAGACCGCCGCCAGCGTACTGGCCTACTACCAGGGGCTGGAGGCCGCCGGTACGCTCAGCCGCGAGGCCGCCCAGCAGCAGGCGCTGCAGGTTGTGCGCGCGCTGCGCTATGACCAGGGCGACTATTTCTGGATCAACGACCTGGGGCCGAAGATGATCATGCATCCGACCAACCCCAAGCTCGACGGCCAGGACCTGTCCGCGATCCGCGACCCGGACGGCTTTGCGGTGTTCAACGAAATGGCCGCCCTCGCCCGCAGCCAGGGCGCCGGGCCGGTCAACTACCGCTGGCCCAAGCCCGGTGCCAGCGAACCGGTGGCCAAGACGTCGTACATTCAGCTGTTCCAGCCATGGGGCTGGGTCATCGGCTCCGGCGTCTATGTCGATGACGTGCAGGCCGAATTCGCCCGGCAACTGCGTGACGCTTCCCTGGTCGGCCTGGGCATCGCCCTGCTGATGGCCCTGGTGGTCATGCTGATCGCCCGCAGCATCGCCCGCCCGCTACAGGAGGCGGTGCAGGCGATGGGCAATATCGCCAGCGGCGAGAGCGACCTGACGCGCCGCCTGGACACCCATGGCCGCGACGAAATCACCCAGCTGGGCGAACACTTCAACCGCTTCAACGGCAAGCTTCAGGGGGTGGTTGGCCAGTTGCAGGAAACCGCCCACGCCCTGGCCCACTCCGCCGGGCATGTCGGCGACAACGCCGGCGCCGCGCAGCAGCACAGTGCCCAGCAATCGCTGCAGATGGACCAGGTGGCGACTGCCGTCAACGAAGTCACCTACGCCGTCCAGGACGTGGCCAAGACCGCCGAGCAGGCCGCAGGCGAAATGCATGCCGCGCAACAGCAGGTGGAAAATGGCCAGCAGGCCATCCAGGGCAGCCTGCAGCAGATCGACCGCCTGTCGCTGACCATCGACCAGGCAGTGCAGGTGATCCGCGACCTGGCCGGGCACAGCACGCGGATCGGCGGCGTGCTGGACGTGATCCGCGCCATTGCCGAGCAGACCAACCTGCTCGCCCTCAACGCCGCCATCGAAGCCGCACGCGCCGGCGAACAGGGCCGCGGCTTTGCCGTGGTGGCCGACGAGGTGCGCCTGCTGGCCCAGCGCACGGCGCAGTCGACGGCCGAGATCCATACCATGATCGAGCACCTGCAGAAGCAGTCCGATGCCGCGGTCAAAGCCATCGACACCAGCAGCGAGGCGTCGCGCCAGACCGTCGAACAGGCCCGCGAGGCCGGTGCCAGCCTCAGCGCCATCAACCAGGCGCTGCACAGCCTCACCGCCCTCAATGCCTCGATTGCCAGCGCCACCCTGCAGCAGTCGCATGTGGTCGAGGAAATCAACCGCAACGTGCTCGACACCGCCGGGCTGTCGCAGCAGACCGCCGATGCGGCGCGCCAGTCGAGCGATGCCGGGCTGGCCCTGGGGCAGTTGAGCGAAGGCCTGGAGCAGATGCTTCGGCAATTCAAGGTGTGACCCCGTGCGGGGCGGTGCAGCCAGCCCACACGCTGCGCTACACCTGCCCTCGCCCACAGGCTACAATCGCGCCCCTTCCAAAGCAGCCAAGGATCGCCGATGTCCGGCCTCGAACTCATCGCCGCCGTGCTCGGCGTCACCGCCGTGTGGCTTACCGTCAAGCAGAACGCCTGGTGCTGGCCGATCGGCCTGGTGATGGTGCTTATATATGGCTGGCTGTTCTTCGATGTGAAGTTGTACTCGGGCATGCTCCTGCAAGTGGCCTACGCCGCGCTGCAACTGTATGGCTGGTGGCAGTGGAAGCGACCGGGCCGGGTCGAAGATGCCCGCCAGGTCTCGCGCCTGCCGGTGCCGGCAGTGGCCGCCGGGCTGGCAGGCGGCCTGCTGCTGAGCGTGGCCCTGGGCGCGGCCATGGCCCAGTGGACCGATGCTGCCCTGCCCTGGCTGGACGCCACGCTGACCGGTTTCAGCCTGGTCGCGCAACTGTGGATGGCGCAAAAGCGCGTGCAGTGCTGGCCACTGTGGTTCGTGGTCGACGTGGCCTACGTCGGCCAGTACCTGCACCAAGCGCTGTACTTCACCGCAGGTTTCTTCGCCGTGCTGACCTTGATTGCCGTGCGCGGCTGGCTGGAGTGGCGCCGCGACCCGGCGCTGCAGGCATGAAGGTCCTGGTGCTGTGTGGCCCCGAGTCCAGCGGCAAGAGCTGGCTCAGCGGCGAAATCCAGGCGCATTTCGGCGGCGTGGTGGTGGGCGAGTACGTGCGCCACTTCATCGACCGCGAAGGCCGCGACACCTGCTACGCCGATATCACCCCCATCGCCCAGGGCCAGCTGGCCTGGGAGGACCAGGCACGCCAGCAGGCGCCTGAACTGCTGATCCTCGACACCCACCTGCTCAGCAACATGCTCTGGAGCCGGGCGCTGTTCCAGGATTGCCCGGCGTGGCTGGAGCAGGCCCTGCTGACTCGCCGCTATGACCTGCACCTGCTGCTCAGCCCGCAAGGCGTGGGCTGGGTGGCCGACGGCCAGCGCAGCCAGCCGGACCTTGCCGACCGGCAACGCTTTTTCGCCGACAGTTTGGCCTGGCTGCAGCAGCATCGGCAGCCGCTGCAGGTAATAGAAGGTGACTGGCCGCAACGCAGCGCGGCGGCATTGCGCGCCGTGCAGGGCCTGTTGCAAGGTAAATCCCCGGTTTGCCCCACCGAGTGTTAACCCCCTGACACACCCAGGCGGGCGTTGAACCCCGTGTTTGCGGACTTCTTCCCCCAGGGCTGGGGAAGTGTCACGCAGCTGTTACAACGCCTGGAAGTGCCTTTCGCGCAACAGCCATAGCGGCAAATGGCCCCGGTTGGCCAAAATCTGTCTCAACGCTGATACAGGATTCTCCCAGCGCCGCCAGCAAGTTCATGCAACCCACTGATTCACCGGCAATATCCAAAAGCGGCACGCCTTCTGCTCTCCTCCTCGCAACGCCGATTCAGGCCAGCGCTGAAGAAGGATTGCCGTCATGGGAAAACTGGACAATGGCATCTGCCGCCTGTTGCTGGTCGGTTGTGCATTGGGCGCGGGCTTCAGCGTTCCGGTGCAGGCCGACAACGGCATCATCGTGATCACCCGCGATGTGCAGCCACGCATCGCCACCCGTGCGCCGCTGGCGCCCGACCCCTACCCCACCACCGCCAACGCCAACCCGTCCGCGCAAGTGCTCAGGCAAACCAACGAGCTCAGTGATGGCGACTTCGCCAACATCACCAGCGGCACCGGCATTTCCTCGCTGATCACCCAGCAGACCAACAACGTCGGCGGCAGCATCGGCACCCAGACCCAGCTGCCCAACCTGGCGGCCGGCCGTGGGTCAGGCTCCGGCAACGGCATTTCCAACATGGTCAACTCAAGCGTGCAGCGTGGCCTGGCGCCCCTGCAGATGCTGACCGGAGGCAAATGAGATGAGGCAGACGCTGTTTATCCTGGCCACCCTGTGCAGTGCCTCGGCCTTCGCCCAGTCGCCCGTTCCCGTGATCAACAGCGCCGACATCGACAGCTCCGGCGCGCAGTACCAAGGCAACTTCAGCGTCAACCAGGCGGCCGGCGACCTGCAGCAACAGGCCAACGCCCGCGCCATCGCCACCGGCACCCATGCCGCAGCGACCACGCAGATCCGCCAGCGCCAGCTGTCGATCATCGACCCCAACATGGGCGCCACCGCCAGCATCCAGGGCAATGCCTTCAGCCATGGCAACGGTGCCCTGGGCGTGAACCAGAGCGCCGGGGCCAGCACCCAGCAGGCCAACGCCCTGCGCATCAGCATCAGTACACAACCGCAAAGCATCGATGACAGCGTCCTGTTGCAGCAGAACGTGGCGCTGATCAAAAGCTCCGATCCGACTGATACCTCTCCCGGCTATCGCCATGTCACCACCGGTGACCAGGCATTCACCGGTAGCCGCGGGGTCATTCAGCTGAATCAGAGCGCCGGGGTGGGCAACCAGATGGCAAACACCCTGAGCGTACGGGTCCCGAACTGACCCGAAGGTGTAAGTAAGCACAACACTTAACCTAAAGAAGACGGAGAAACACCATGAAACCCTCGATGGCAATCAAGCCTCTGGTTTTCGCAATTGCTGCGGTCATGGCTGTTGCTGCACAAGCGGATCAGAACGACCGGCGTGGCCACGGCCACAACAATAACCACACACCACCGGCAAAGCAGATCTACACCACCGCCACTGCCAAGGCGACTGATACTCAGCGCAGCACTGGCAACAAGATCCTCAACGAAGGCACCGTCAACGAAGCTGAAATGAGCAGCTCCGGCACCGGCGCGAGCGGCAACGTGGGCGTCAACGTGGCGGCCGGTAACGGCAACCAGCAGGACAACGCCGCGGCCATTGCCAACACCGCGTCCGACAACGCCGCAATCGACAACAGCTTCGTCTTCGGCAACTCCGAAGCCACTGCAAGCGTCCGTCAAACCAGCAACAACAACATCGTCAAGAACTGGTCGACCCAGAGCTCTGCGGTCATGAGTGGTTCGGCTGACGGCAGCAGCGGCAACGTTGGCATCAACGTGGCCGGTGGCGACCTGAACCAACAGAAAAACACCATGGCCATTGCCAACAACAGTGCCGCCATTGGCAACTCCACTGCCACCGCCAGCGCCAATCAGAACGGGCCTGGCCTGACCGTGGAAAACCGCGCCGATCGTACCTACTCGCTCGATACCCTGAGCTTCACCACCACCTCGAGCGGTTCGTCCTCGCGTAGCGGCTCGTTCGATGCGAGCGTCGACAAGAGCTCGAGTTCGAGCTTCAGCGTGTCTGGCAACCAAAGCAGCAGTGCCAGCGGTTCGAAGAGCAGCAGCTCCAGCGGGTCTAGCAGCATGACCGCCAGCGGCTCGAACAGCAGCAGCGCCAGCGGCAGCAACAATAGCAGCGCCAATGGTTCGAACAACTGGGCTGCCAACGGTACGGCGAGCACTGACCACAGCTCCTCGTCGAGTGCTTCGGTGAACGCTTCGCTCGATGCCAGCGCCTCGGGCAGTGCGTCTTCGTCGCAAACCTTCGGCAACTTCACACGTTCGCGCAGCGGCGACTTCGACGCCTCGCTCAATGCATCGCTCGATGCATCGATCGACAAGTCGCACCAGTCGTCCAGCAACTCGTCGTTCGACACGGCCTTCAACTCGTCCTACGACAAGGCCAACGCCTCCTCGTATGACCACAGCCGCGACTCTTCCTATGACAAGGCCCGTGATACTTCCTACGAGAAGGCTCACGATTCGGCATGGGAAAAAGCCAACGCTTCGGCCTTCGAGAAGTCTGGCGACAAAGCCTCGCAATCTTCGGACAGCATCTCGAAGAGCTACAACGAGGCCAACTCGTATGACCTGAGCAACACCGTGTCCTTCCAAGTGCTGACCCCGACCGGCTGGGCCAACCCTGTCACCAACACCGCAACCCTCAGTGGTTCGGTCAATGGCGGCAGTGGCAACCTGGGCGTGAACGTGGCATCCGGTGTGGGCAACCAGCAAAGCAACTCGCTGGCCATCTCCAACACCTCGATGTAACTGCTGTGGCCTGGAGGCCCCCTTCGGGGGGCCTTCTTTCAACCAAACCCGTTGGGGGCATCGAACATGCGCATTATCGCCTTGGCGTTCTTGCTGTGCATGGCCAGTGTGAGCGAAGCAGCCCAAATGCCGTTGTCCGTCCTGCCGGGCGGCGCGGTGATCTACAAGCCCGTGCAAAGCATCCGCGAGCGCAAGTTCGCTGACCTTGTGCAACAGAAAACCGACTTCAGTTGCGGCGCCGCGTCGCTGGCGACCATCCTGCGCCAGGCCTACTGGCTGGACGTGGACGAACAACACGTGATCGAGGGCATGCTGGCCAACGCCGACCAGGACCTGGTGCGTACCCAGGGCTTCTCGATGCTCGACATGAAGCGCTACGTGGAAAGCCTGGGCATGCGCGCCCGCGGCTACCGGGTAGCCGCCGACACCTTGCACAGCATCCGCATCCCGGTGGTGGTGCTGATGGATATCCGCGGCTACAAGCATTTCGTGGTGATGCAGAAGGTCGACCAGGGCTGGGTCTACATCGGCGACCCGGTGCTGGGCCACAAACGCTTCAAGCTCGATGATTTCGTCAAGGGCTGGAACGGCATCATCTTCGCCGTGATCGGCCAAGGGTACGACAAGTCCAACATCTTGCTCGACCCGCCCCTGCCACTGAGCGCCAAGAATCGCATCAACAACTTCACCCCGGTGAAGGATGCAGAGTTGATGGACTTCGGCTTCATCCAAAGCGACTTCTTCTAATGACAAGGGGCAAGACGCCCCGGGAGCATCCCATGAAGACTTCATGCTGGCTCGCAGTCCTTTGCCTGGCTGCCAGCCTGCCGACCCAGGCACAGACGTTCAAGCCCATCGAACTGAAGGATCAGGAGCTGGCCAACCTGCGGGGTCGCTACGTATTGCCCGGGCGCATCGTCAGCTTCGGCGTGGTCATGACCAGCACCTGGCAGAACGCCAATGGTGAAGTGATCGGCGCCACCTCCTCGATGCAGATCCAGCATTCGACCCTGCAGCCGCAGTTCTATGTGTCGATGATCAATGAGAAAGGTGCCGGCACCTCGCACAACCAGGCCCCGGGCACCGGCACCATCACCGGTGGCAGCGGCCTGAACAGCACCGAGGGGGTGACCCAGGTGGTGCGCGCCGCAGGCGACTACAACGCGGCCTACAACGATGTCGGCATCAATGTCACCAAGGGCAACGAGGCGCCGGCCACGCCGCCGCAAGGCCAGGCCCTGGCAGCCGGCCAGACCCTGACCGGCGCCAACGGCGCAGGCTCCTTGAGCGTTTCGGCCAACGGCACCGGGGTTCAGCTGGGCATCGTCGCCAACAACAACCAGGGCAGCAGCCTGCAGCGGCTGGCCCAGGGTGGGCTGATGCAGAACACCACCCTGCTCGGCGCGGGCAACCAGGTGCGCAACCTGACCGAGCTGAATGTGGTGCTGCGCGACAACCCCTCGGCCGCAGCGCCGATGAACGCCAATCTTGATCAGCTCAAAGGTCTTCGCAACGGCGGATACTGATCTACGCTCAGTCTCATCGAACAAGTAGTCAGAAGGGACGGCTAATCCATGCATCGTTTGTTTACGTTGAGAGCTATCGTTTGTTTGAGTACCTTGGCCCCGGCCACTTTGCTTCAAGCAGCAACCGACCCCCAGGTCGAAGCACTGAAACAAGAACTGATCGCGCTCAAAGAGCGCTACGAAGCCCAACAGAATGCATTGATGGTGCTGGAACAACGCCTTCGCCAGGTCGAGGAAGCCCCGGCGGCACCTGCGCCCAAGCGCTTGACCAAGTCGCCGGCCGAAGGCGTCAAGGGGGCGCAAACCGTGGCCTCCGGGGCGCCTGGCGCGAGTGGCAGCTCCTATGGCCAGTCGCTCAAGGACGATTCGGAACCGGCGCAAAGCGTGTCCAACCTGTATGACGAGGCCAGCGGCTTCTTCGGCGGCGGCAAGTTCAGCGTCGAAACCGGTGTGACCTACACCCACTACGACACCCGCGCCCTGACCCTCAACGGTTTCCTGGCGCTCGATTCGATCTTCCTGGGCAACATCAACATCGACCGCATCAAGGCCGACAACTGGACGCTGGACCTGACCGCACGCTACAACGTCGACCAACGCTGGCAATTCGATATAAACGTGCCCATCGTCTATCGCGAATCGACCTATTCCTCGGGCGGTGCCGGCGGTGCTGCCGGGGTGAGCTCCGACGGCACCGTCACCCGCGACCCGATGATCGGCGACGTCAACGTCGGCGTGGCCTACAAGTTCATCGACGAGTCGGAAAACTGGCCCGATGCCGTCGCCACCCTGCGGGTCAAGGCGCCTACCGGCAAGGACCCTTATGGCATCAAGCTGATCCAGGACCCGGGCAACGACAACCTGGCCATTCCTGAAGACCTGCCGACCGGTAACGGCGTCTGGGCCATCACCCCGGGCATCTCGCTGGTCAAGACCTTCGACCCGGCGGTGCTGTTCGGCAGCCTGTCGTACACCTACAACATGCAGGATTCGTTCAGCGACATCAGCCCCACGGTCAACACCAAGGTGCCGGGCGATGTGAAACTGGGCGACTCCTGGCAGATCGGCGGCGGTATCGCCTTTGCCCTGAACGAGAAGATGAGCATGTCGTTCTCGGTCACCGACCAGTTTGCCCGCAAGAGCAAGATCAAGCCTGACGGCGGTGACTGGCAGTCGATCACCAACAGCGACTACAACGCGGCCAACTTCAACATCGGCCTGACGTTTGCCGCCAGCAACAACCTCACCATCGTCCCCAACCTGGCCATCGGCCTGACCGACGATGCCCCGGACTTCTCCTTCAGCCTGAAATTCCCCTACTACTTCTGACTTGCCATGGCGCAACCCGGCCCCCGCGCGGGCCGGGTTTTGGTAACCAACCTTGTAGCCGACCGCTTTCCTGACAGCGTGCTGTTATCATCGCCCACTGCGATATGACATCTTGAAGTCAATTAAGGAAAGTTTTCGTGAAGAACCTGCTTGGCCACCCGCACTCCCGGCTCGTCGCCCTGGCGACCCTGGTGCTGGTGATTCCACTGACTGCGCGCGCCCTGCTGGGCTGGTCCAACCCGCTTGGCTACCTGTCGGACCTGGCCTTGGGCAGCCTGCTGCTCGTGCTGCTGCACCGTCGCCCCGCGTGGCTGGCCCTGCCCGTGCTGCTGGCCTGGGCGGCGCTGTGGGTGGCCTCGGCCGAGCTGGTGAGCGCTGTCGGGCGGCTACCGAACAGTGGTGACCTGGCGTACCTGATCGACCCCCAGTTCATGGAAAACTCCACCGGCGGCGGCCTTGCCCATGGCTGGCTGCCCTGGCTCATGGCCGGGGGGCTGCTGGCCTGCTGTCTCAGCGCCTGGAGCACCCGCGCGCAGCGGGCTGCCGCGCTGCCGCGCTGGGCCTTGTGCATCCCGGTGCTGCTGTTCGGCCTGCACTGGGGCAGCCAACAGCTTGCCCCTTCGGACGCCGACCAGTGGCGCCAGTACAACCTCTCCCACCAGCTGCTGTCGGCAGGCGTCAACGACCTGCAACGCCGCGCCCTTGCCTGGGGCGGCCAGGAACAACCGATCACCCCCTTGCCCAGTGCCGGCCTGACCCAGGCCGACCTGCATGGCCAGAAGCTGCTGGCTGGCCCCGGCAGCGCCCGCAACCTGCTGGTGATCACCCTCGAAGGCATCCCCGGTGCCTACCTGCGGCCCAACCGCCAGGCCCTGCACAGCCGCTTCGACGAAGAGCTCATGCCCAACCTCAGCCGCTGGGCCGAGCGGGGCATGAACACGCCGGACTACGTGCTGCACACCCACCAGACCATTCGCGGCCTGTACGCCATGCTCTGCGGCGACTACGACAAGCTCGCCAACGGTACGCCCAAAGGCATGGAGCTGCTGACCCAGCAGCAACGCAACCTGGCCTGCCTGCCGTCGCAGTTGCGCCAGGCCGGCTTCAGCACCCACTACCTGCAAGGCGCGGGCCTGCGCTTCATGGCCAAGGACCGGATCATGCCGCACATCGGCTTCGACTCGGTGCACGGCCTGGAGTGGTTCAGCAATGAGAACTACCTGGAATTCCCATGGGGCAAGGACGACCGGGCTTTCTTCGAAGGCGCCCTGGACTACGTCGGTCAATTGCGCCAGCAAGACCGCCCATGGATGCTCACCCTGCTGACCGTGGGCACCCACCAGCCGTATTCGGCGCCGGCGGATTACCTGGCGCGTTACGACACGGCCAAACAGGCAGCAGTAGCCTACCTGGACGATGCTGTGGGGGCGTTTCTCGACAACCTCGAGCGCCAAGGGGTGCTCAAGGACACCCTGGTGGTGGTGACTTCGGACGAATCCCACGGCATCGACGGGGTGCGCCTGGCCTCATCGTGGGGCTTCAACCTGCTCCTGGCCCCGGAGCAGGCGCAACTGCCCCACCTCAAGCAAGGCACCTACGGGCACATCGACCTGACCACGTCGCTGCTCGACTACTTTGCCCTGCCAATCCCGGTCGCCCTGGGCGGGCGCTCGTTGCTGCGCGATTACGACAGCGGGCGAGAGATGATTTCCTACACCAATGGCATGCTGCGCTACCACGATGGCCAAGGCGTGTTCACCGAGTGCGACTTCCAGCAACGCTGCCGCCGCTATGCCAGCCAGGGCTTCATTGCCGACCAGGCCCGCTACCTCGGCCCGGCAGAGCGCCAGGCCGGCCCACAGCTCAACGCCCTGGCCGGGGTGCTCGACCAGTCTCTGCTGCAAACCCCACTCAACCTGCGCTACCAGTTCGGCGGCCCTTCGGCCATCCCGCTGCAGGCACGCATTCACGATGACTGGGCCGACAACCTGATCGGCGCGCAGTACCTGGAAATGCCAGAAGGCTCGCACACGCGGGTGCGGGTCAAGGTCCGCGCCCTCGACCGCCAGCATGTGGCCTATATCCAGCTCAAGGCCAAGGAGCTGGAGCAGGACGTGCCGCTGGGCCTGCCCGAAGAGATTCGGGTCACGGCCGATGAGCCGCTGGAGATGGAGTTCGGCTTCGACAACCCAACCCTGCGCAAGGCATTTTCCTTCCACTTGCTGGGGTATGGCGGTGGCGAGGTCGAGGTCAGCGACTTCAGCGTCATCACGGCGCTGCCAGGTGAAGAAGAGACGATCGAGGAACTGTCGGACGGGCATATCGCCCAGTCGAGCTGATCGATCGGCCGCCTGGGGCCAGGTTCAGCGAATCTGGTGTTTGTGCAGCAGCCGATAGAATGTCGGCCGCGACACCCCCAGCACCTTCGCGGCAATGCTCAGGTTGTTGCTGTGCCTGTCGAGCACATCGCACAGCGCCTGGCGTTCCGCGCGGTGCTTGTAGTCTTCCAGGGTACCCAGCGGGTGCTCCTCCTGCTCCAGCACGTGCAACCCCAGGTCCTGGGCTTCGATCTGCCGCCCTTCGGCCAGCACCAGCCCCCGGCGTACCCGGTTGGCCAGTTCGCGGACGTTGCCCGGCCAGTTGTGCCGCCCCATGGCGGCCAGGGCGTGGTCGCTGAAGGTACGCGGCCGGCGGCCGGTCTCCAGGCTGTAGAAGTGGGAAAAATGGTTGGCCAGCATCGACAGGTCACCATGCCGGTCACGCAAGGGCGCTGTCACCACCTGCAAGACGTTTAGCCGGTAATACAGGTCTTCGCGAAAACGCCCTTGCTCGATGGCTTTTTCCAGGTCCACGTGGGTGGCGGCCAGCACCCTCACATCCACGGGAATCGGCTGGCTGCCACCGACCCTCTCGATGTGCTTTTCCTGCAGGAAACGCAGCAAGTTGGCCTGCAACTCCAGCGGTAGGTCGCCAATTTCGTCGAGAAATAGCGTACCGCCATGGGCCGCCTCGATGCGCCCTGCCTTGCGCTGATGGGCGCCGGTGAAGGCGCCCTTTTCGTGCCCGAACAACTCGGACTGAATCAGGTGTTCGGGTATCGCCCCGCAGTTGATGGCGATGAACGGCATCTCGCAACGTTGTGACTGGCGGTGCAAGGTACGCGCCACCAGCTCCTTGCCAGTGCCGCTCTCGCCACGGATCAGCACCGGCGATTCGGTGGGCGCCAGTTTGCCGAGCAATTTGCGCAGCTCCAGGATCGGCCGGCTGTCACCCAGCAGTTCATCCTCCAGGCCATTGATCGGCACACTGCCCTTGCCGCGCAGGCGCGCCATGCCAAAGGCCCGCCCCAGGGTCACCAGCACGCGGGACACGTCGAATGGCAGGGTATGGAAATCGAAGAACCACTCGCAGACGAAATCGCCGACGTTCTGCATGCGCAGCTGGTCGGCATCGAGCACCGCAATCCATTCGGTATTGCTGCGCTTGATCATGTCCTTGACCGCGTCGGGGTGGCGCAGGTGCGAGGCCTGCAGGCGCAACAGCCCAAGGTCGCAGCGGTGCTCCAGGGCCAGGTCCAGGCTACAGCTGTGGACATCCCAGCCCCCACTCTCCAAGCCTGGTAACAAACGGTGACAATCATCGCACGGGTCGACGATGAGCAAGCGACGAAGGGCGGCGGATTCGTGCATGACCGTTCCTTGGCGCCAATTTGTGGTTTTTTACGTGAAAACAGTAAGTTGCGGCGCCGTTTTAACAGTAGCAACGAACTTGACGGTGCCCACTACCGTCTGTCTGCCCGATGCTGCAGGCGTGAAGCACGTTCGGAATTTTTCAATTTAATTGACGTCACACGCGGCGCCGGAAAATAAAAACGGTTCAAATCAAAAAAAATTATCAACGCGGTGTGACTCCACCCCTAACTTGGAGCATCAGTACGAATAACCCCGCACTGCAGATCGCGATACGCTGAAGCGACGTAGCAGTAACGCGGACCTTCATTACGCTGTTGGGAACATAGAGAGACCGAACCATGAATGCCCCGCTCCGTGTCAACGAAGCCCTGCTGATTGCCGACCACGCTTTCGAACCCTTCCAGTGCGTAGCCTGGGATGCGCCCAACGGTACGGGCGAGCTGAGCCTGGCGGTGATCGACCGGACCAGCACCCGCATCGGCAGCAAGCAAGTGTCGTCGTCTACCTATTCGGACCCGGCGCAATGGGCCAGCCTGATCGAGGAAGTGCGCGCCGAACTGTGCCAGAAAGGCTATGACCTGCAACCCTGGTCGATGCCCAAGTAATCGCCACGGTGCACCGGCAAGTGCGTGCCAGGCACGCACTTGTACAACTTCCAGCCTGCCGTCGAGGCAACTTTTTTAATGCGACATAGTGTCGCGCCACGCCCGCCTTTTACAACTCACCTTATTAACTTGAACTGTTCCAGATGCTGGTAATCGGCCTGCAGTTGTTCAGCTAACTGCTGTGCACGCCCCAAGCGAACTGGCGCCAATTCCATGTCTACCAATAAGGTGGCGCAAGGCATCGGGTGCAGCTCCCCTAAGCGTTGCAGGCGACCATCGGTAAAGATCAGGCAATGCTGAAGCTCCTGCGGATGGGCTTTGCGCCTGGCATTCAACCACCGGCGCGCCTGGTCGAGCGCCTCGATCAACGGCGTTCCCCCGCCCGCCCCCAGCGCTTGCAGCCAAGGCTGCAGCGCGGCTGATGCCTTGAGCCCATGCCGCTGCCACTGCGGCGCACCACCACTGGCGGTGAGCAGCGCCAGCCGGGCGCGCTGGCGATAGGCCTGGTCGAACAACTCGGCCAGCAAGCCTTTGCTCTGCGCCAATGCCTGATGGCGCCGGGTCGAGGCAGACGCGTCGACGATCACCAGCCACAATTGCGCGGCCTGGCCCTGGCGCTGCTGCCAGCACAGGTCCTGGCGCTGGCGAGGGCGCCCTTTCAGCAGCGTCGGCAACCAGGCCACGCGGCCCTTGCCCGACAGCTGGGCACGGCCACGGCTGGCGCCGCTCAGTTTGCCGACACGGGGCATGGCATCCGCCACCTTGTTGCCCGGTGGGCGGATGCTCAGGGCTTTTTTGCCCAGTTCGGCACCTCGCGCCGAGCACCGCTGCTGACCGGCTCTGCCGGCAGCGCGCCCCAATCGCCCTGCCCGCCTTGCTGCTGCGTTTCGCCGCGGGCGCTGGCAGGTGGCGTGGAATGGGCGGTGGGTTCTGGCAGCTGGCGGCGCCGGTGGCGCAGGGCGAACTCGGCCACCGCCTCCACATCGCCTTGCTCGATCGCCTCGCCGCCGCGCCAGGCGCAATGCGCACGCGCCGCACGCAGCCAGACCAGGTCGGCACGCAGGCCGTCGACACCGGCGGCATAGCAACGCTCGGTGATCCACGCCAGTGCCTGATCGTCGAGGGCAATCGCCGCCAGCGCCTGGCGCGCCGCCTGGCAGCGCTCGCGCAATTGCGCCTGGGCCGCAGCCCATTGCGCGCAGAACGCCTGTGGGTCGCTGTCGAACGCCAGGCGGCGACGAATGATCTGCTGACGCGCTTCAGGGGCCGGCAACCCTTCGAGCAGCACATTCAAGCCGAAACGGTCGAGCAATTGCGGGCGCAGCTCGCCTTCCTCGGGGTTCATGGTGCCGATCAGGACGAAACGGGCACTGTGCTGGTGCGAAATGCCATCGCGCTCGATGCGGTTGGTACCGCTGGCGGCCACGTCGAGCAGCAGGTCCACCAGGGTATCGGGCAGCAGGTTCACTTCATCGACATACAGCACGCCACCATCGGCCTGCGCCAGCACACCGGGGGAGAACTGCGCCTTGCCCTGCCCCAGCGCGGCGTCCAGGTCCAGCGTGCCGACCAGGCGCTCCTCACTGGCGCCCAGCGGCAAGGTCACGAAAGGCCCCTCGCCGAGCAGGTCCGCCAGGCCGCGGGCCAAGGTGCTCTTGGCCATGCCGCGTGGCCCCTCGATCAGCACGCCGCCGATCTTCGGGTCGATGGCCGTCAGGCACAGCGCCAGCTTGAGCGCGTCGGCGCCGACCACCGCAGCCAAGGGAAATTGCACGGGTTCACTCATTTCAAGCCTGTTCCTCGCCATCGAGCAGTTGTTCCTCGAGCGCTTCGCGATAGTCGCCCGGCTGCTCCCAGAGCCCGCGTTGCTGGGCCTCCAGCAACCGCTCGGTGAGGTCGCGCAGCGCCTCGGGGTTGTGCTCGCGCATGAAGTCGCGGGTCGCCGGGTCGAGCACGTAGGCATCGGCCAGCGACTGGTAATGATGATCGTCGATCAGGTGCGTGGTGGCGTCGAAGGCGAACAGGTTGTCGACCGTTGCCGCCAACTCGAACGCGCCCTTGTAGCCATGGCGCTTGGCCCCGTCGATCCACTTGGGGTTCAGCGCCCGGGCACGAATCACCCGGTTCAGCTCTTCCTTGAGGGTGCGGATGCGCGGGCGGTCGACCTGGCTGTGGTCGCCGTGGTAACTGGCCACCGGCGCACCGGCCAAGGTTTCGGACGCCGCCAGCATGCCGCCCTGGAACTGGTAGTAATCGTTGGAATCGAGCAGGTCGTGCTCATGGTTGTCCTGGTTCTGCAGCACCGCCTGGACCTGGCCCAGGCGCCGGGCGAACTGTGCGCGCGCCGGGGTGCCGTCGTCGCTGCCGCCATAGGCATAGCCACCATGGTTGAGGTAGACCTCGGCCAGGTCGTCGCGGCTGTGCCACAGGCGGCCGTCGATAGCGTTCTGCACACCGGCGCCGTAGGCACCGGGCTTGGCGCCGAACACCCGCCAGCCGGCCTCGCGTGCCGCCTGCTCGGGCGCCACGCCAGATGCCTGCAAAGTTTCGCGCTCCTGACGCACGCGGGCGGCCAGGGGGTTGAGGTCGCCAGGCTCGTCCAGCGCCGCCACCGCTTGCACCGCCGCATCGAACAGGCGGATCAGGTTGCCGAAGGCGTCGCGGAAAAAGCCCGAGACGCGCAAAGTCACGTCCACCCGCGGGCGGTCGAGCAGGCTCAGCGGCAGGATCTCGAAGTCATCGACGCGCTGGCTACCAGTGGCCCATACCGGCCGCACCCCCATCAGCGCCATGGCCTGGGCGATGTCGTCGCCGCCGGTGCGCATGGTCGCCGTGCCCCACACCGACAGCCCGAGCTGGCGCAGGTGGTCGCCGTGGTCCTGCAGGTGCCGCTCGAGAATCAGGTTCGCCGAGGCGAAGCCCAGGCGCCAGGCCGTGGTGGTGGGCAGGTTGCGCACATCCACGGTGTAGAAATTGCGCCCCGTGGGCAGCACATCGAGGCGGCCACGGCTGGGCGCGCCGCTGGGCCCGGCCGGCACGAAACGCCCCGCCAGGGCCGCCAGCAAGCCGTTGATCTCAGCCGGGCCGCAGGCGTCCAGGCTCGGCGCTACCTGCTCGCACAAGGCGCGCAGCACCGCCTGCACCGGCTGCCAGCACGGCTCGTCGGGCAGCTGCAGGGTTGCGCCCAGGGCCTGCTCGATCAGCTGCAACGCCAGCAGCTCCAGGCGCTCGCGGGTATCCCCGCAGGTGCGCCATGGCTCGTCGCTGATGGCCTGCAAGGCTGCCGGCCGTGGGCCGGGCCAGGGCTGGCCGAGGTCGCAGTCGAGTGGATCGAAGCCCAGCGCCAACGCCTTGGCCAGTGCGCGCAGCAGGCTGGCATTGCCCTCGCGGCCATCACCGCGTTCCACCCGCAGCAACGCCAGCAAGGTATCGACCCGCAGCCGCGCCTGGGGCGACTGGCCGAACACATGCAGGCCATCGCGAATCTGCGATTCCTTCAGGTCGCACAGGTAGGTGTCCAGCCGTGGCAGCCACACCGCGGCGTCGTCCAGCTGGCCTTCCAGCTGCAGCTCGCGGTCGATGTGGTTGGCCTTGACCAGTTCGAGGATATCGCGCTGCAGCTCGCGGGCACGCCGTGGGTCGAGCAGCTGCGCTTCGTAGAACTCGTCGGCCAGCTGCTCCAGGTGGCGCAGTGGGCCATAGGTTTCGGCACGGGTCAGCGGTGGCATCAGGTGATCGATGATCACTGCCTGGGTGCGGCGCTTGGCCTGGGCGCCCTCGCCCGGGTCATTGACGATGAACGGGTAGATGTTCGGCAGCGGGCCGAGCAAGGCGTCCGGCCAGCACGCGGCGGACAGGCCGACGCCCTTGCCGGGCAGCCACTCGAGGTTGCCGTGCTTGCCGACGTGGATCAGCGCATCGGCGGCATAGGCATGGCGCAGCCAGAAATAAAACGCCAGGTAGCCATGGGGCGGCACCAGGTCCGGGTCGTGGTACACGGCGCTGGGGTCGACCTGGTAGCCCCGGGCCGGCTGGATACCGACGAAGGTCAGGCCATAGCGCAAGCCGGCCACCATCAGCCGGCCACTGCGGTACATCGGGTCCTGCTCGGGCGGGCCCCAGCGTTCGAGCACGGCCTGGCGGTTGGCGGCCGGCAGGCGCTCGAAGGCTTCTTTATAGTCGGCCAGGCTCAAGCTCTGCGCGCACGGGCGCTGGTCGAGGTGATCGAGGTCGTTGGTCACACCGCCAAGCAGTTGGTGAATCAGCTGGGTGCCGCTGTGCGGCAGCTCGCCCAGCGGGTAGCCCTCGGCTTTCATGGCCTTGAGTATGTTCAGCGCGGCCGCCGGAGTGTCGAGGCCCACGCCATTGCCGATGCGCCCGTCGCGCGTCGGGTAGTTGGCCAGCACCAGCGCCACGCGCTTCTGCCCATTGGGCAGGCGCGCCAGCTCCACCCAGCGTCGCGCCAGTTCGGCGACGAAGTCCATGCGCTCGGGGTGGGCCCGGTAGCAGACCACATCGGACTGGCTGCGCTCGCTGCGCCAGGCCATGTCCTTGAAGCTGACCGGCCGGGTGATGATGCGCCCGTCCAGCTCCGGCAAGGCAATGTGCATGGCCAGGTCGCGGGCACCCAGGCCCTGCTCGCTGGCCTCCCAGGCTGGCTGGTTGTCTTGCGCGCAGATCGCCTGCAGCACCGCGATGTCCCGGCGAAACGGGCGCAGGTTGGGGCGCTCCGGGCTGGACATGGCGAACCCGGTGGTATTGATCAGAACCTCGGCGCCCACTTCGTCCAGCCACTGCTCCACCTGCTCCAGGCAGGGGCTTTCCTTGAGGCTGGCGACCGCAATCGGCAGCGGGTTGAGCCCGGCCGCCTGCAGGCGCTGGCAGAACACATCGATGAAGGCGGTGTTGGCGGCCTGCAGGTGCGAGCGGTAGAACAACAGCGGCGCCACCGGGTAGTCGGGGTGCCACTGGCTGTACCAGGCATCGGGCGTGGCGCTCGCCTGGCTGGGGTGATACACCGAGGTGCGCGGCAAGGGTTGCGGCTCGTCCCAGGTGTAGTCACGCCCAAGCCATTGGCTGGCCAGGCAGTTGAACAGGTTGAGGGCATTGGCCTTGCCGCCCTGGCGCAGGTAGTGCCAGAGGCGCTGGGCTGCGTCGCCGGTTACCGTGCCCAGGTCGGTCAGCTCCGGGTCCGGGCGGTCATCGCCCGGCACCAGGATCAACTGCACGCCATGGGCAGCCAGTACCACCAACTGCTCGACGCCATAGCGCCAATAGCCGACGCCGCCGTGCAACGACACCAGGATGACCTTGGCGTGGCGCAGCACCTCGTCTACATAAAGGTCGACCGAGGCATGGTTCTGCACCTGCATCGGGTTGGCCAGGCGCAGGCTGGGGAAATCATCGGGCAGTTGCTCGGCGGTTTCGGCGAGCAATGCCAGATGCGAGTCGCCGCTGCAGAGGATCACCAGCTCGGCGGGTGTCTGGCCAAGGTCGGCAATGCTGTCGTCCGGCACGAAGCCGCCGGGCTGGGTCCGCAGCAGGTGCATGGGTCAGGCGCCCAGGGCCTGGCGCAGGCGCGCTTCCAGTTGCACGGCATCGAGGTCCTGGCCGATCAGCACCAGGCGCGTGATGCGCGGCTCGTCGGCACGCCAGGCGCGGTCGAAGTGCTTGTCGAAACGGGTACCCACGCCCTGCACCAGCAGGCGCATCGGTTTACCGGGGATGGCGGCAAAGCCCTTGGCACGCAGGATGCCGAACTCCACCACCAGTTGCGTCAGGGCGTCGAGCAGCAGGCTTTCGTCAGCTTCGGGCAGGTCGATGGAGATGGAGTCGAAGGCGTCGTGGTCATGGTCGTCGTGATCGTCGCCGTCATGGTGTGAATCGTGGTGCGTGCGGCGGCCGTCGATGTGCTCCTCGGACTCGGCGCCCAGACCCAGCAACACGTCCAGTGGCAGGCGGCCGCTGCTGGCCTCGATCACCTTGACCGCAGGCGGCAGCTCTTCGGCCACTTCGGCGCGCACCTTGGCCAGGCCTTCGGCATCGATCAGGTCGGCCTTGTTCAGCACCACCAGGTCAGCGCTGGCCAACTGGTCGGCGAACAGCTCGTGCAGTGGCGATTCGTGGTCCAGGTTGGGGTCGAGCTTGCGCTGCGCGTCGACCTGGTCCGGGTAGGCGGCAAAGGTGCCGGCAGCCACGGCCGGGCTGTCGACCACGGTGATCACCGCATCGACGGTGCAGGCAGTACGGATTTCCGGCCACTGGAAGGCTTGGACCAAAGGCTTGGGCAAGGCCAGGCCGCTGGTTTCGATGAGGATGTGGTCGAGGTCGCCACGGCGGGCCACCAGCTCGCGCATGACCGGGAAGAATTCCTCCTGCACCGTGCAGCACAGGCAGCCGTTGGCCAACTCGTAGACGCGGCCGCTGGCCTCTTCTTCACTGCAGCCGATGCTGCATTGCTTGAGAATCTCGCCGTCGATGCCGAGTTCGCCGAACTCGTTGACGATGACCGCGATGCGCCGGCCCTGGGCATTGTCGAGCATGTGCCGCAGCAAGGTGGTCTTGCCCGAGCCGAGGAAGCCGGTGACGATGGTGACGGGGAGCTTGGCCAGTGTTTTCATGTCGCGTTGCCCTTGGCAAATGGCGCGGGCATGCGGGACGAAAGCCACGGGCCAGGCCGGCCGGGCTCGTTCGCCACCGGATCACCCCGCCCGGTTGAAAGTCGAAAACGTGTCGAGGCAGGTCTCCTGGCTTGCACCGTCGCGGCCCGTTCGATGAACGGGGCCGGGTAGGACGACGCCTTCCCGCGCTGGGGCGCAGTGGCTGTGTCGTTCCGTTGCCGGTGCTTACAGTTGCGGGGGCAGCCGCGGCTTGAACCGCGTTCCCGTCTTAGCTTCGGCATGGCCGAAGAACCTCGAAGCGGCAAGGCTACGCGGGGGGTGGCGGGTGGTCAACTGATGCGGTGGTTTTGTCGCCTCTCGCGCCGCCGTAATAACTTGCAACCAATTGACGGAAACCCTGCCCCGTGGTCTCCTAACGCCTTGCGTTCAGGTGCCCCCTTGGGGGTGAAACGGGAAACCGGTGCGTCGCAGGCCCTGCAACAGGGCCGGACCAGGCCGGTGCTGCCCCCGCAACGGTAAGCGAGCGAAGCGTCTAGACCACTGTGCCACGTCGTAGGGCATGGGAAGGTGATGCTTTAAAGGAGCCCTGCTCCTCCTCGCAAGCCCGGAGACCGGCCTGGCGTCACATGAACACCCCGCGGTGGGCGGGCGCTGTCGCATTCCCTCGGGCGCCTCGCGCCTGGGGCTGCCGCGCTTGCCCGTTGAGCTCAAAACAACAGAGGAACGCGTCATGCCCATCACCAGCGCCAAGCACAGCATCGCCACCCCCGTCACCCTCAGCCAGCGCGTCGTCATCGCCGTAGGGGCCAGCCTGCTGGGCCTGTGCCTGGTCTACTTCGCCGGTTTCTCGCACATCGAGGCGGTGCACAATGCCGCCCACGACACCCGCCACAGCGCCGCATTCCCTTGCCACTGAGGCCCGCCCGATGATCAAGCGCATTGCCCGCACCGCCGGGTTCAGCGGCCTGCTCGCAGCCTTGCTGCTGACCCTGCTGCAAAGCTTCTGGGTCGCCCCGCTGATTCTCCAGGCAGAAACCTACGAGACCGCCGCCCCTGCCGCCGAGCACCACAGCCATGACGGCGAAGCCGTCGCGGCCCACGAACACAGCGCCGAGGCCTGGTCGCCGGAAGATGGCTGGCAGCGCATCCTCTCGACCACCGGCGGCAACCTGGTGGTGGCTGTGGGCTTCGCCTTGATCCTGGCCGCCCTGTACAGCCTGCGCGAACCCAACCGGGTGAGCACCGGCGCGCTGTGGGGCCTGGCCGGCTTCGCGGTGTTCTGCCTGGCACCCACCCTGGGCCTGCCGCCCGAGTTGCCTGGCACCGCGGCCGCCGACCTGGGCCAGCGCCAGAGCTGGTGGATCGGCACCGCAGCCGCCACTGCGCTGGGGCTGGCGTTGCTGGTGTTCGCCCGGCACTGGCTGCTCAAGGTCGCCGGCGCGGTGCTGCTGGTAGTGCCGCACGTCATCGGCGCGCCGCAGCCTGAAGTTCACCAGAGCCTGGCGCCCGAGGCCCTGGAAACCCAGTTCAAGATCGCCTCGTGGCTGACCAATGCCGCGTTCTGGGTGGCCCTGGGCCTGCTCAGCGCCTGGCTGTATCGCCGCGCCCAGCACGCCTGATGGCCGCTGAAGCAGCCCTGCCGGCGCTGTACGCCGGCTTCGGCTGCCGCCGCGGCTGTTCGCTGGACCACCTCGACACGCTGCTGCGCCAGAGCCTGGCTGCCCACGGCCAGGCCCTGGGCACGCTGCGCGGCATTGCCACGATCAGCCTCAAGGCCGATGAGCCGGGGCTTGAGCAGTTGGCCCTGCGCCTCGGCTTGCCCCTGGTGGTGTTCACTGCCAGCCAGTTGCAGGCTTTCGAACCGTTGCTCACCCACCGTTCGGCCTCTGCCTACGCCCACAGCGGCTGCTGGGGCGTTGCCGAAAGTGCGGCCCTGGCCCTGGCCAGTCGCGAGCACGGCAGCGCCAGGCTCAGGGTAATGCGGCAATCTTCAGGCGCCGCTACCGTCGCCCTGGCCTGCGGCGGATAATCGCTTCAACCATTTACCTGCAAGGAATTTCCATGACGGTCTACTTCATCGGCGCCGGCCCCGGCGACCCGGAGCTGATCACGGTCAAGGGCCAGCGCCTGATCCGTCAGTGCCCGGTGATCATCTATGCCGGCTCGCTGGTGCCGCCGGCGGTGCTCGAAGGCCACCAGGCCGAGACGCTCATCAACAGCGCCGAGCTGCACCTGGAACAGATCATCGAGGCCATCCGCGCAGCCCATGAACGGGGCCAGGACGTGGCGCGCGTGCACAGTGGCGACCCCAGCCTGTACGGCGCCATCGGCGAGCAGATTCGCCACTTGCGCGAGCTGGGCATCGACTACCAGATCATCCCCGGGGTCACGGCCACCGCGGCCAGCGCCGCTTTGCTGGGCTGCGAGCTGACCCTGCCGGAGGTGGCGCAGACCGTCATCCTGACCCGCTATGGCGACAGCTCGCCGATGCCGGCAGGCGAGCAGTTGGCCGACCTGGCCCGCCACGGCGCGACCCTGGCCATTCACCTGGGGGTCAAGCACCTGCCACGCATCGTCGAAGAGTTGCGCCCCCACTACGGCGCCGATTGCCCGATTGCCGTGGTCCACCGCGCCACCTGGCCGGACCAGGACTGGGTGCGCGCAACCTTGGCCGATATCGTCGAGAAGGTCGCGGCAAAAGGGTTTCGTCGCACAGCGCTGATCCTTGTCGGCCACGTGCTGGGCGATGCACCGTTTGCCGAATCGGCCTTGTACCGCGCCGGCCACGCGCACCTGTACCGCCCCGGCGGCTGAGCATTGCCAACGGCGCACCTGGCAGCGCAGACTCCGGGATCGTTCCCGCCCACCGGAGTCACGCCCATGCTGGAGCTGCGCCCCAACTGCGAATGCTGCGATGTCGACCTGCCCGGCGACAGCCTTGAAGCATTCATCTGTTCGTTCGAATGCACCTTCTGCCGAAGCTGCAGCGAATCTCGCCTGCATAGCCGCTGCCCGAACTGCTCCGGCCAACTGCTGCCGCGCCCGGCGCGGGTCGGCCTGGCATTGAGCAACAACCCGGCATCGACGCTACGCATACGCAAACCTCACCCCGCCTGCCAATAACCCCCCCTCCAGCACAGGCATCGTCGCCTTCGCGCGATGCCTGGCGCGCTTTTTTGTAGGATTTTTCCACAATAACCGCTCGGTTGTTCAACAGATCTATACTCGCCATTACCAAGCATCCGGAATGGCCGTATCGTGCTGCGCTGCAGAAAGAACTTGCAGGCATATTCCTGATTAAGCACAGGAAATGGTCCACATTCCGACAGGAGTTAACTTCATGACAACCGTGTTGATCGTTGACGACCACCCCATCGTCAGGCTGTCCATGCGCCTGCTGCTGGAGCGCGAGCGCTTCCGCGTCGTTGGCGAAGTAGGCAACGGCAGCGAAGTGGCGCAGGTAGCGCGCGAACTGCGTCCCGATGTGGTGGTACTGGACATCGGCCTGCCCGGCCTTGATGGCATGGAGGTCATCAAGCGCCTTCAGCAGCTGGAACCCGTACCCAAGATCATGGTGCTGACCGGGCAGGCCACCGACCTCTACGTGCGCCGCTGCCTGGACGCTGGCATTGGCGCATTCGTGACCAAGGATGAAGACCACGAAGCATTGATCTTCGCCCTCAAGGCACTGATCAAGGGCTACTCCACGTTTCCCCAGATGTCGGTCAACAGCAACACCCTCGACAGCGAACCCAGGCGCCTGGAAAGCCTGTCCAACCGCGAGATGGAAGTGTTGCGCCGCCTCGCCCGGGGCGAGAACAACAAGCACATAGGCGGCAGCATGAACCTCAGCGCCAAGACCATCAGCACCTACCGGGGCCGCATCATGGAGAAGCTCAAGACCGAATCGCTGGTGGAAATGGTCGACCTGGCCAAACGCAACCACGTCAACTGAGCGCCCCTCTCGCGATGAAGCGCTACTCCACCGGCGTGCTTTTGGCACTGTGCCTGACGTGCTGCCCCCAGCAGGCACTCGCCGATGCCGAGCCGCGCCAGTTGCTGGCGCGCGCCACCAGCGTCACCCAGCCACTGCAACTGGACAGCCAGGACCGCCAGTGGCTGCAGCAGCGCAAGGCCCTGCGGCTGGGCAGCTCCCGCCCCGACTACCCACCCTTCGAAATCAACATCAGCCCGTCCGACTACGAAGGCCTGAGCGCCGATTTTGCAGGGCTGATCGGTGAGCAGCTGGGCATCCCGGTACAGGTCATGCGCTTTGCCAGCCGCCACGAGGCGATCGCCGCCCTGCGCGAGGGCAAGATCGACCTGCTGGGCAGCTCCAACGGGTTCGAGGCTGCCGATGCCCAGTTGAGCCTGAGCGAGCCTTACGCCGACGACCTGCCAGTAATCGTCACCCGTGAAGACCGCAGCCTCAGGGACAACCCGAGCCTGGCCGGCATGCGCCTGGCGATGGTCGACCACTACTTGCCCGGCGAGACGGTCCGCAACCTCTACCCCAATGCCCAGCTGAGCCTCTATCGCTCGACCCTGGCCGGCCTGGCGGCGGTCGAGCTGGGTGAAGCCGACGCCTACCTGGGCGACGCCATCAGCACCGACTACCTGATCGGCAAGAGCTATCAAGGCACGGTGAAAATCGACAGTTTCTGCCAGGCCAAGCCCGGCACCTTCTCCTTTGCCCTGGCCAACGACAACCCACGCCTGCGCCGCCTGATCGATGCGGCCCTGGACAGGATCACCGAAAGCGAACGGCTGAACATCCTGCGGCGCTGGACCAGTGGCAACACCAGCCTCTTGCTGGAGCGCCACCTCTCGGCCCTGAGCGATGAAGAAAAGGCCTGGATCCAGCGCCACCCGACGGTCAGCGTGCTGGTCGACCCGGCCCTGGCGCCGCTGACCTTCAACGATGCCCAGCAGCGAACCAGTGGCATCACCGTCGACCTGCTCAAGCAGATCACCCATCGCACCGGCCTGCAGTTCACCCTGATCGAGCGCAACAGCGTGCAGGCCATGGTCGAGCAGGTGGCGCGCGGCGAAGCGCAGATGATCGGCGCGCTGGGCTATGGCGTCGATCGCGCCAGCCAGTTGCGCTACACCCGGCCCTACCTGGTCAGCCCCAGGGTGCTGGTCGCGCGCAACCAGGCAGCCTGGCCACTGCAGAGCCGCGACCTGGATGGCAAGCGCATCGCCCTGCTGCGCGGCTCGCCCTTGCGCGCCGAGGTACTGCGCCAGTACCCCAATGCCACGGTGATCGAAGCCAAAAACCCGCTGGCCCTGATGGAATCGGTGGCCACCGGCGAAGCCGACGTGGCCTACAGCAGTCACATCAATGCCACCTACTACATCAACCATGTGTTCAAGGACCAGCTGCGCATCGCCAGCGTGCTGGGCGACGACCCGGCGGCCGCCGCGTTCGCCGTAGCCCCCGGCCAGCCCCAGCTGCAGGCCATCCTCGACAAGACCTTGCTGAGCATCCCCCCCGAAGAGCTGGACCAGTTGGTCAACCGCTGGCGTACCAGCTCGCTGGTCAGTGACGGCCCCTGGCGCAATTACCGTACCTTGGCACTGCAGGTACTGGTGCTCTCGGCCCTGCTGCTGGCCGGGGTGGTGTTCTGGAACAGCTACCTGCGCAAGTTGATCCACCAGCGCACCGAAGCCCAGCATGCCCTGCAGGCCCAGCTGGGCCTGAGCCGCGGCCTGCTCGAACAACTGCGCCAGGCCAAGGACGACGCGGAACAGGCCAGCCACACCAAAAGCACCTTCCTGGCCACCATGAGCCACGAAATACGCACCCCCATGAACGCGGTGATCGGCTTGCTCGAGCTGGCCCTGGAAGACAGCCGGGTCAGCCGCTGCGACCCGCAGACGCTGCAGACCGCGCACGATTCCGCCGTCGGCCTGCTGGGCCTGATCGGCGACATACTGGACATCTCGCGCATCGAATCCGGCCACATGACCTTGCAGCCCGTGCCCACCGACCTGGTCGAGCTGGTACGCGGCACCTTGCGGGTGTTCGAAGGCAATGCACGGAGCAAGGGCCTGCACCTGCACAGCGAACTGCCGCAAGGGCCGGCCTGGGTCATGGCCGACCCGCTGCGCCTCAAGCAGATCCTCTCCAACCTTCTGAGCAACGCCATCAAATTCACCGATCGCGGTGAAGTGCATACCCGCCTGCAACTGCAGCCAGGCGCCACGGCCGATGACGTGCAGGTGGCGTTGTGCGTGCGCGACACCGGCATCGGCATCGGCGCTGCTGACCAAACCCGCCTGTTCAGCGCCTTTGCCCAGGCCGAAGGCCCGCGTGCCCACCAGGGCGCCGGCCTGGGCCTGGTGATCAGCCGCACCCTGGCCGAGCTGATGGGCGGCGAGTTGCAGCTGCAGAGCGTGCAAGGCGTGGGCACCCTGGTGGACGTCAAGTTGCAGTTGCCCGGCTGTGCGGCGCCCCTGCCCGCCGAGCCTGGCAGCGCGCACCAGGAACACGCAAGCAGGCCGCTGAACATCCTGGTGGTGGATGACTACCCGGCCAACCTGCTGTTGCTGGAAAAGCAGCTCGATACCCTGGGCCATCGGGTCACGCTGGCCGAGCATGGCGAAGCGGCGCTGGCGCTGTGGCAACAATCGTCATTCGACCTGGTCATCACCGATTGCAGCATGCCGGTGATGGACGGCCATGAGCTGGCCCGGCGCATCCGCCAGCTGGAGCAGGCCCGCGGCACGCCTGGCTGCTGGATTCTCGGCGTCACCGCCAACGCCCAGGCCGAAGAGCGTGAACGCTGCCTGGCCAGCGGCATGGACGATTGCCTGTTCAAACCGATTGGCCTGAGCGCGCTGAAAATGCACCTGCCCCAGGCCCGCAGCAATGCAGCCGCGCCCGCCGAACGGGCCAGCGGGTTTGCGCTGAACGAATTGCACCACCTGACCCAGAATGACCCGCAGCTGATCCGCCACCTGCTCGAGCAGCTCACGCAAACCGCCGCAGAAGACCTGGCCACCCTGCGGGCCCTGGGCCCTACACCGCAGGACGACGCCCTGGGGCGCATCACTCACCGCATCAAAGGCGGCGCCAAGATGCTCAAGGTGCGCGGCGTGGTGAGCGACTGCGAAGCGATCGAGCGCGCCCAGGCGCAGGGTTTGCCAACCGAGGCGCTGCAGGCGCAACTGGAAGCCAGCCTGACGACCCTGCAGCGCGAACTTGCCGACACCCTCAGTGCAGTTGCAGCGTCGAGCTGATCTGGCTGATGGCATCGACCACGTGGCGTGAGCCCTGCTGAATTTCCATGATCACGGTGCCGGCCTCGTTGGCCAGTTCCACACCGCGCCCGGTCCGGGTCAGGCTCGATTGCATGCTGGCCACCGCCGTCAGCGACAGGTCATGGTTCTGGCGCACCACATCGACGATTTCCAGGGTCGCCTTGCTGGTGCGCGCCGCCAGGCTGCGCACCTCATCGGCCACCACGGCAAAGCCGCGGCCGTGCTCACCGGCACGGGCGGCCTCGATGGCGGCGTTCAAGGCCAGCAGGTTGGTCTGGTCGGCGATGCCGCGAATGGTCAGCACGATCTGCCCGATCACATCCGACTGCTTGCTCACCGCATCGATGCTGCGCGCGGCATCGTTGAGCTCCTGGGAAATCTGCTCGATCACCTGCACGGTCTGCTGGACGACTTCGGTGCCTTTGCGCGCGCAGGCGTCGGTCTGCACCGAACTGGCATGGGCCGCGTCCGCCGCGCTCTGCTGGGTACTGACCTGGGCGGTGATGTCGCTGGCGAACTTGACCACCTTGTACAAGCGGCCCTTGCTGTCGAAGATCGGGTTGTAGGAGGCCTCCAGGTACACCGTCTGGCCCTGCTTGTTGACCCGCTCGAAGCGATGGGAATGGTATTCGCCACGGTTGAGCGACGCCCAGAACTCGCGGTACTGGGCCGATTCACGCTCGTGCGGGTGACAGAACAGCCCGTGATGGCGGCCGGTGACCTCGTCCATGCGATAGCCCATGGTCGTGAGGAAATTGTCGTTGGCCGTTATCACCCGCCCCTGCGGGGTGAACTCGACCACCGCCATGGAGCGGCCGATGGCCTTGAGCAGGCTCTCGCTTTCATGTTCGTCCTTGACCCGCTGGCTGATGTCGGACGCCACCTTGATCACGCTGGTGACCTGCTGGCGCTCATCGACCACCGGCATGTAGCTGGCTTCGAGCCAGACCTCGCGCCCGGCCTTGTCGACCCGCTCGAAGGTACCGCTGATCGCCCGCCCCTCGCCCAGCTCGCGCCACAGCTGCTGGTACTCGGCGCTCTTGGCATAGGCCGGATCGCAGAACACCCGGTGGTGCTTGCCGCGCAATTCCTCGGCGCTGTACCCCATGGCCTGGCAGAACTGGGCATTGGCATCGAGGATGGTGCCGTCAGGCGTGAACTCGATGATCGCCATGTTTCGGCTGATCGCCGCGAGCTTGGCCTGGCTCTCTGCCAGCGCCTGGCGAATGCGTTGAATCTCGATCAAATCGGATTTGCGATGGAAATCGAACATGGCGCCGGGGTCCTATGTACGCAGGGTTTCCTGAGCATAGATCGGCGCAAGCGGCATGCAAGCACACTGCTATCACTTAGTGAATAGTCAATCTGTCATAAAGGCTGGCATGCCCGCGCCAGGCGGCTCAGGAGCTTTCCCGCACCATCAGTTCAAAGCCTAGATCCTGCTGCTCGGCCGCAACTCGCCTGCCATCGAGCAAGGCCAGCAACGCCTGCGCCGCGCTCCGACCAACGGCAGCGCGCGGCGTGCGAATCGAGGTCAGCCGCGGCACCATGTGCGCCGATGCCGGCAGGTCGTTGAAGCCGACCATCGCCACCTGGCGCGGCACCTCGATACCTTGGCGCAGCGCCTGCAGCACCGCGCCCTGGGCCAGGTCGTCGTTGCAGAAGAAAATGCCGTCCACATCCGGCGCCTGTGCCAGCAACTGGCTGAACAGCTCGCTGCCGAGCGCGATCGACGAAGGCTGTGGCGCCAGGATTTCCAGCTCGGTTGCCTGCATGCCAGCCTCGGCCAAGGCCTGGCGGAAGCCCTCGGCACGCTGCATCACCCGTGGGTCGAGCTGCGCCGCGATGAACGCCAGGCGCCGCCGGCCGCGCTCGATCAGGTGGCGGGCGGCGGCGCGGCCGGCCTGCTGCTGGGAAAAGCCCACCGACAGCGCCCCGGGCGCGCCGCCCAGCTCCATCATGTGCACGCAGGGCACGCCACTGGCGGCCAGCATCTGGCGCGAGGCATCGCTGCGGTCGAAGCCGGTCAGCAGCATGCCGCAGGGCTGATAGGCCAGGTAGTTGCGGATCAGGTTTTCTTCTTCGTCGATATCGTAGTGATAGTTGCCGATCAGCACTTCCAGCCCACGCGGGCGCATGACCTCGTGGATGGCCTCCAGGGTGTCGATGAACAGCTGGTTGGACAGCGACGGGATCAGCACCACCACCGACTGGCTGCGCGCCGAGGCCAACGCCCGGGCAGCCGGGTTGGCGACGTAGCCCAGGCTCGCCGCAGCGGCAATGACCTTTTCCACCAGCGCCGGGGCCACCGTGCTGACGCCGCGCAAGGCGCGTGAAGCGGTAATCGGGGAAACCCCGGAGAGCCTGGCGACTTCTGCCAGCGTGGGACGACCGGTGGTGCGAGAGCCTGTACGGGACATGGATGTTGTAATTTTACTACTTGCCAAGGGAGGGGAACGGCCACTAAGGTAGCGCTGTCTCAGGACGCAGGCAATGTAATCTTTGGGAGTGGCCACTACACGCACTCTGCCAAGCGTCCATACTGCGTAAGGACAAAATCAATAACACCGGGGGGTGGCGTTTCGTCTATGCCGAGACAGCGCTACCTCACCCCGCAGGAGGTACTGAATGAATGCTCCCCTGTCCGCCATCGTGGTGATGGGTGTGGCCGGCTGCGGCAAAAGCAGCATCGGCGCCGCCATCGCTGCCAGAAGCGGCGGCCGCCTGATCGAAGGCGACGCGTTTCACCCTGCCGAGAACATCCGCAAGATGAGCGCCGGCATCCCCCTGGACGACAACGACCGCGCCGGCTGGCTGGTGCGCCTTGGCCAGGAGCTGCAAGCCACGGTCAGCGCCGGTGAGCGGCCCATCCTCACCTGTTCCGCGCTCAAGCGCCGCTACCGCGACACCCTGCGCGAGGCGATGCCGGCGCTGGGCTTCGTGTTTCTCGAGCTCACCCCGGCAGAGGCGGAAAAGCGCGTGCTCGCCCGCCCCGGCCACTTCATGCCGGCGAGCCTCATCGAAAGCCAGTTCGCTGCGCTTGAGCCGCCCCACGACGAAGCCCTGACCCTGCCGCTGGATGCCACGCAGCCAGTTGCCGCCCTGGCCGAGATCGTCGACGCCTGGCTAAAGCCCTGCGGTGAGCGGACCCTGGCGCGGACCGCCTGAACCGGCGGTTTTTCCGGCTCACCTGAGACAGCGCTGTCTCGACGCCTGAAGGCGGCGAAAGTTCAATCAAGCAACGCCAAAAAAACAACGATAAGACCGAGGCATAACCACCATGTTCGGACTGGCTACAGATACCTACCTGCTGCTCGACGCGCTGGTAACCATCGTCGGGCTGATTCTGCTGATCACCCATTTCAAAGTGCACCCCTTCGTCGCCCTGACCCTGGCCGCAGGCTTTCTTGGCCTGACCTCCGGCATGCCGGTGGCCAAGGTCATGAAATCGTTCCAAGACGGGTTCGGCGGGGTGCTCGGCTTCGTCGGCATCGTCCTGGCCCTGGGCACCATGCTCGGCAAGCTGATGGCCGACTCCGGCGGCGCCGACCAGATCGCCCAGACGCTGATCCGCGCCTTCGGCAAGAAGAACGTGCACTGGGCGATGATGTTCGCCGCCTTTCTGGTCGGCATCCCGCTGTTCTTCGAAATCGGCTTCGTGCTGCTGGTGCCGCTGGTGTTCATCGTGGCGCGGCGCTCGGGGGTGTCGCTGATCAAGATCGGCATCCCGCTGCTGGCCGGCCTCTCCGTGGTCCACGGCCTGGTGCCGCCGCACCCGGGCCCGCTGCTGGCGATCGGCATCTTCCACGCCGACATCGGCAAGACCATCTTCTATGGCCTGCTGATCGCGCTGCCCACGGCCATCATCGCCGGCCCGCTGTTCGGCAGCTTCATTGCCCGCTACATCCCCGGCAACCCGTCACAGGAGCTGATGGACCAAATCGCCAAGGAGTCCGACCAGAACAACCTGCCCAGCTTCTCCATCACCCTGATCACCGTGCTGCTGCCGGTAGCGCTGATGCTGCTCAAGACCTTCGCCGACGTGGTGCTGCCGGCCGAGCACATCGTGCGCCAGTGGATGGACCTGATCGGCCACCCCATCACCGCCTTGCTGGCCGCGCTGTTGCTGGCCTTCTACACCTTCGGTTCGGCGCGTGGCTTCAGCCGCCAGCAGATCATGAAGATGCTCGACCAGAGCCTGGCGCCGACCGCGGCCATTGTGCTGATCGTCGGTGCCGGTGGTGGCTTCAAGCAGATGCTGGTGGATACCGGCGTGGGTAATGTGATCGGGCAGATGGCGGTGCAGGCACAAATTTCACCGATCATGCTGGCCTGGCTGGTGGCGGCGGTGATCCGCATCGCCACAGGTTCCGCGACCGTGGCGACCATTACCGGTGCCGGCATCGTCGCCCCGGTGATCGACCTGGTGCCTGGGGTCAACCGCGAATTGCTGGTACTGGCCACCGGTGCCGGCTCGCTGATCCTCTCCCACGTCAACGACGCAGGCTTCTGGCTGGTCAAGCAGTACTTCAACATGACCGTGGCAGAAACCTTCAAGACCTGGAGCATGATGGAGACGATCCTGTCGATCGTCGGCATCATCTTCATCATGTTGCTGTCGACGGTGGTGTGACCGCTGATCGGGGTGATGGCACCTTGGCGCGCCGGGTAGGGCCGAACAGAAGTACACGCCCTACCCTCGCAAAGGAGCCTGCCCATGACCCGCACCAGCTTGTTGCTCGCTGCCCTGCTCGCCTCGCCGTTGGCCCTGGCGGTCGGCACCGGCCCGACCTACCCCGATGACCCGCACAACCCGGCGCCGCAGCCGGGTGTCGACAGCACCCTCAACCCGATCGAAAAACCCATGCCGCGGGACACTGACCCGCGTATCCAGGGCAATGATCCAGAAAGCCCGCCTGCCAAGCAGAATGACAACCGCGACCTGCCGGGGATGGATGGCAGTGGCTCGGAAGGCACCGGTGGGCGAAGTGGTGGTGGCGAGGGAAGTCAGCGCTGAAATGGGCAAGGGGCTGCCGTGCAGCCCATCGCCGGCAAGCCGGCTTGTATGGTGATACTCGAAGGGGTGGTGGGAGCCGGCTTGCCGGCGATTGGGGCGCAAGGCGCCCCGCCTCACCACTGGCGCTTGTCGGGCCGGGTAAGCCCGAGCTTCTCGATCCGATAACGCAGCATGTCGCGCGATAACCCGAGCATCCGCGCCGACTTGGTCACATTCCAGTCAGTACGGTCCAGGGTCTTGCACACCAGGTCCCGCTCCATGTCCGGCAGGCTCGTGCCCGGCTCCGGCTCATGGCGCGGCACTTCGTGTAGCGCGGGCGCAGGTGGCGTGAAGGGTTCATCGACCAAGGTCATGCACAGGTTGAGCTGGTGCGCGTGGATCAACTCGCCAGGTGCCAGCAACACGGTCTGCTCCAGCATGTTGCGCAACTCGCGCACATTCCCCGGCCAGCTGTACCCCAGCATCAGGTTTTCGGCCTCGGCGCTGAAGCGCAGGTTCGGCTTGCCATAGCGGCGCCCGTGGTGGGCCAGGAAATGCCGCGCCAGCAACAGCACATCCTGCCCGCGGGCATGCAGCCGCGGCACCTTCAAGGCGATGATGCGCAAGCGGAAGAACAGGTCGCGGCGAAACTTGCCCTGCTGCACCATCTGCTCCAGGTTGCAGTTGGTGGCGCTGATGACCCGCAAGTCGACCTTGCGCTCCTTCACCGCGCCGATGCGCCGGATGCTGCGATCCTCCAGCAGCTTGAGCAGCTTGGCCTGCAGCAGCAGGTCCATCTCGCCGATCTCGTCGAGAAACAGCGTGCCGCCATCCGCTGCCTCGACCAGGCCCACGCGGCGCTCCTTGGCGTCGGTGAAGGCGCCCTTCTCATGGCCGAACAGCTCGGCCTCCAGCAGGTTGGCAGGAATGGAGGCACAGTTGAACTCGATGAACGGCCCCTTGCTGCGCGAGCCGTCGAAGTGCAAGGCGCGGGCGACCAGCTCCTTGCCCGTGCCGGTGTCGCCCTCCACCAATACCGGCGGCAGGTCGTCGCTGGCCATGCGCCGTTCGGCGTCGAGCACCTGGCGCAGGGTGTGCTTGAGGGTGTGCATCACCGGCGACTCGCCGATCAGCGCCCCCAGCCCGGATTTCTGCGCCTCGCGCTCCTGGTAGAACGACAAGGTGCGCTCCATGCGGTCGGCCGCCAAGGCCTTGTCCAGGGTCAGCTTGAGCTCGGCCAGCACCACCGGCTTGGTCAAGTAGTGAAAGGCACCCTCCTTCATGGCCAGCACGGCGTCTTCGATGTTGCCGTAGCCGGTCATCATGATCACCTTGAGCTGCGGCACCTGGGCTACCAGTGTGCGCAACAGGTCATGCCCGCTCATGCCGGGCAGCGAGTTGTCGGTCAGCACCGCATCGGGCTGGGCTCGCTTGATCTGCTCCAACGCAAGCTCTGCGTTGTCGCACAGGGTCACCTCGTAGCCTTTGAGGCTCAGGTAGGTACGAATGTTCTCACCGAGGATTTCATCATCCTCGACTACCAGGATGCTCTGCTCCATGGTCCCCTCCCGCTGCGCTATTGAAAGTAAGGCTGACGCGGGTTCCTTCCTCTTCGCGGCTGGTCAGGCTGACCGTACCGCCAAAGCGTTCCATGATTCGCTTGACCAATGCCAGGCCAACGCCAAGGCCGCCCTGCTTGGTGGTGAAAAACGGCTTGAACACCATGCGTTCCTGCTGCTGGGTCATGCCCTTGCCGGTGTCGCTGAGCGACAGTTGCACGCGCAGGCCTTCCAGCACGCTGACCTGGGCACGCAGCTCACCGCCCTTGGGCATGGCTTCCAGGGCGTTGGCGAACAGGCTGTTGAGGATCTGCGTCAGCTGCAAAGGCTGGCTGGCCACCCATTGCGCCTGCGGGCCTTCGAAGCAGAAGCGCACACCATTGCGCTGAATCTGATGGGCGAAGGCCAGGTGGGTGTCCTCGATGGCAGCCACCAGGTCCACCGCTTCGGGGTGCTCGCTGGTCGGGCGCAACGACACCAGAAGCTCGCGCACCCAGCGCGACATGCGGTCGACCTGGCTGATGACGTCGTGCAGGTTCTTCTGCGCCTGCGGGTTGGCGATTTGCTCGGCCAGCTCGGCACTGGAGCGGATGTTGGCCAAGGGATTGCGCAGGCTGTGGGCCACCGCCGAAGACATCTCGCCCAGGGCCACGTAGGTTTCGCTGGCCACCAGGCGCGCTTGCTGGTGCTGCAGCATCTGTGCGGCGCGGCGCACGATCCAGAACAGGCCGAAGTAGATCAGCGCCCCGCCCAGCAGGGTCGAGGCCCAGATCAGCACGTAGCCGCGCTGGATGCGCCGGATCAGGTCCTGGGGCTCCTTGTAGATTTCGACCATGGCCAGCACCTGCTCGCCCTGGCTGTCGAACAAGGGAATGTAGTTTTCGATGAACAGGTACTGCGGGTCGCGCTCGAACCTTTGCTCTTCCCGGCCGTCTTCGGCCTTGTGGTAGCTCGCCGAGACCGCCTTGCGCGAGCGGAAGGCCCGTTCCAGGTCACCGTCTTCGCCGATGCGCTTGCCGACCAGCGCATCGTTGGTCGACCAGACGATGGTGCGATCGCGAGCGTAGACATTGGCCAGCAAGGTGTCGGGCAAATGCGCTACATGATCGAGAAACTCCACCCGGGTCGACGCGGCCAGCGCCGGGGTGACCTGCAGGTGCTGCAAGTCCAGGCGCGGGTCGAGCAGTTCACCCAGGGTGGTGCCCGGGGGCAGCAGTGAGTGACGCACCTCGGCCTGGGCCATGGCCTGGATGAACTGGGCAGTGAGCATCGCATCGCGCTCGACACTGTCGCGCACCACGAAACGCGTGGACACATAGCCCAGGCTACCGGCCACGGTGGTAATGATCAGCAGGCTGATCACCGAGAACCAGCGCAGCAGGTTGAACTCCTGAAGCGGCACGGCCAGGCCTGCGCCGGGCAGCCTGGCCGTCTTGGGGAAAACTGGGTCTTCCAGCGTCTGCTGCATCGCTTAGTTCCCGCTCAGGGCTTGCGTTCAGAAGACCACCATCGCCTTCCATCAGGGCAGCCACCGCTGCTCGATCGTCGCATCTATCGCTCAGCTAGCAAAAAGCCAGCCAGCGAATTTAATAATCAAGATATCTATATTTATCAATGACTTGCTTAACATTAAAAAGGTGATTTCGAGATTTAACCCCCACAAGTGGGGCATTTGTACCCAAATTGCTATTAAGCCTTATTAATCAAACGCTTAGCATCAACTTATGAGATTCAAGATTAGCTTGGAGCTTTTCGAAAACTCAGTGAAACCCGCGTCCCATGGCCCTCGCTGCTGCTCAGCCTTACCGAGCCGCCGTAGCACTCCATGATGCGCTTCACCAATACCAGCCCCACACCCAACCCACCTGGCTTGGTACTGAAGAACGGCCTGAACGCCATGCGCCGCTGCGCCTCGCTCATGCCCTTGCCGCTATCGGACAGGCGCAGGGTCAGGCCGCGCCGGTCCTGCTTGACCACCTCGACGCGCAAGCGGCCGCCCTGCTCCATCGACTCCAGGGCATTGGCGATCAGGCTGCTGAAGACCTGCCCGAGCAAGGCCGGCTGGCCCAGCACCTTCACTGCCGGCAGCGGTTGCAGGTCCAGGGCAACGCCGCTGCGCGCCAACTGCACGGCAAAGGTTTGCAGGCTCTCGTGCAGGGCCTGCGGCAGGTCGACCGGCACCGGCTGATCGTTGAGTGGCCGCAGCGAATGCAGCAGCTGGCGTATCCAGTGCGACATGCGATCGACCTGGCTGATGATGTCGTTGACGTTGCGCTGCACCGGGCCCTCATCGAACGCCTGCGCAAGTTCGGCACTGGAGCGGATGCTGGCCAGCGGGTTGCGCAGGCTGTGCGCCACCGCCGACGAGACCTCGCCCAGGGCCACGTAGGTTTCGTTGCTGATCAGGCGCTTCTGCTGCCCCGCCATGATCCGCGCGGCGCGGCGCATGATGGCGTACAGGCCGACATAGACCAGGCCGGCACCCAAGGCGATGGCCAACCATATGCGTAGCAGCCCATGTTCGATGCGCACGATCAGGTCGTGGGGCTCCTTGTAGATCTCCACCATGGCAGTGACGCTGCTGCCCTCGGCATCGAACAAGGGGATGTAGTTTTCGATGAACAGCTGCTCGGGTGGGGTCACGAACTTCTGCTCGGCGCGGGCCTGCTCGAAGTCGTGGTAGCTGGCGGAGACGCGCATCTTGTATTCGAACGCACGGTCCAGGTCTTCGTCGCTCTCGATGAGCTTGCCGATCAAAGCCGGGTTGCTCGACCAGATCACCGTGCGGTCGGGGGCATAGATATTGGCCAGCAGCATGTCGGGCAGGTGGGCGATATGGTCGAGAAACTCGCCCCGGGCCTTGCGCCTGGCTTGTGGGTCGACGTCAGGCAGGGCCGCGTGATCGGTGCGCGGGTCGAGCAGTTCGCCCATGGTACGCACATTGGGGATCGACACGTGGCGCACTTCAGCGTCGGCGATCGAAGTGATGAACTGGGCGGTCAGCAACGCATCGCGCTCGACGCTTTCATTGATGATGAAGCGGCTGGAGATCAACCCCAGCCCTGCCGCCACCGGGACGATGATCCCCAGGCTCACCCAGCCATACCAGCGCAGCAGGTTGAACGGCCTGCGCGCGGCAGGCGCCTCGGCGCAACCAGGTGCCTGGGGCATGTCGGAACGCGTCGCGATGTCCATGCTGGGCTCCACTGCCGGGCACCTGTACAGAGGTTATAGCCCAGAGTTGGGCAAGCCATCGCCGGGAATGGCCGTGCGGTCACAGCGGCGCATCGTCGGCCAGGCCCTGCAGCTTGCGGTACTCGCGCAGCACGCTGGGCACGTAGCGCCGGGTTTCGGCGAACGGCGGCACCGCGCCCCGGCGCAGCACCGCATCAGGGCCTGCGTTGTAGGCCGCCACGGCCAGGGTGATGTCGTTGTCGAACAGCGTCAGCATGCGCTTGAGGTAGCGCGCGCCGCCCTGCACATTGTCCTCGGGGTCGAGGGCATCCTGCACCCCCATCTCTCGCGCGGTATCCGGCATCAGTTGCATCAGGCCGACCGCACCCGCCGCCGAACGGGCCTTGGGGTTGTAACCCGATTCGGCCTTGATCAACGCGTGCAGCAACGCCTGCGGCACGTTGTGCGTGCGCGCTGCGGCGGCCACCAGTTCGGCATAGGGCCGCCCGGTGACCAGCTGCGCATTGGCCGGGCCGGCCTGGGCGAGCGGTTCGCTGATCACCCGCGCATAGTGGCGTCCTGGCCGGTGAACGTTGCTCAGCACATAGCCACCCTTGGCATCGACGCTGATGTACACATCGGCCTGGGTGGCGCCTGCCGCCAGCCACAGTAGGCCCAGGATCATTGCACGCATGTCGGTCGCCTCCCCGCCGTGCCCCCGATGTGGGGGAAATACCCCGGAAAACCCGGGCTCTGGTGCTGCGACGCAAGCACTGTGCCGCTTGCCATGGCGCATGGCGCAAGGGCCCGAGGCAGACGTGCACGGCAGTTGCATGCAGCAGCGAAACCCCGCAAAAGCATGTCCCATGCAGGAGGGCTTCACCATGCAGCGCACACCCAATCGCCATCGCGGCTTCACCCTGCTCGAACTGCTGGTGGTGCTGGTGGTGCTCGGCTTGCTGGCCGGCATCGTCGCGCCCAAGTACTTCAGCCAGCTCGGCCGCTCGGAAGCCAAGGTGGCCCGGGCGCAGATCGAAGGGCTGGGCAAGGCCCTGGACCTGTATCGCCTGGAGGTCGGCCACTACCCCAACAGTGAGCAAGGGCTGCAGGCGCTGGTTGCCGCCCCCAGCGGCGAGGCACGCTGGTCGGGGCCCTACCTGCAAAAAGCGGTACCCCAGGACCCGTGGGGCCGCGCCTACATCTACCGCCAGCCTGGCGAGAGCGGCGGCGAGTACGACTTGTTGTCGATGGGCAAGGATGGCCAGCCCGGCGGCGATGGCGAAAACGCTGAAATCACCAGTTGGCAGTAAGGAGCAAGGCCATGCGCTACAGCCTCAAGGCCCTGGGAAGACAGGGGGTGGTGCAACTGCAGATCGATGCCGATGACCAAGAGCAGGCCCGCCGCCAGGCCGAAGACAAGGGCCTGCGGGTGGTCAGCGTGCGCGGCCAGGGCAATGCCTTGCGTGGGCTGGCCTGGCGCCGCGAGGCGGCCTTCGACCTGGTGCTGTTCAGCCAGGAATTGACCACCCTGCTGCACGCCGGCCTGCCCTTGATCGATGCGCTGGAGAGCCTGGCCGAAAAGGCCGTCGGCGCACGGGTGCGCAAGGTGCTGGCGCAGCTGGTGCGCCAGCTGTACGAAGGGCGCTCGTTGTCCCAGGCGCTGGCCCTGCAACCGCAGGTGTTCCCGCCACTGTACGTGGCCCTGGTGCAGTCCAGCGAACGCACCGGTGCCCTTGGCGACGCCCTGCACCGCTACATCGGTTATCGCCAGCGCCTGGACCTGGTGCGCCAGAAGCTGGTCGGCGCCTCGGTCTACCCGCTGCTGCTGTTGCTGGTGGGCGGTGGCGTGGTGCTGTTTCTGCTTGGCTATGTGGTGCCGCGCTTTAGCCTGGTGTTCGAGGGCATGGGCAGTGAACTGCCATGGCTGTCACGCGTGCTGATGCAGGTCGGCCTGTTTCTGCACGCCCAGCAACTGCCCCTTGCGCTAGCGACCGTGGCCGGCGTCGGCGCCCTGGTGCTGCTGCGCCGTCAACCGTGGGTGCGGCGCTGGGGCTCACGCCAGTTGCGGCGCCTGCCGGCCTTGCACGCGCGGCTGCTGATGTACGAGCTGGCGCGTTTCTACCGCTCACTGGGCATCTTGCTGCAGGGCGGCATCCCCATCCTGACGGCCATGGGCATGGTGCAAGGGCTGCTCGGCAGCGCCGCCGCGCAGGGCCTGGCGCAGGCCAGCCAACGCGTGGGCGAAGGGTTGGCGCTGTCCGAGGCGCTGCAAGCCGGGCAACTGGTGACGCCGGTATCGCTGCGTTTGCTGCGCGCTGGCGAGCAGTCCGGCAACCTTGGCGAAATGCTCGAGCGCTGCGCGGACTTTCATGACCAGGAAATCGGCCGCTGGGTGGAATGGTTCGTGAAACTGTTCGAGCCTTTGCTGATGACCTTCATCGGCTTGCTGATCGGCCTGATCGTGATCTTGATGTACATGCCGATCTTCGAGTTGGCTTCCAGCATCCATTGACTCAGTAGTCGAACCGATCCACCGCCCGCCGCCGCTCGTTGTCATCGCGCCGGTCGTAGCTGGCGGTGGTCTGGATGTTGGCGTGGTGCGCCAGCTTCTGGGCAATCGACAGGTCGTGCTCTTCGATCACCCGGGTGATGAACGCCCGGCGAAAATCATGGGGCATGATCTTCACCCCCACCTGGGCGCCGCGCTGGCGGGCGATGTAGTAGATGGCATGCTTGGTGATGCGCGCCCGGGTGATGTGGTTGCCGCGGCGGATGCGGTTGAACAGGAACGGGTCGTCCGCCGCGCCCTCGGGCAGCGCCTCACGGCGCAGGTCGAGCCAGGCCTGCAGCTTTTCGAATGCCCAGGCCGGCGCGTACTTGATCAGCTGCCGGTTGCCCTTGCCCGTGACCTGCAGGCTGCGCGCCTGGAAGTCGACCTGGGCCAGGTCGATGTCCACCGATTCGGACTTGCGCATGCCAGTGCCGTACAGCAAGGCGATGATTGCCGCATCACGCACGCCCTGCGGGCGTGGGTCGGCGGCGCACAGCTCCATCAATTCGCGAATCAGGCTGCGGCGCAGGTTGCGCCCCGGCGGCAGGCGGCTGCCGCTGGCCGGCTTGACCTCACGAATCCTCTGCAGCCGCTCATGGTCGATCAGGCCCTGGCGCCAGGCTTCGTTCATCACCCCGCGCACGGCATTGACATACAACGACGAGCTGTTGGGGGCGTAGCCGTCGGCACGCAACGCCGCCACCAGGCCGATCACATGGCCGGGCTCGAGCAGGTGCCAGGGCACTTCGGCCAGGTTGCAATCGATGAAGCCAAGCCGGTCGGCGGCGTCCTGCAGGATGTAGCGCATGGTCTGCTGGCTGGAGGGGGCCAGGCGGGCCAGGTACTGCAGCAGGGGATTTTGCGAAAGGTCGGACAAAACGTGAATCCTGTAGCGGTGCCTGGCGCGCGGTAGCCCCAGGCGTGAAGCGGCCGTGCCATTTCCTTGGATTTCAGGGGCTTCGACACGGACATGAGTGGGAAATGTTATCCCATAGGCTATCGTGGTAGCCATGACTCCCTGTCGCGAGGCCCCATGGCACTGCACCACCTGACCCGCACCCACCCGCGCCTGAGCATTGCCGCCGTGGCCGGCATCCTCAGCGCCTGGCTGATTCCTGCCGACGACATCGTGCAGCGCATCCTCACCGGCTGGAACCTCGGCGTGTGGCTGTATCTGCTGCTGGTGCTGTGGCTGAGCTGGGGCGCAAGCCCAGAGAAGGTCCGCAAAGTCGCCCAGGTAGAGGACGAAAACGCAGGGCTGGTGCTGTTCACCGTATGCATCGCCGCCATCGCCAGCCTTGCCGCAGTCACCCTGCAACTGGTGTCCAGCCGCGGCCTGCAAGGCAGCGACCTGGTGCTGCACTACCTGTATACCGGCTTCACCGTGGCGGGCTCGTGGCTGCTGATCGGCTGCATCTTCAGCCTGCACTACGCGCGGCTGTTCTACACCGATGACGACCACGACCCGGTGCTGCGTTTTGCCGACGGCGAGCACAACCCGGACTACTGGGACTTCCACTATTTCTCGTTCACCATCAGCGTCGCCGTGCAGACCTCGGACGTCGGCGTTGGCGGGCGCGGCATGCGCCGGGTGGTGCTGGCCCATTCGGTGGTGGGTTTCGTGTTCAACACGGCGATCCTGGGTTTTACCATCAACATTGCCGCTGGCCTGCTCGGTTAGCAGACGCGCCCACCCGCTGCCGCTTGTCCGAAAATGCTGTGCGCCGATTGCCGTTAAAAATGGCAGAAGTTGCCCATCGCGCTCGCGTAGGCGCAAAAAGAAAACGTTTGCACTGCCCTTGGCCGCCATACGGCGTTGATGGCCACTGTGTGACAGGGATCATGCATTAGCACAATTGTCTTATTTCCCACGCAGTATCGGGAATTCAGGTGCTATCTTTAGGTTCCCGGCGGCCACCGCCTGGCCACCGCTCACCGCTTCCAGGCACGGACAAGGAGGCTGGCATGAACAAGATGACGTTCCCCAACGCCTGCCAGGTGATGCGCTGGCACTTTCACCCGCTTGGCTTCGAAGCCAGCATGGATGCACCCCGCAGCATGATCGCCCGCCTGTTCGATCGGGGCACCGGCGAAACCTTGCTGGCCATTGCCGGTATTCCCTGCAGCGCGATCATGGCCGCAGCGGATGTCGAACGCATCATCGAGGCGGTGGAGGCAGAGATGGATGCGTTTTTTCCGGCCTATACGCTAAGAGATGCTGTGTAATCACTACCCCTTCACCCTCGTCCGTTCACCATAGGCAAGATAGCGGTGAAGGCTCAATGGCTCCCAATCATTCCGCTCTTCAGCTTGTAATTCGGGCATAAAAAATCGATATGAAATCCTGATCGCCCATCTCCCACTGCCACATGAATACCCGCCACACCCTCGTTGAGCTGCGAGTTCACGGCGTAATCAAGCTTACTAGATACCGAACGATTAACCCCCACTGCAAATTCAGTTAAGCTCGCGCCCCGCTCACCCGCGGCAGCTACCAACAAGTCGATATACTCCCGGCCCTGCACAATAAAAGAGTTCATTGCATTATTCTCAATGACAGCCGTAGCACCATGCAGTGCAACACTCTGTACAAGCTCATCCAAACTCCCCTTCAACGTCATCCCTTCAAAGTTTTCATCGCGCAATACCAGCAACACCCCAACCACTTCGAGAACACCAGAAAATGAGAATGGACAGGGGTATCACGATTTGTGTGTGCGTGGTGAATCTCAAAGAACTCCGCCACAGAGCGAATATAAGAGCCCTGCAAATCCTCCGCGAGCGTTGCAAAGGCCACAGCATTGTCAAGTAGTCAGATATCAGGATCCGCCCAAACTAGTGGCGCCCAGCCAAAATTATCGGACCCGCTCATGACCCGCATAAGACCCGCCAGAGGTTTGTTTTCCATATTCAAGATTCCTTTTGATTAAGCCCGAAGTGGGCACTTCCTTTTTTAGTTCCATTACAGGTCAGCAGCAATGAAAAATTTGTAACATGCACAAGTAGGTAATTTCCGTAGGAATTTTCGCAGCACTGCAATTAAGGAAGCTTCCTACAGAAACTTCTTTTTTTCCAATGCTGCATTGCCACATGAAGCCTTTGGACTTAGGGTTGCTTGCTCCCGCCTTACACGGAACCCTGAAGTAATGGACAAACTATTAATTAGTAAAGAAAAGCTTGAAGCGGCATTGGAAATACCCGACCTCACCCTCGACACGCCAACACCTCATGCAATCAACCTTTTATTGCAAGAGTTACTGAGCAAACTCAAGCACCGAGGCTGGCCAGATGCCAATATCGTTACCGGGCCGCGCGTGGTGACGGCCGAAGAAAATTACGGCCTGCTTGGCTATTCATCAGACGAAGTGACGTTGGGCAGTGCGCATACCCGCTGGGTAACTTCAGAGCGCCTGCTTCGAACACAAACTACAAGCAGCATACCCTGCGCTTTGCAGGAAGCTGCGTCGATGCGACGCCCAGGGGAACAGCTATTGATAGCGGCGCCAGGCATCACATTTCGCAGAGATACGCGTGATCGCTGGCATTGCGCAGAGCCGCATCAGATGGACCTATGGCTACTCTGCGACCGCGAGCAAGCAACCGCAGAGCGTTTACTTCAGTTGGTAGGAGACATTATCGAATCAGCAGTGCCCGAGATGGCCTGGGCACACGCACCTAGCCCACACCACTACACCGAAGGCGGAATCGAAGTTAACGTCCTTGCGCCTGATCGCGCAGTGGAGGTCCTGGAGTGCGGGCGCATCGCCTCTTCTTTGCTCGAACGACTGAACATCGATGCACATTGCCATGGAGGCCTGGCTCTGGGCATGGGCCTTGATAGGCTGGTCATGCTGCGTAAAGGCATCCCAGACATCCGATTACTCAGAGACCCACACCCCAAAGCTCAGGCCCAAATGCTAAACCTGCTGCCCTGGAAAGAAATCTCCAGATTACCCTCCACTTGCCGAGACATTTCATTGGCCATGGCCCCCGCCCAGAGCGTGGAAAGCATCACCGAAAAGATCATGGCGGCCGCAGGAAACAGGGCGGATTGGATAGAACAAGTGGTGGTCAAAAGCCGCTGGCCAGAGACGGCACTTCCTGAACAGGCCAAACAGCGGTTAGGCCTGCTGCCTGGTCAGGAGAATGTACTGCTGGGCATAGAATTGCGTGACTGCTCCCGGTCTATCACCGCACTGGAGGCCAATGAACTCTATGAAGAACTACAAGCCGCACTCCATGAAGGCGCCGTTGGCGGCGGTTACAGGCTCAGTTGACCGTCAATGTTTCCGAGCAATCCGCTAATGACTGCAGATTGGCCATGAAACGCTCTGCCGGCACCGGCTGCCCCAGCAAATAGCCTTGCAGCGAATCGCAGCCCAGCCGGGTCAGGAAGTCCTGCTGCCGGTCGGTTTCCACGCCCTCGGCGACAATCCGTAGCCCCAGCGCCTGCCCCAGCGCCACGATCGCCGAGACGATCGCGGCATCGTCGCTGTCCTGCTCCAGGTCGCGCACGAAGCCGCGGTCGATCTTCAGTTCGTTGGCGGGCAGGCGCTTGAGGTACATCAGGCTCGAATAACCCGTGCCGAAGTCGTCGATCGACAGGTCCACGCCCATGTCGGACAAGCGCTGCAGCACCGTCAGGCTGGCGTCGGCGTCATGCATGGCGGTGGTTTCGGTGATTTCCAGGGTCAGCTGGTTGGCCGGCAGGCCGTTCTCGCGCAGGGCACGGGCGACGCTGTCGACAAGGCCTGCGTGGCAGAACTGGATGGCCGACAGGTTGACCGCCATGCGCCAGTGCTCATGGCCTTGGTCGAGCCAGTGACGCATCTGCCGGCAGGCTTCATCGAGCACCCACTCGCCGATCGGGATGATCAGCCCGGTCTTTTCCGCCAGGCCGATGAAGCGGTCGGGCAGCAGCAGGCCATGCTGCGGGTGCTCCCAGCGCAGCAAGGCTTCGGCACCGATCGGGGTGCAGGCCTGGGCGTCGAACTTGGGTTGGTAATGCAGGCGGAACTGGCGCTGCTCCAGGGCCATGCGCAAATCCTGCAGCAACTGCAGTTGCTGGCGGGCGTTGCTGTTCATCGACACGTCGAAGAAGCTGTAGCCGTTCTTGCCGGCGCTCTTGGCGTGGTACATGGCGGCGTCGGCGTTGCGCAGCAGTTCGAGCTGGTCCTGGCCATTGCCGGGGTACAGCACGATCCCCAGGCTGGCCGTGAGCTGCAGGTCGTGCTCGGCCACGCGGAATGCTCGCGACACTAGGTTGACCTGCTTGACTGCCACGTCCATGGCGTCGTCAGGCTCCTGCAGCTCAACCAACAGCACGAATTCGTCGCCGCCGATGCGCGCCAGGGTGTCCTGGCTGTGCAGGTGGCCGCGCAAGCGCGCGGCCACGGCCTTGAGCAGCAGATCGCCGACATGGTGGCCGAAGGCATCGTTGACCGGCTTGAAGCCGTCCAGGTCGATGAACATCAGGGCGAAACAACCGCCCTGCTCCGCCACCTTGCCGATGGCCTGCTCGATGCGGTCCGACAGCAGCGTGCGGTTGGGCAGGCCGGTCAGGGTGTCGTGCAGGGCCAGTTGGGTGAGTTCCTGGTTGGCCAGGGTCAAGGAGCGGGCCAGCTCTGCGGTGCGGGCTTCCAGACGGGCGTCCAGCACCGAGGTCAGCAAGGCCACCGCCAGCACCGCCAGGGTGGTGATCAGTACCAGGTAGACCAGGCCATCGCCCTGCAGGCCAGCGCCCAGGGCGCCGCAGAAACTGCCTACAGGGAAATTCGCCGCAGCCATGCCGGTGTAGTGCATGCCGACGATGGCAAGGCCCATCAGCACCGCCGCCAGGCCGCGGACCTGGCGTACATACGGGGTGTGCTGGCGCAGGCGGAAGGCAATCCACAAGGCCGCCGCCGAGGCGCCGACCGCTATGGCCAGGGAGGCGCCGAACAGCGTCGGGTCGTAGTCGATGCCCGGCAGCATGCGCAGCGCCGCCATGCCGGTGTAGTGCATGCAGCTGATGCCCGCGCCCATGATCAGGGCGCCGAAGGCCAGTTGCAGCATCGGCAGGCTCGGTTGGCTCACCAGCCACAAGGCAAAACCGGACGACAGCACGGCAATCAGCAGCGATAGCGCGGTCAGGCCGATGTCGTAGCCCAGGTCGATCGGCAGGCTGAAGGCAAGCATGCCGATGAAGTGCATCGACCAGACGCCGATGCCCATGGCCAGCGCCCCGCCGCTCATCCACAGGTAGACCGCCCGGCCCTTGGCCGTGGCGATGCGGCCGGTCAGGTCAAGGGCGGTGTAGGACGCCAGGATGGCCACGCACAGCGAGATCAGGACCAGCGAGAAGGAGTAGCTACCGGTGAGCATTGGGAGTTCCAGCGTCGGGACAGGGGGCCCCGGAAAAACTGACGATTGTACTCAAGCTTTGGCGAAACGCACGGGGTTTTTGCGAATGGGAATGGATCCAATAAACCGGGCCGACCTGTGGGAGCCGGCTTGCCGGCGATGGGCCGGAGCAGGCGGATTCGGTCAGCCTGTTCGGGCCTCATCGCCGGCAAGCCGGCTCCCACAGGGGGGGGTAGGAGACTTCAGAGATTGCGGGGGGCCTCATTGCTGCTGGGCAAACGCCTGTTCTGCGTCCCAGCCACCGCCCAGCGCGGCAATCAGCTGCACACTGGCCACCAAGCGCCCCTGCAGCAGGTTCAGCACGCTGCGCTCGTTGCTCAGCGCGGTGGTCTGCACGTTCACCACATCCAGGTAGCCGATCAGCCCGGCGCGGTACTGGTTCTCGGTCAGGCGCAGCGATTCACGGGCTGCATCCAGCGCTTCCTGGCGCACCCCGGCCTCGTCGGCATACACCTTCAGTTGCACCAGGTAGTTCTCCACTTCCTTGAAACCATCGAGCACGGTCTGGCGATACTGCGCCACGGTCTGGTCGTACACCGCGACGGTACGGTCCACTTCGGCGCTGCGCTTGCCGGCATCGAACAGGGTCAAGGCAAGCTGCGGGCCCACCGACCAGTAGCGGTTGGGCAACTCGATCCAGTTGCTGAAGCTGCTGCTGGAGTAGCCGCCGCTCATGCTCAGGCTCAGGTCCGGGAAGTAGGCGGCGCGGGACACGCCGATGTTGGCGTTGGCCGCCATCACGTTACGTTCGGCCGAGGCAATGTCCGGCCGCCGTTCGAGCAGTTGCGACGGCAGGCTGACGGGAATCTGCGGCAAGGCCGGGATGTTCTTGCTGTCGGCCAGGGCAAAGTCTGCCGGCGCCCGGCCCAGCAACACGGCAATGGCGTTCTCGAACTGCGCGCGCTGCCAGATCAGGTCGATCAGGTCGGCCTCGGTGCTCTTGAGCTGGGTACGCGCCTGAGCGACCGCATCCGGGCCGGCAACCCCGGCGCGGTATTGGTTTTCGTTCATCCGCAGCGAGCGCTGGTAGGCCGCCACGGTGGCTTCCAGCAGGCGCTTCTGCTCGTCGATCACGCGCAGCTGCAGGTAGTTCTGCACCAGCTCGGACTGCTGGCTGAGGCGGATGGCGGCCAGGTCGGCAAAGCTCGCTTCAGCGCTCGCCTCGTTGGCGTTGAGGGTCTCGCGCAGCTTGCCCCACAGGTCGATTTCCCAGCTCACGCCCAGCTGCGCGTTGTAGGTGTTGCGAATGCCGCTGCTGTTGTTCGACAAGCTGGAACTTGAGCTGCCGGTGCCCTGGGCCGAACGGTTCTTGCTCGCGCTCAGGTCCAGGCTCGGGAACAGCGAGGCGCGGCTGCTGCGCACCAGCGCTTGGGCCTGGCGGTACTGGGCTTCGGACTGGGCGACGGTCTGGTTGCTGCGGTTGAGCTCCTCGACCAGGGCATTGAGCCCTTTGTCACCGTACACCTCCCACCAGGCGCCACGGGCAATGGCATCGGACGGGCTGGCCTGGGTCCAGCCTTCGGCCTGCTTGAACTGCGCCGGGGTGCTCAGCTCGGGGCGGTGGTAGTCCGGGCTCAAGGTACAGGCGCTGAGCAGCGCCACGCACAGCCCGGCGCCGACCAGGCGCGAGCCGCGCCCGCGAGTCAGCAGCTGCAGGGCACGGTGAAGTGGGGTCTGGGCAAAAGTCATAGCGGAGTTTCCAGGGCGGCGTCGGTGCGCACGCCGCGCCAACGGTTGAATCGGTGGCGCAGGCGGTCGAGGTAGAGGTACACCACCGGCGTCGTGTAAAGGGTCAGAACCTGGCTGAAGACCAGCCCGCCAATGATGGTCAGGCCCAGCGGCTGGCGCATCTCGGCGCCCTCGGCACTGCTGAGCAGCAGCGGCAAGGCGCCGAGGATGGCGGCCAGGGTGGTCATCAGGATCGGCCGCAGGCGCAGCAGGCAGGCGCGGCGGATCGACTCTTCCGGGGTCAGGCCCTGGTGGCGCTCCAGCTGCAGCGCCAGGTCGATCATCAGGATGGCGTTCTTCTTCACCACGCCAATCAGCAGGAACAGGCCCAGCAGCGAAATCAGGCTGAACTCCCCGCCCGTGGCGTACAAGGCCAGCAAGGCGCCGACCCCGGCCGAGGGCAAGGTGGAGAGGATGGTCAGCGGGTGGATGTAGCTTTCGTAGAGGATGCCCAGCACAAGGTACACCAGCACCAGCGCGCCGAGGATCATGAACGGCTGCCCTTCCTGGGTCTTGGCGAAGGCATTGGCGGTACCGCCGAGCTTGGCGATCACTTCCTCGGGCAGGCCGACCTTGGCCACCGCCCGCTCCACCGCGGCCATGGCCTGGTCGGTGCTGTAGCCTTCGGCAACGTCGAAGGCGATGTCCTCGGAGGCGAACTGGCCCTCGTGGCTGACCCGGTCGTTGGCCAGGCTGTTCTCGTAGTGGGCGATGGTCGACAGCGGCACCCGCGCGCCGTCGCCGGTGATCACCTGCACCTGTTCCAGGGTGCTCGGGTCCCAGGCGTACTTGGGGTTGATCTCCAGCACCACCTGGTACTGGTTGAGGCTGTCGTAGATGGTCGAGATCTGCCGCTGGCTGTAGGCGTTGTTGAGCACCGAGGTGACCATGTCCATGTCGATGCCCAGGCGCTTGGCCTGGTCGCGGTCGACCACCAGGGTCACCTGCTGGGTACCGGAGCCGTCGCGGGCGTCGATGGCGGTGAGCTCGGGCAGCGCGCGCATCGCCGCCACCACTTTCGGGAACCACTCGCGCAGGGCCGCGAGGTCGCCGCTCTGCAGGGTGTAGAGGTACTGCGAGGAGGTCTGGTCGCGGCCACCGCCGCCCAGTTGCAGGTCCTGGTCGGCCATCAGGAACAGCCGCCCACCCGGCACCTTGGGCATTTCCTTGCGCAGGCGCTCGATGACCTTCTGCGCGTCGAGCTTGCGCTCGCTGATCGGCTTGAGGCGCACCAGCACCATGGCGTTGTTGGTGCCGCTGTTGCCACCGATGAAGCCGGCCACGCTCTGCACCGCAGGGTCGGCGAGCAAGGCGCGGCGGTAGATTTCCATCTTCGGCTGCATCACGCTGAACGACAGGCCGTCGTCGCCGCGGATGAAGCCGATCAGCTGGCCGGTGTCCTGCTGCGGCATGAGGGTTTTGGGCACCACCACGTACAGCGCGATGTTCAGGCCAATGGTCGCCAGCAGGCTGAGCAGGGTCAGGCGCTTGTGGCGCAGGGCCCAGCCCAGGCTGGTGTCATAGGCGCCGACCATGCGCCGGTGCAGGTTGTCGCTCCAGCGCTGCAGGCGGGTCGGTTCGGCCCGGTGCGGCTTGAGCCAACGGGCGCAGAGCATCGGTGTGAGGGTCAAGGACACCACCAGCGAGACGATGATCGCCGCCGCCAGGGTGATCGAGAACTCCTGGAACAGGCTGCGCACGATGCCGCCCATGAACAGGATCGAGACGAACACCGCCACCAGCGAGACGTTCATCGACAGCAAGGTGAAGCCGACTTCCTTGGCGCCGAGAAACGCTGCGCGCATCGGCGGCTGGCCATCCTCGATGTGCCGGGAGATGTTCTCCAGCACCACGATGGCATCGTCCACCACCAGGCCGGTGGCGAGGATCAGCGCCATCAGCGACAGGTTGTTCAGCGAGAACCCGCACAGGTACATCACCGCGAAGGTGCCCACCAGCGACACCGGCACCGCCAGGCTCGGGATCAACGAGGCGCGCAGGCTGCCGAGGAACAGGTAGACCACCAGGATCACCAGCGCCACGGCGATCAGCAAGGTGTGCTCGGCCTCCTTGAGGGTGGCCTTGATCACCGGCGAGCGGTCCATGGCCACGTTCAACTGCACGTTGGCCGGCAGCAGCGACTGCAGCGCCGGCAACTGCGCCTTGATCTGGTCGACCGTCTCGATGATGTTGGCGCCGCTCTGGCGGTTGACCACCAGCAGCACCGCGCTCTGGTCGTTGAAGAAGCCACTGTTGTAGCGGTTCTCGACGCTGTCGGTGACGGTCGCCACGTCAGACAGGCGCAGGATCGTGCCATTGGCCTGGCGGATCACGATCGGCTCGTAGTCCTTGGCGGTTTCCAGCTGGTCGTTGGCGCGCACCTGCCAGCTGCGCTCGGGGTCTTCGACATAGCCCATGGGCCGGCGCTGGTTGGCATTGGCCACCGCCGTGCGCACCTCGTCCAGCGACAGGCTGTACTGGTTGAGCAGCTGCGGCTCCACCGCGATGCGCACCGCCGGCAGCGAACTGCCGCCGATCTGCACCTCCCCTACCCCGATGACCTGGGCCAGGCTCTGGGCCAGGATGGTGTCGGCCAGGTCGTACAGCTGGCCCTTCTGCAGCACGTCCGAGGTCAGCGACAAGACCATGATCGGTGCCTGGGACGGGTTGAACTTCTTGTACGTGGGCATGCTGCGCATGCCGCTGGGCAGCAGGTTGCGGGTGGCGTTGATGGCCGCCTGCACCTCGCGCGCCGCGCCGTCGATGTCACGCCCCTGGTCGAAGCCGATGATCACCCGGGTCGAGCCCTGGTTGGAGCTGCTGGTCAGGGTGCTGACCCCGGCGATGCTGCCCAGCTTGCGCTCCAGCGGCGTGGCCACGGTGGCGGCCATGACCTCGGGGCTGGCGCCGGGCAGGTTGGCCTGCACCACGATCACCGGGAAGTCCATCTGCGGCAGCGGCGCCACCGGCAGCAGGCCGAAGCTGACGCCACCGAGCAGCATGATCGCCAGGCTCAGCAGCATGGTCGCCACCGGCCGGCGAATGAACGGGCCCGACAGATTCATGCCTGGGCCTGCTGGGTATCGGTGGCCGGGCGCCAGCGGCGTGCCAGGCGGTCGAAGTACAGGTAGATGACCGGGGTGGTGAACAGGGTCAGCACCTGGCTCACCAGCAACCCGCCGACCATCACCAGGCCCAGCGGCTGGCGCAGCTCGGCGCCGGAGCCGGTGGCGAGCATCAGCGGCACCGCGCCGAACAGCGCGGCCAGGGTGGTCATCAGGATCGGCCGGAAGCGCAGCAGCGCGGCCTGGTAGATGGCATCCTGCGGGCTCATGCCCTGGTGGCGCTCGGCCTCGAGGGCGAAGTCGATCATCATGATCGCGTTCTTCTTGACGATGCCGATCAGCAGGATGATGCCGATGATGGCGATCATGCCCAGGTCGTTGCCGCTGATGATCAGCGCGAGCAAGGCGCCGACCGCCGCCGATGGCAGGGTCGAGAGGATGGTCACCGGGTGGATGTAGCTCTCGTAGAGCACGCCGAGCACGATGTACATGGTCACCACGGCCGCCAGGATCAGCAGCAAGGTGCTCGACAGCGACGCCTGGAACGCCTCGGCGGCGCCCTGGAACTTGGTCTGCACGCCGATCGGCATGCCGATGTCCTGCTGCACCTGCTCGATCACCTGGACCGCCTCGCCCAGGGACGCGCCATGGGCCAGGTTGAACGACATCATCACCGCCGGGAACTGGCCGATGTGCGAAATGGCAAGCTGAGCCTGACGCTGCTCGATGCGCGCCAGCGCCGACAGGCGCACCTGGCCGCCATCGGCCGACTTGACGTGGATCGACTCCAGCGCCTGCGGGCCGATGGTGGCCGCGTCGCGTGCCTGCAGCACCACCCGGTACTGGCTGGCCTGGGTGTAGATGGTGGAGATCTGCCGCTGGCCGAACGCGTCGTACAGGGCGTTGGTGATCTGTGCCACGTTGATGCCCAGGCGGCTGGCCATGTCGCGGTCGATCACCAGGTACACCTGCAGGCCCTTGTCCTGCAGGTCACTGGCAACGTCCTGCAGTTCCGGGCGTTGCTGCAGGGCCTCGACCAGCTTGCCGCTCCATTGCGCGAGCAGGTCGGCGTCGGGCGAGGACAGGCTGAACTGGTACTGGGTGCGGCTGACCCGGTCTTCGATGCTCAGGTCCTGCACCGGCTGCATGAACAGGCGGATGCCGACCAGCTTGTCCAGTTGCGGCTGCAGGCGGCCGATGACCTCGGCCGCGGTCACGTCACGCTCGCCGTGGGGCTTGAGGTTGATCAGCAGGCGGCCACTGTTGAGCGTGGCGTTGTCGCCGTCGACACCAATGTAGGACGACAGGCTCTGCACCGCCGGGTCCTGCAGGATCACCTTGCTCAGGGCCTGCTGGCGTTCGCTCATGGCGGCGAACGAGGTGGACTGCGGCGCCTCGGAAATGCCCTGGATCACGCCCGTGTCCTGGGCCGGGAAGAAGCCCTTGGGCACCGCCAGGTAGAGCACCACGGTCAGGCCCAGGCTGGCCACGGCCACCAGCAGGGTCAGCGGCTGGTGCCTGAGCACCCACTGCAGGCCACGGCCGTAATGCTCGATCAGCCAGTCGATCCAGGCGCCGCTGGCGCGGTAAAAGCGGCCCTGCTCTTCTTCCTTGGGCTCGCGCTTGAGCAGGCGCGCGCACATCATCGGCGTCAGGGTCAGCGACACCACCAGGGAAATCAGGATCGCCACCGCCAGGGTGATGGCGAACTCGCGGAACAGCCGGCCGACCACATCGGCCATGAACAGCAGCGGAATCAGCACCGCGATCAGCGAGAAGGTCAGCGAGATCAGGGTGAAGCCGATCTGCCTGGCGCCCTTGAGCGCTGCCTGCAGCGGCGTCTCGCCTTCTTCGATGTGGCGGGAGATGTTCTCCAGCATGACGATGGCATCGTCGACCACGAAACCGGTGGCGATGGTCAGGGCCATCAGCGTCAGGTTGTTGATCGAGAAGCCGGCCAGGTACATGACCCCGAAGGTGCCGATCAGCGACAACGGCACGGCGATCGAGGGAATCAGCGTGGCGCTGAAACGGCGCAGGAACACGAAGGTGACCATCACCACCAGGACGATGGCGATCAGCAGTTCATGCTGCACGTCCTTGACCGCGGCGCGGATGGTCTGGGTGCGGTCGGTGAGTACCGAGACATCGAGGCCGGCCGGCAGGTTGTCGGTGATCGAGGGCAGCAGTTCCTTGATGCGGTCTACCACCTCGATGACGTTGGCCCCCGGCTGGCGCTGGATGTTCAGCAACACCGCCTGGTTCTGGTTGGCCCAGGCGGCCAGGCGCTCGTTCTCGGCGCCATCGACGATTTCGGCAACGTCCCTCAGGCGCAGCGGCGCGCCGTTGTTGTAGGCCAGGATCAGGTTGGCGTACTCCTCGGGGGAGCGCAGCTGGTCGTTGGCGTCGAGCATCGACACCCGGGTCGGGCCGTCGAAATTGCCCTTGGGCTGGTTGACGTTGGAGGCACCGATCAGGGTGCGCACGTCGTCCAGGTTCAGGCCGTTGGCGGCCAGCGCATCGACGTTGACCTTGACCCGCACCGCCTGGCGTTGGCCGCCGGCGATGCTGACCATGCCCACCCCGCTGATCTGCGCGAGCTTCTGCGCAACGCGGGTATCGACCAGGTCGTTGAGCTTGGGCAGCGGCATGGTCTTGCTGGAAATTGCCAGGGTCAGCACCGGCGTGTCGGCCGGGTTGACCTTGTTGTACACCGGCGGCGCCGGCAGGTCGCTGGGCAACAGGTTGCTGGCGGCGTTGATCGCGGCCTGCACCTGTTGCTCGGCCACGTCCATGTTCATGTCCAGGCTGAAGCGCAGGGTCAGCACCGAGGCGCCGCCGGAGCTGGTCGAGGCCATCTGGGTCAGGCCGGGCATCTGGCCGAACTGGCGCTCCAGCGGCGCGGTGACGGCACTGGTCATCACCTGGGGGCTGGCGCCGGGGTACAGGGTCATGACGCGGATGGTCGGGTAGTCGACCTGGGGCAGCGCGGCGACTGGCAGCAGCTTGTAGGCGATCAGGCCGGCCAGGACGATGGCCAGCATGCTCAGCGTGGTGGCGACCGGGCGAAGGATGAACAGGCGCGACAGGTTCATGCGCCCGCCTTGCCTGCTGCTTTGCCGGGTTGGGCTTCATCGGCCTGGGCCGAGCCTTTGGCGTCCTGGCCTTGCAGGTGCTGGCCGGGGGTGGTCGGCACTTGCGAGCTGTCTTCGACCACTTCCACCTTGGTGCCTTCGCGCAGACGGTCGGTGCCTTCGAGCACCAGGCGCTCGCCGGCCTTGAGGCCTTCGACGATCACGCTGTTCTGGCCGTCGCTGGCGCCGACCTTGAGCTTGCGAATGTTGACCGTGTTCTGGTCATTGACCACATAGGCGAAGGTGCCGTCATTGCCGAACTGGATCGCCGCCGCCGGGGCCAGCACCACCTGCTTGAGGGTGTCGGCCAGCAAGCGCACGTTGACGAACTGGTTGGGGAACAGCGCCAGGTCCTTGTTCTCGAAGCGGCCCTTGAATTTCAGGGTGCCGGTGGTGGTGTCGATCTGGTTGTCGATGCTGCCCAGCACGCCCGTGGCCTGCATTTTATTGTCGCTGCGGTCCCACGCCTCGACCGGCAGGCTGGCGCCGCTGCGGTAGCGCTCGAGCACGGTGCTCAGCTCGGTTTCCGGCAAGGTGAAGGCCACGCTGATCGGCTCGGTCTGGGTGATCACCACCAGGGCGGTGGCGTCGTTGGCCGCCACCAGGTTGCCCAGGTCGAGCTGGCGCAGGCCCACGCGGCCATTGATCGGCGAGCGGATCTGGGTGAAGTCGAGGTTGAGCTTGGCGTCGTTGACCTGGGCCTGGTTGGTCTTGACCAGCCCCAGGAACTGCGCCACTTGGGCCTCGGCGGTGTCGAGGGTCTGCTTGGCGATGCTGTCTTCGGCGAACAAGCCTTTATAGCGCGCCAGGTCGACCTGGGCGTTCTTCAGCTGGGCCTGGTTCTGCGCCAGGGTGCCTTCGGCCTGCTGCAGGGCGATGCGGTAGGGGCGTGGGTCGATCTCTGCGAGCAGGTCGCCCGCCTTGACCTGCTGGCCTTCCTTGAAGTGGATCTTGACCAGCTCGCCGGCAACGCGGCTGCGCACGTTGACCGTGTTGAGCGCGGTGACCGTGCCCAGGGCCTTGTAATAAAGCGGGAAGTCGCCCACCCGCACCGGGTCGACACGCACCGGCACAGGGTCAGTGGAGCCACCGAAGCCTGGGCGCCCGCCCATGCCCATGCCTTTGCTCGGGCGCCCGCCCACCGCCTCTTTATGGGCAGGCGTTGCAGGCCACAGCCACCAGGCCAGCAGGGCCACCAGCAGCAGGATCAGCAGGCCGACGAGCCAGCGACGGGGGGATCGGGAGACAGAAGCTTGCATGGGTTGAACGAACCTTGTTCGAGATGACGGCTTGGGGAGGGTGAACGATAAGCACTGGCATCGTTTTAGCAAAGGGCCTTTACCAGAGGTTTACCTTTGCCTGACGTTGCCAAGACGCTGAACTTTAAATGAAAACGGCCCGGAAAGTATTCCGGGCCGTTTCAGGGCGTTGCTTGGAGAGAGGAAGGCCTGGAGAGTTCCGTCGCCAGAACCGCCCCCTGGGCAATCCTTATTTCAGAACAGCCAGCGCTGCTTCGTAGTTCGGCTCGTCGGCGATTTCGCCAACCAGCTCGCTGTGCAGCACTTTATCGTTCTCGTCCAGCACCACTACCGCGCGGGCAGCCAGGCCAGCCAGCGGGCCGTCGGCGATGGCCACGCCGTAGGTTTCGAGGAACTCGCGACCGCGCAGGGTCGACAGGTTCTTGACGTTGTCCAAGCCTTCGGCGCCGCAGAAGCGGGCCTGGGCGAACGGCAGGTCGGCGGAGATGCACAGCACCACGGTGTTGGCCACGTCATTGGCCTGGGCGTTGAACTTGCGAACCGAGGTGGCGCAGGTTGGGGTGTCGACGCTTGGGAAGATGTTCAGCACCTTGCGCTTGCCAGCGAAGTCCTTGAGCGACTTGTCGGCAAGGCCCTCACCTACCAGCGAGAAAGCAGGCGCCTGGGCACCGGCCTGCGGCAGGTTGCCTTTGACTTGCACCGGGTTGCCTTTGAGAGTCACTTGAGCCATGGACGAAATCCTTATGCGGGGTTTGAAAAAGACCCTGAGTTAAGCATGAAGGCGGCCGGGTGCCTATGGGGGGCGATAAAATTGTTCTATTGCCAGACAATTATTGTGGACAAAAAAATGCCCGGGTGGCGACAAGCCAACCGGGCATTGCTTGCATCAGGGCAGGTATCAGGCCAGCAGGCCGTACACCACCGAGGTCAGCGCGACCAGGCCGACCACCGTGACGAACACGTTGGACAGCGCGCCGCTGTACTTGCGCATCGAAGGTACGCGACGGATGGCGTACATCGGCATCAGGAACAGCAGCACCGCGATGATCGGGCCGCCGAGCGATTCGATCATGCCGAGGATGCTCGGGTTGAGCGTGGCGACGATCCAGCACACCACCAGCATCAGCGCCGCGACCACTCGGTCCAGGGCCTTGGCCCCCGGACGCGCGCCGGTCTTGGCGATGATGCCCTTGAGGCCCTCGCTGGCGCCGATGTAGTGGCCCAGGAACGACTTGGCGATGGCGACGAAGGCAATCAGCGGCGCGGCGAAGGCGATGGTCGGGTTGCTGAAGTGGTTGGCCAGGTAGGACAGGATCGACAGGTTCTGCGCCTTGGCCTCGGCCAGCTGGGCGCTGTCCAGGGTCAGCACGCAGCTGAACACGAAGAACAGCACCATGGCCACCATCAGCAGGTGCGCACGGGCCAGGATTTGCCCGCTGCGCTGGTCGGCGTGCTCGCCGTAGCGGCGCTTCTGGTCGACGGCGAAGGCGGAGATGATCGGCGAGTGGTTGAACGAGAACACCATCACCGGAATCGCCAGCCAAACGGTGTGCAGGAAGGCCGAGCCCGACGGCACCTGGCTGGCGCTGTCGAGGATGCCGCCAGTCCAGTGCGGCACCAGGTACAGGCCCAGCAGCGCCAGGGCGACGATGAACGGGTAGACCAGCAGGCTCATGACCTTGACCGTGGCCTGCTCACCGCAGCGCACGATCGCCAGCAGGCCGAGGATCAGCACGAACGACAGCAGCGCCCGCGGTGGCGGTGCCATGTGCAGCTGGTGCTCCATGAAGCTGCTGACCGTGTTGGTCAGGGCCACGCTGTAGATCAGCAGGATCGGGAAGATGGCGAAGAAGTACAGCACGGTGATCAGCGCACCGGCAGTGATGCCGAAATGCTCTTCGACCACTTCGGTGATGTCGCCGCCATTGCGCCCGGAGAGCACGAAGCGGGTCAGGCCACGGTGGGCGAAGTAGGTCATGGGGAAGGCCAGCGCGGCCAGGATCAGCAGCGGCCAGAAGCCGCCAAGCCCGGCGTTGATCGGCAGAAACAGCGTGCCGGCGCCGATGGCGGTGCCAAACAGGCCAAGCATCCAGGTGGTGTCGTGACGCGACCAGCTCTGCAGCGTTGCCGGGGTCGATTCTTCAAAGCGTTGTTCAACGCTTGGGGCCTGCTCATTCATTCCGGGTGAAGCTCCACTCGCAAGACTGCAACAGGCTGAGAATGGCGAAATAGACCTTCCGCCCTACTCAACCGAATAAAGAAGGGCGCGATTGTGCGCTGATGGTTGCACTTTGGAAAGCCCCACCCGAGGGACGGTTGCACTTGTCATGACAACTGGATGAGCAAAGGGGCCGCTTCGCGCCCCAATCGCCGGCAAGCCGGCTCCCACAAACAGCCCTTGGTGCGGCGCCTGTGGGAGCCGGCTTGCCGGCGATTGGGCCGCCAAGCGGCCCCTTGCGTCACATCACCTCTGAACGGCGGCAAACGCCTCGGCAACCCGTTGCAGGTTGGCCGGACGCAGGCCCGACATGCACACCCGGCCGCTGTCGATCAGGTACACGCCGAACTCGTCACGCAGCCGGCGCACCTGCTCGACGCTGAAACCGGTGTAGCTGAACATGCCGCGCTGGCGCAGGAAGAACTGGAAGTCCTGGCCCGGCAGCAGCACGGCCAGGGCATCGACCAGCGCCTGGCGCATGTCGAGGATACGCTTGCGCATCACCTCCACCTCTGCCGCCCACTGGGCGTTCAAGGCGGTATCGCCCAGCACCCCGGCCACCAGCTGGGCGCCGAAGTTGGGCGGGCTGGAGTAGTTGCGGCGCACGGTCGCCTTGAGCTGGCCGAGCACACTCTGGGTGGTGGCTTCGTCGTCGCAGACCACCGACAGGCCGCCGACGCGCTCGCCATACAGCGAGAAGATCTTCGAGAACGAGTTGCTGACCAGGCACGGTACGCCGGCACGGGCCATTTCGCGGATGGCGAAGGCATCTTCGACCAGACCTTCACCGAAGCCCTGGTAGGCGATGTCGAGGAACGGGATCAGCTGGCGTGCCTTGACCACTTCCACCACTTGCTGCCACTGCTGCGGCTCGAGGTCCGCGCCGGTGGGGTTGTGGCAGCACGGGTGCAGCAGCACGACGCTGTTGGCCGGCAGGCCCTGCAGGGTGGCCAGCATGCCGTCGAAGTCGACGCCGCGGGTGGCCTGGTCGAAGTACGGGTAGGTGTTCACCTTGAACCCGGCACCTTCGAAGATGGCGCGGTGGTTGTCCCAGGTCGGGTTGCTGACCCAGACTTCGGACTGCGGGAAGTAGCGCTTGAGGAAGTCGGCACCGACTTTCAGCGCGCCGGAGCCGCCGACGGTCTGCACGGTGGCCACGCGCTTGCCGGTCACCGCCGGGTGCTCGGCACCGAACAGCAGCGCCTGGATCGCCTGGCGGTAGGCGGCCAGGCCTTCCATCGGCAGGTACAGCGAGGCTTCGTGGTCTACCCCAGCGATGCGTTTTTCCACCGCATCCACCGCCGCCAGCTGCGGCACCACGCCAGCCTCATCGTAGTACAGGCCGATACTCAGGTTGACCTTGTCGGCGCGCGGGTCGGCCTTGAAGGTTTCCATCAACGAGAGGATCGGGTCGCCGGCATAGGCATCGACATGTTTGAACACAGCGTGCAGCTCCTTGGATCAGGACAGTTCGGAAAGACTGCCCTGAGGATACCCGCAGTCGCGGGCAAGGAACATCACCTAATGTGCAAGGTTGTCTATGCAAGATTGCATGGGGGCCGGCTGGCCGGCGATGAGGCCGGTTCAGCCTGCCAACGCCTCAAGCTCCTGCAGCTCCCGCTCGGTCACCGCCACCCCTTCGCGCTCGGCGATTTCCCGCTCCCGATAACGCCGCTCACCCGGCATCCGCGACAACCCCACCGCCTGCATCTGTTCGACCAGCTCACGGCTGCGCAAGGCAAACCGCTCGCCTTCGGCCTTGCTCGGGTCGATGACGATGATCAACTGCCCGGTCCAGGGCGTCTTCGCCCCCGGATGCCCCGACCAGTCGAACTCCCAGGAGAAATGCCCGCCGGTCAGCGCCGCCGCCAGCAGCTCGACCATCATCGACAGCGCCGAGCCCTTGTGCCCGCCGAACGGCAGCAACGCGCCCCCTTCGAGGATCGCCTTGGGGTCGGTGGTCGGCTGGCCACTGGCGTCCACGCCCATCCCTTGCGCCAGCTGCTGCCCGGCACGCGCGGCAATCTGCACATCGCCATGGGCCATGGCGCTGGTGGCCATGTCGAAGACGATCGGATCATGCCCGGCGCAGGGCGCGGCGAAGGCGATCGGGTTGGTGCCGAACAACGGCTTGCGCGCCCCGTGCGGCACCACGCAGGTCATGCTGTTGACCACGCTCAAGGCCACCAGGCCTTCATCGGCGAATGGCTCGACATCGGGCCACAACGCGGCGAAATGGTGCGAATTGTGGATCGCCAGCACGGCAATGCCGGCGGTGCGCGCCTTCTCCACCAGCAGGCCACGGGCGGCGGCCAAGGCTGGCTGGGCAAAGCCGCCGCCGGCATCGACGCGCACATACGCCGGCGCCACGTCGGTGACCTGCGCCAAGGCCTGGCCGTTCACCCAGCCGCTGGCCAAGGTCGAGACGTAGCCTGGAATGCGGAACACGCCATGGCTGTGGGCACCGTCGCGCTGGGCGCTGGTGCAGTTGTGGGCCAGCACGCCGGCCACGCTTTCGCTGCAGCCGTGGCGCTGCAAAATCGCTTGCAGCAGCCCCTGCAATTGGCTGAACGGCACGCGCACGATGGGGCTGTTGGAAGGTGCGGACATCTGAAGCTCCTTATTGGAATTGGAATGGCAACAGCGTTGGCAACGACAAAAACTTTCCTGCAAGTGACAGCTATCTGTCAAATATTGACTTGATGACAGAAAACATCCATTTTCTGTTTCACCCCTCTGGAGTGGCAGCATGAACCAACCGATCAAGCAACGCCTGGAAAACAGCCTGCAAGGGGCCGCCGCCTCGGGCCGCAAGATCGCCAGCTACATGCTCGCCAACCTCCACGAACTGCCCTTCCAGACCTCGGCCAGCATCGCCGCCAAGCTCGGCGTCAGCGAGTCCAGTGTCGGGCGCTTCTGCCGCTCCCTCGGTTATGCCCATCTCAAGGCGCTCAAGCAAGACCTGCAGAACGACCTGGGTGACGGCCCGTGGCTGGTCGGCGACCGCCTGCAGGAATACCGCCAGCAGCGCGACGACAGCGCCAGCGCCGGCAGCCTGGAGCTGGAAATCGCCGCCCTGGTGCGGGTGCACGAGTACAGCCGCAGCGCGCCCTGGCACCGCGCCGCCCAGCGCCTGGCCGAGCGGCCGCGGGTGTTCGTCGCCGGGTTTCAGACCGAGCGCGGCGTCGCCCAGTGCATGGCGCACCTGCTGCATTACCTGCGCGACGGCGTGCAGGTGGTCGATGGCAGCGCCGGGCATTTCGGCGAAGTGCTGCTGGGCCGCCCGGAAAACAGCGCCCTGGTGGTGTTCGAGGCGCGCCGCTATTCCCGCCATGCCCTGATGCTGTGCCAGAAGGCGCGCCAGGCAGGCATCCCGGTCACGCTGGTGACCGACACCTTCTGCGACTGGGCCGATGCCAACGCCGACGAGGTGTTTCGCATCCCCACCGAGTTCAATCTGTTCTGGGAATCCACCTCGGCGATGCTGTCGTGGGTGCACCTGATGGTCAACGAGGTCTGCAAGAAACTCGGGCCTGATGTTGAAAAACGCTTGGAAGCGACTGCCGCTCTACATAACGAGTTCGTCGGCTATACGGCGGGCAAACAACAATAGCAAGAGTGCAAGAGGTGCAAGATGAACAAGACCATGGCTATGGTGGGTGCGTGTGCCCTGCTGCTGGCGGGTGCGGCCAGCGCCGAGACCCTGCGCTTCGCCACCGAAGGCGCCTACCCGCCCTTCAACTATGTGGATGCCGATAACCAGCTGCACGGCTTCGACATCGACATCACCCACGCCCTGTGCGAACAGATGAAAGTCCAATGCACCCTCGTCGCCCAGGACTGGGAAGGCATCATCCCGGCGCTGATGGCGCGCAAGTACGACGCCGTGGTGGCGTCGATGATCGACACCGAGGAACGGCGCAGGAAAATCGCCTTCACCGACCACTACTACCGCACCCCGCTGACCGTCGCCGTGCCCAAGGACAGCAAGATCAGCGACGCCCAGACCACCTTCAACGGCTACACCGTGGGCGCCCAGTCGTCCTCGACCCAGGCGATCTACGCCGAGGACGTGTACGCCAAGGCCGGCGCCGACGTGAAGCTGTACCCGACCCTGGACGAAGCCAACGCCGACCTTGCCGCCGGCCGCCTGGACGGGGTGATCGCCGACAAGTTCCCGCTGCACGAGTGGCTGAACAAGAACGGCCAGGCCTGCTGCAAGGTGCTGGGTGACGTGGCCGGGACCAAGGCCGACGCCGCCATTGCCGTGCGCAAGGACGACGAGGCGCTGCGCCAGCGGCTCAATACCGCCCTGGCCGCGATCGTGGCCAACGGCACCTACCAGAAGATCGCCAGCAAGTACTTCGACTTCGACATCTACAACTGATCCCGCCCTGTAGGGGCGGCCTTGTGTCGCGAAAGGGTCGCAAAGCGACCCCAAAATTTCAGCGCCGCTGCGCAAATGGCGAGGGCTGCTTCGCAGCCCTTTCGCGACACAAGGCCGCTCCTACAAGGGCAGCGCATGGAGCAGTCAACTCAAGGAATACGTCATGCTCGACCAATTGTCCTTGCTGTCCTTCGCCAGCGGTGGCTGGGGCCAGGCGCTGCTGGCCGGCGCCCTGGTGACCGTGTCACTGGCCCTCGCCTGCCTGCCCATCGGCCTGCCCCTGGGCCTGGCCGTGGCCCTGGCGGCGCGCTCGAAGAAAAAACCCGCCCGCGCCTGGGCCACCACCTTCTCCACCGTATTTCGTGGCCTGCCCGAGCTGCTGACGCTGCTGATCATCTACTACGGCTGCCAGATCGCCGCGCAGAAACTGCTGGCCGCCATGGGCTATGAGGGCGAGTTCCTGATCAACACCTTCCTCGCCGCCATGGTCGCCTTCAGCCTGGTGTTCGCCGCGTTCTCCAGCGAAATCTGGCTGGCCGCCTTCAAGACCCTGCCCAAGGGCCAGCTGGAAGCCTGTGCCGCCCTGGGCCTGGGCAAGCGCACGGCGTTCTTCAAGGTGGTGCTACCCCAGCTCACCCGCATCGCCTTGCCTGGGCTCTCCAACAACTGGCTGTCGCTGCTCAAGGACACCTCGCTGGTGTCGACCATCTCGCTGGTCGACCTGATGCGCCAGACCAACCTGGCCGTCAGCGTGACCAAGGAGCCGATGTTCTTCTACGGCGTCGCCTGCCTGGGCTACCTGTTGTTCTCGGCGCTGTCGGGGCGGGTGTTTGCCTACCTCGAACGGCGCAGCAACCGCCACCTTTTGGGAGCACGCACATGAGTGCCGAACAACTGCTGGCCCTGGTCGTGGACCCCGACCTGCTGGAACGCTACGGCCCGCGCTTCGTCGATGGCTTGCTGGTGACTGCAAAGCTGGTGGCGATCTCCTTCAGCCTGGGCGCCGTGCTCGGCCTGCTGCTGGCCCTGGCACGCCTGTCGCGCCACCTGCTGCTGCAGCGCCTGGCGGCCGGCTACATCTACTTCTTCCGCGGCTCGCCGCTGCTGGCCCAGCTGTTTCTGCTGTACTACGGCCTCGGCTCGCTCAAGGGCTTCTGGCAGGACGTGGGGCTGTGGTGGTTTTTCCGCGATGCCTGGTTCTGCACCTTGCTGGCCTTCACCCTGAACACCGCCGCCTACCAGGCCGAGATCTTCCGCGGCAGCCTGATGGCGGTGGCCCCGGGGCAGCATGAAGCGGCCCGGGCGCTGAACCTCAAGCGCTCGACCACCTTCTTCAAGGTGATCCTGCCGCAATCGCTGCTGGTGGCCATAGGCCCCCTCGGCAACGAACTGATCCTGATGATCAAGGCCAGCGCCATCGCCTCGCTGGTGACCATCTACGACCTGATGGGCGTGACCAAGCTGGCCTTCTCGCGCAGCTTCGACTTCCAGATCTACCTGTGGGCCGCGGTGCTCTACCTGGTGATCGTGGAGGTGGTGCGGCGCCTGCTCAAACACCTGGAAGCCCGCCTGGGCCGCCACCTGAACTGAACGAAGGATGACATCCATGCATTGCCAGACCCTAGTCCTCGGCGCCGGCATCGTTGGCGTCAGCACGGCCCTGCACCTGCAGGCACGCGGGCGCCAGGTGATCCTCATCGACCGCGACGCGCCCGGCAGCGGCACCAGCCATGGCAACGCCGGGCTGATCGAGCGCTCCAGCGTCATTCCCTACGCCTTCCCACGCCAGTTCAGCGCCCTGCTGCGCTATGGCCTGAACCGCCAGCCGGATGTGCGCTACAGCTTGCGCCACCTGCCCAAGGCCGCGCCCTGGCTGCTTCGCTACTGGCAGCAATCGGCGCCCGGGCGCCTGGCCGGCGCCGCCGCCGACATGCTGCCGCTGGTGCAGCGCTGCGTGGAGGAGCACGACGCCCTGATCGAGGCGGCGGGCCTGCAGAGGCTGGTGCGGGCCAAGGGCTGGATCGAGGTGTATCGCGACCCTGCCCTGTTCGACAAGGCCAAGGCCGAGCTCAAGGGCCTGGCCCGCTACGGCCTGCAGTACGAAATCCTCGAGCGCAGCCAGCTGCAGGGGCGCGAGCACCAGCTCGACAGCGCCGTGGTCGGAGGCATCCATTGGCTGGACCCGAAAACCGTCAGCGACCCCGGTGCCCTCACCCGTGGCTACGCTGCGCTGTTCGCCCAGCGCGGCGGGCAGTTCCTCCACGGTGACGCGCGCAGCCTGCGCCAGGCAGAGGGCACATGGTGCGTCGACACCCAGCGCGGGCCGATCAGCGCCGATGAAGTGGTGGCCTGCCTGGGCCCGCAATCGGCCGAGCTCTATCAGCACCTGGGCTACCAGTTCCCGCTGGGGATCAAGCGCGGCTATCACATGCACTACGCCACCCAAGGCGGCGCGCAACTGCAGCATTCGATCTGCGACACCCAGGGCGGCTACGTGCTGGCGCCCATGGCGCGCGGCGTGCGCCTGACCACCGGCATCGAGTTTGCCGCCAGCGACGCGCCGGGCAACGAAATCCAGCTCGCTCGCTGCGAGGCCCTGGCCCGCAAGCTGTTCCCGGCCCTGGGCGAGCGCCTCGACGACAAGCCCTGGCTGGGCCGGCGCCCGTGCCTGCCGGACATGCGCCCGATCATCGGCCCGGCGCCGCGGCACAAGGGCCTGTGGTTCAACTTCGGCCATGCCCACCACGGCCTGACCCTGGGCCCGGTCAGCGGCCGCCTGCTGGCCGAACTGCTGACCGGCGAGCGCCCTTTCACCGACCCTGCGCCCTACAGCGCGGCACGTTTCGACTGAAACCTTGCGGGAGAACAACAACATGACCGCCCCTCTCAGCGTTGCCAGCCTTGCCCCTGAACCCGACCCACGCCCGGTGCTGATCCGGATCGAAGGCCTGAACAAGCACTATGGCGCCTTCCATGTGCTGCACGACATCGACCTGCAGGTGCGCGAAGGCGAGCGCATTGTCCTGTGCGGGCCTTCCGGCTCGGGCAAGTCGACCCTGATCCGCTGCATCAACCGCCTGGAAATCGCCCAGCAGGGCAGCATCCAGGTCGCCGGTATCGACCTTTCGGCCACCACGCGCCAGGCCGCCCAGGTGCGCAGCGAGATCGGCATGGTGTTCCAGCATTTCAACCTGTTCCCGCACATGAGCGTGCTCGACAACTGCCTGCTGGCGCCCACCAGCGTGCGCGGCCTGTCGCGCAAGGATGCCGAGGAACGCGCGCGCATGTACCTGAGCAAGGTCGGCATCGAGAGCCAGGCGCACAAGTACCCCAGCCAGCTCTCCGGCGGCCAGCAGCAGCGCGTGGCGATCGCCCGGGCGCTGTGCATGAAGCCGCGGATCATGCTGTTCGACGAGCCGACCTCGGCGCTGGACCCGGAAATGGTCGCCGAGGTGCTGGATGTGCTGGTGCAGCTGGCAGGCACGGGCATGACCATGCTCTGCGTCACCCACGAAATGGGCTTTGCCCGGCAGGTGGCGGAGCGCGTGCTGTTCCTGGAGGGTGGGCAGATCATCGAGGACAGCCCGCCAGAGGTGTTCTTCAACCAGCCGCGCACGGCGCGGGCCAAAGGGTTTCTGGCGCAGATCCTTCACTGATTTCACGGGCCCCATCGCCGGCAAGCCGGCTCCTACAGGCCTTGTGGGAGCCGGCTTGCCGGCGATGGGGCCGCAAGCCCCCCTTTATTGCACCGCTGCAATGAACCAACTGCGTCGTTAAATATTATTGACCTCACCCCCTGGCAAACCCTTGCCGCCTCAGGCTCGCAAGGGTTTCAGCCCCTTGAAATTGGCGCAAAACCCCTCCCCACGGCCCCTTCAGCCGTTTGACATATCGAACGGCTCTGGCAAGCTATCTCCAAGCCCCGACCGGAATCGTCGCCTCTGACGAGCCGGCAGTGCTCGGGGCTTCAGGTGACACACCAGGCCCTGAGCCGTGCGCCTGCACAACAACGGTAGGTCGAACCTGCCATAAGGTGACATATGTCCAACAGCAACATTGGCAACAAGCAACCCTCCCTGCGCAAACCCGTCGTCCTGATGACCATGGGCAGCCAAGAGCGCAAAGGCCATGACTACCAGGTCATGACCCACAAATACATCACCCCGCTGGTCGAGTTCTCCGATTGCGTCCCGGTACTGGTGCCCACCTGCTGTGGCGTCGAAGACCTCGAGACCTATCTGGACATGGCCGACGGCGTGTACCTGACCGGTGCCGGCAGCAACATCGAGCCGAGCCTGTACGGGCAGGAAAACCAGACCCCTGGCAAAGGCCAGGACGTCAACCGCGACCTGTTCGATATCCCGCTGGTCAAGGCAGCGCTCAAGCGCGGCCTGCCCATCTTCGGCATCTGCCGTGGCATGCAGGAAATCAACGTGGCGCTGGGTGGCGACATCTACCAGAAGGTCTACGCGGAGCCTGGTTTCAACGACCACCGGGAAAACCCGGAAGACCCGGTCGAGGTGCAGTACGCCCAGGTTCACAGCGTGAAGATCAAGCCAGGCAGCTGGCTGCGTGACACCCTCGGCACCGACGAGATTCGCGTGAACTCGCTGCATGGCCAGGGCCTGCGCAACCTCGGCGCCGGCATCGAGCCAATCGCCCACGCCGAAGACGGCCTGGTCGAGGCGATCCACGCGCCAAGCATCTCGCCGTTCCTGTTCGCGGTGCAGTGGCACCCGGAATGGCAAGCCGCGAAGAACCCTGACTCGATCAGGATCTTCCAAGCCTTCGGCGACGCCTGCCGCGCCCAGGTGCGCAAGGCCCAGGTCAAGCGCCAACACGCTGCCTGACCCCAAGCTTCGTTAGTTTTGATCGCGGGGCGGCGCAACGTCGCCCCCGCTTCCCCGGTCACCCTCTGCTGGTCCCAGAACACTTCCCGTGGATGCGGGCGGCGGGCTTGTGCCTGTCTCCGCGATCGTTTTTTTCCTTGTTCGTTCTCTCGTTCTAGAGATAGGCAGACCGTTTAGGTGGTTGTCGTGAAATCGTGGGTGCCTGTGAGACCGAGCGCCGCCCGCGCGGCGCATCGCGGATAAATCCGCTCCTACATTTGTTGCAACGTGCCTATGCCTGATAGGCCATGGTTGCCAGCCTTGGTGGCACGACGCGGTTTCTCGGCGGGCACCAAAAGCGGACAACCATGGCCTGACAGACCGTGGCACGTTGCAACAAATGTGGGAGCGGATTTATCCGCGATGCGCCGCGCGGGCGGCGCGCGATGTCCGCCACCCCGCAATATCACGGCAGGCCACTGGCACTTCGCTTACGGATCGCCACCACCATTGCGGCAAAATACTGGCCCCCAGCCTGCGCAAGCAGAGGCAAACTCCTTTCATCTTCAGATGCTTAGGACAGCAACATGCGGGTATTTCTAGCAACGATGGCCGGCTGCATGCTGGTCTCGACCGCTTTCGGCGCCCACGCCAGGACGCTGAGCCAGAATGATCGCCAGGTCTGTAACTGGGGTTCGCAGATCGCCGCCGAGGCCCAGCAGGCCAAGCTTTCCGGGGTTACCCTGTACGCCACGCGCAACAAGCTGCAGGCGCGCAAGTTCGCCAAGCCATGGATGCGCATGACCGCCTTCGGCATTACCGAGCAGACCTACAACAGCCGCTCGCAACTGAAGCCGCCCGCGATCAAGCAGACTTACTATGAACAGTGCGTTCAGCATGCAATTGCCAAACGTTAAATCTTTTTGAATCAGCTAGTTAGAAGGCTTTTCTAACATTTATTCTAGTTACCGCCATGGCGCGCCATCCTTGAAGCGCGCTTGCAGCCACTCCTTGAACGCCCCCATGGCCGCCGTATTCAGGCGTGCCGTGGGGCGTACAAGGTAGATGCCCGCTGCCACATCCAGCTGCCATTGCGGCAATACCCGCACCAGGCGCCCGGCGGCAATGTCCTCGACCATCAGCCAGTCGCCACCAGCAAGAATCCCTACACCACGCCGCGCCGCTTCCAGCAGGGCCTCGTTGTCGTTTGCGCGCAACGAGCCACTGATCTTGACGCTCACGCCTTCGTTTCCACGGGTGAGTCGCCATTCAGGAAATGACCGTAAACCACTGAAACCCAAGCAATTGTGCTGCGATAGCTGTGCGGGAAATTCGGGTTCTCCAGCGCGTGCCAAATACTGCGGCGAGGCACACAGAATCCGCAGGTGGTCGCACAGCCGAGTGGCCACCAGGCGATTGTCGGCCAGTTCACCGATGCGGATGGCGGCATCGAAACCCTCGCCCACCAGGTCGACGAAGCGGTCTGCGTACTCGGCCTCGACCGTCACCTGCGGGTAGGCCAGCACGAAATCGGCCAGCATGCCGCTCAGCCAGCGCCGGCCCATGGCCGCCGGCAATGCCAGGCGCAAGCGCCCGCGCACCGCCGCCGCGCCCTCGGCAGCCTCTTGCTCGGCCTCGGCGATCAAGCGGTTGGCCTCGCGCACACGCGTCACCAGCCGTTCGCCCTCGTCGGTGAAACGCAGTTGCCGGGTAGTGCGCTCCACCAGGCGGATGCCCAGGCGCTGCTCCAGGGCGCCGAGGCGCTTGGACAGCACCGTGGGGTGTCGCTGCAGCTGGCGCCCGGCAGCGGCAAACGAGCCCTGTTCGTGCAGGGCCAGCAAGGTGGCGAGTTCATCGGCGCGGCGGCTGTCAAAGGCGTCCATGGCAAGGCTCGGTGGCGAGATCGGCAATCAGGCGGTGAGCACCAGCGCCCCTTGCGACAGGCCTTGCTCCAGGTCCCCATGGGCCCTGGCCGCCTCGGCCAATGGGTAACGGCGCCACACCGTGGGCCGGATGATACCCTCGGCGACCGCCGCCAGCACATCGCTGGCGCGCTGCTGGTACGCCTCGGGGGTCGCGGTATGCGCGGCCAGCGAAGGCCGCGTCAGGTACAGCGAGCCCTTGGCATTGAGGGTGGCCACCTCGACAGGCGCCGGCGCACCCGAGGTGCCGCCGAACGACACCAGCAACCCGCGCGGGCGCAAGCTGTCGAGCGAAGCCTGCAGCGAGTCCTTGCCCACGCAGTCGTACACCACATCGACGCCCTGCCCCTGGGTCAGTTCACGCACCTGGCCGGCCAAGGTGGCGGCGTCGAATACCAGCACATGCTGGCACCCCGCTGCTTGCGCCCGGGCAACGCTTTGCGGCCGCGAAACCACGCCAATCACGGTCGCCCCCAGATGGCACGCCCACGGCGCCAGCAGCTGGCCAAGTGCGCCAGCGGCGCCATAAAGCAGAATCTGAGTGCCCGGCCCGACCGGGTAGGTGGTCTTGAGCAGGTACTGCGCGGTAATTCCTTTGAACAGCACCGCCGCCGCCGCTTCCTCGCTCAACCCCTGCGGCAGCTTCACCAAGCGCTCTGCCGGGTACAGGCGCCCGCTGGCGTAAGCCCCGACCGGCCCGGTGGCGTAGCCAACCCGGTCACCTGGCTGCACGTTGAACACCCCCTCGCCCACCGCCATGACCCGCCCGGCGCCTTCCAGCCCCAGGCCCGAAGGCAACGCCAGTGGCGCGCCGCCTTTGCGCTGCAGAATGTCGAGAGGGTTGACGCCGATGGCGCGCTGTTCCAGCCAGACCTGGCCGGGGCCAGGCTGTTGGGCCTGCAGCGCTTGCAGCTGCAGGACGTCGGCGCCGCCGGTGGCGCTGAGGACGATACGGGTGGCCATGTTCGATTCCTTGAGAGTGGGTAGACCCGCTCAGGCTAATTAGCAGCCAGGAATCGAACAATCAGGCTGGGTGCAGATGATTCCTGCACCCGGTGAAGCAGTTGCTCAGCAGCCGGTGAGTGCCACCGGCCGGCGCTCGCCGGCAAAGAACAGCGGGCGCAGGCGCACGCCGATGACGTTGCCGCAGTAAGCCGCCAGCAGCCACAACCAGCCATGCACGCTGCCGGAGGCGATGCCGCTGAAGTACGCGCCAATGTTGCAGCCATAGGCCAGGCGCGAGCCATAACCCAGCAGCAGGCCACCGATCACCGCAGCGACCAGCGACGCCAGCGGAATCTTCAGGCTCGGTGCGAAACGCCCGGCCAGGCCTGCCGCCAGCAATGCGCCGAGCACGATGCCGATGTCCATGACCGTGGTGATGTCCTGCCACAGCGGCGAGGCCAGCGCCTTGGCATTGGCTGGCGCCTGCCAGAACACCCAACTGCCGACATCCACGCCGAAGCTGGACAGGGCCTTGGCGCCCCACAGGGCGAAGGCCGAGGTGATGCCCCAAGGGCGCCCGGCCAGGGCCAGGGTGGCGTAGTTGAGCAGCGCCAGGGCAATGGCGCCCCACAGCAGGGGCCAGGGGCCGCGCAGGAAGCGGCGCAGGCCCTGGTGCTCGCTGCTGGCCGGTGCTTCCAGGGCGCCATGGCGGCGTTTTTCCAGGACCACGGTGGCCCAGGCGATCAAGGCGAACACCGCGACGCTCGCCAGCAAGGCCGGCGCAACGCCCCAGGCCTGGACGATCGAGGTGGCCGGGAACGATGGCAGGGCGAACCACCAGTCGGCATGGTGGGTGGCGGTGACCGAGCCGATGATGAAGAACAACAGGGTCACCAGCATCCGCGCGTTGCCGCCGCCGACGGTGAACAGCGTGCCCGAAGCGCAGCCGCCGCCCAGCTGCATGCCGATGCCGAAGATGAAGGCGCCGAACACCACCGACACCCCGGCCGGCGCCACCAGGCCGGTGACCGGGTTGCCGAACAGGTTGCCTGCGGCCAGTGCCGGGAAGAACAGCAGCACGGCCAGCGTCAGCATGACCATCTGCGCGCGCAGGCCGGCGCCGCGGCGTTCATTGATGAACACCCGCCAGGCCGAGGTGAAGCCGAAGGCGGCGTGGTAGAGCGTCAGGCCCAGGGCGGCACCGACGATCAGCAGCAAGACCTGCTTGAAACCGGCATTGAGGTTGAGGAACCAGGCGCCGGCGAGCAGCAGGGCCAAGGCGATCAAGGGTGCGCCCAGGCGGCGCGGTTCGGGTGTGGCAGTGGCGGAAAGACCCATTGGAGTGCTCGGATACAGTGAAACGGGCGGCGATTATAGCGCCGTGGGTCTCTTTTGTGCCTGTTCTGGCCTCATCGCCGGCAAGCCGGCTCCCACAAGGTTCGGTGCGCTACCTGTGGGAGCCGGCTTGCCGGCGATGAGGCCAATATATCTGTTAGGCTGATAACACCTTCGCCAAAGCCACCAGGCCATTCGCCCCATGGATGAACTGCGCAAGATCGACCTCAACCTGCTGCTGGCCCTGCATGCCCTGCTCAGCGAACGGCACGTCACCCGCGCCGCACTGCGCCTGCACCGCAGCCAGCCGGCGGTGAGCCATGCGCTGGCACAACTGCGCGCGCATTTCGACGACCCGCTGCTGATTCGCCAGAACGGCCAGATGGCCCTGAGCGCCCGCGCCCAAGCCCTGGCCAAGCCGCTGCAGGATGCCCTGGGCAGCCTCAACGGCCTGCTCGCCACCCCGCGCTTCGACCCGGCCCTGGCGCAGCGGCGCTTTCGCCTGTCGTTGTCCGACTATTCCTCGCGCATCATCCTGCCGCCGCTGGTGCGCTACCTGCGCCGGGTGGCGCCGGGGATCGACCTGGCGATCAGCCAGGCCAGCCGCGAGACCATGCTCGCGCAGCTGCTCGATGGCGAGCTCGACCTGGCGCTGGGCATCTTCCCCGAACTGCCGCCGGCCATCACCGCGCAAACCCTGTTCGAGGACAGTTTCATCAGCGTCGCCGACCGCCAGGTACTGCCCGCCAAGGGCGGCCTGGCGCTGGACGACTGGCTGGCCCGCCCGCATGTGCTGATGGCCATGCGCCCCGATGCCCACGACGAAATCGAACGCGCCCTGGCCGAGCGCGGCATGCGCCGGCGCATCGCCTTGGCGTTGCCACACTGGAGCGCGGCGGTGGAGGTGCTCGCCGGCACCGACCTGGTGCTGACCGTGGCCAGGCGCGCCGTCGGCCCGCTGCGCCCGTACAAGACGCTGCGTGCGTTCACCCCGCCGCTGCCCATCCCTGCCCTGGCCTACCAACAGGCCTGGCACACGCGAAAGGACAGCGACCCCGGCCACCGCTGGTTGCGCGAGGCCGTGTGGGCGTGCAGCCAACCCGGCCAGTAATCAGCCTTCCGGCTGCTTGGCCACGACCGCGCCACTGCCTGCCGGGCTCGACGCCCAGGTACCCTGCACCAGAAACACCCCCGCCAGGATCAGCACCACACCGGCCACCCTGGCCAGGTTGATCGGCTTGCTGGGCACGCCCATCAGGCCGAAGTGGTCGACCACCACCGAGGTGATGATCTGCCCCGCCACCACCAGCACCAGGAAACCTGCGGTCCCCAGGCGCGGGATCAATGCCGCCGCAGCCGCCACGTAGAAGGCGCCCAGCACGCCACCGATCCACAGCCACCAGGGGCCTTGCAGGGCCTTGCCCAGGTCGGGCATGGGCACCCGCATGATCAGCAGCGCGGCGATCACCACCAGGGAGCTGACCGTCAGCGAGGTGAACGCCCCCCACAGCCAGTGCCCCAAGGCACGACCGACAGTGGCATTGGCAGCCGCCTGAAATGGCAGCACGGCCCCCGCGAACAGGGCCATGAGCAGCGGAAGAAAACTGAGCAGGAGGGTCTTGTTGGACATGGATGCACTCATCGCAAGAACGGATGAGTGCATCATGGGTGAATTGACAGGGTGAATGGAAATCGAAACGGTGCACCCTGCTTATTCGTCAGATGGATAGCCGCGCTTAGCGCGAGGTTTCCACCCTCAGCACTTCGGTATAGATCGCATCGACGGTCTGGCCGACCTTGAGGTTTTTCATGCGTGCCTGCAGGTCTGGGTTTTCCACCTTCACCACTTGCAACTTGCCTTCAGGCGGCAGCAGGCTCACTTCGTGGGTCTTCAGGTCGATCTTCTTGATCTGCGAAGTGACCTTGACCTGGCGGAACGCCTCGCCGCCCGGGTTCGGGTTGTCCTTGGTGGCGCGAATGGTGCCGGACTCTTCGCTGGCCTTGGTCGCCCCGCCAACGTCGGTGTTGAGCACATAGGCCACCGCGCGGGTGACATAGATGTCGACCTGGTCGCCCACCTTGAGGTTGGGCAAGGCCTTGGCCTTCTCCGTCAGCTGGAAGGTCACAGGCTTGTCGTGCGGCCCCTTGACCGTCACCTGGCGGTTGGCCTGGTCGATGGCCGTGACCTCGGTTTTGACATGGCTTTCCAGTGCTTCGCTGGCAATCGGAATATCCGCCGCCTGCACGCTGATGCTGGCAGTGGCGACCAAGCTTGCAAGTGCAACGGCACGTGCGAGTGTGCAAAGAGAATTCATAGGCCTGCTTCCCTGTGTTCAAGACCGGAGTCGTGTGCGTGAGAAGTTCACGCGCAAACAAGCATAGTCGCTGATCCGCGCCTGGCATTGATCTGCCGCAGGCTGCGTGGCAGCAGATCGCTGCGCCACGCAGCCTGCGCCAGGCTCAGCGGTTGCGGGTGACCCGCCACACGGTGTTGGCCAGGTCATCGGCGATGATCAACGCCCCGCGCGGGTCGACCGTGACGCCCACCGGCCGGCCGCGGGTCTTGCCGTCCTCACCCCGGAAGCCGGTGGCGAAGTCGATCGGCTCACCGGCCGGCTTGCCGTTGCTGAACGGCACGAAGATCACCTTGTAGCCCACCGGGTTCGGCCGGTTCCAACTGCCGTGCTCGCCCACGAACACGCCGTCGGCAAAGCGCTCGCCCATGGCCGGCAGGGAGAAGCCCACGCCCAGCGCGGCCACATGCGAACCCAGGCTGTAGTCGGGCTTGATCGCGGCGGCCACCTTGGCCGGGTTCTGCGGTTTGACCCGCTCATCGACGTTCTGCCCCCAGTAGCTGTAGGGCCAGCCATAGAAGGCGCCGTCGCGCACCGAGGTCAGGTAGTCCGGCACCAGGTCCGGGCCCAGCTCGTCGCGTTCGTTGACCACCGCCCACAGTTGCCCGCTGCCCGGCTGGATCGCCAGTGCCGTGGGGTTGCGCAGGCCGGTGGCGTAGGGCCGGTGCGCGCCGCTGGTGGCGTCGACCTGCCAGACCATGGCCCGGTCCACCTCGGCCTCCATGCCGCGCTCGGTGATGTTGCTGTTGGAGCCGATGCCCACATACAGGTAGCGCCCGTCGGGGCTGATGGCCAACGACTTGGTCCAGTGGTGGTTGATCTCGCCGGGCAGGTCGGTGACCTTGGTCGGCGCGCCGCTGGCCTTGGTCTGTCCCTCCTGGTAGTCGAAGCGCACCAGCGCATCCTGGTTGGCCACGTACAACTTGCCGCCTGCGAAGGCCAGGCCATAGGGCGCGTTGAGGTTTTCGGCGAAGACGGTCTGCAGCTCGTAGGTGCCATCGCCATCGGCATCGCGCAGCAAGGTCAGGCGATTGCCGCCCTTGACCGAGGTGTTGCCCTTGGCCTTGATCTGGCTGGCGATGACGTCCTTGGGCTTGAGTTTCGCGGCATTGCCGCCGCGCCCCTCGGCCACCAGGATGTCGCCGTTGGGCAGCACCAGGCTCTGGCGCGGGATCTTCAGGCCGGTGGCGATGGCCGTGATGCTGTAGCCCTCGGGCACGCTGGGCTTGTGCTCGCCCCACTGCGCCGGCTGGGCAATCTTCATGCTCGGCAGCAGGCCGCGTTCCGGGGACGGCAATTTCGGGTCCGGGCCGAGCGCCTGGGTGGCCTCGCCGTCACCGCCACAGGCGCTCAACAACAGCGCCACGCTCAACACGGGCAACGCCTGCAAAGGCTTCATGCCGCACCTCCCGAACGCAGGTTGCTCATGCCCAGCCACGCGGCGACGCAGGCCAGCACGGTGACGATCAGCGACAGCACCAGGCCCGCCGGCATCACGGCCCAGGCATCCTTGGCGTGCTCGAAGGCGTTGACCAGCCCCAGCACCCAGGTCACCAGCAACAGCAAAAAATACAACGTCGGGCGGCCAGCCTTGCGCGGGGCACGAACCAGGTTGGCCAGCGCGAACAACAGCGCCAGGCCGCAGAACACCAGCCCGCCAGCGATCAGCCAGGCGGCGAAGTTGCTCCACTGGATCTGGTAGCTCTTGAAGTAGGCGATGTCACTCAACAAGGCGCCGAGGAACAGCGGCACCGTACCGGCCAGCAGAATCGCATGCAGTGGGCTGGGCGTGCATCGGTAGAGGGTTTGCTCGGTAGCGGTCACGGCGCCTCCTTATCAGTCAGTGACCCGGAACTGATGGCGTGGGCGCGGTTGCCCGCTCCATCAGGCCTGCGCAGGGGTGCGCTTAGCAACGGATCGCCAAGTCATCCGATAAGTTCACCGCTTGGCTTGATTGACATATCCTGAAAGCATTAACCCTCCCCCTGGCAGAGGCACTGGCATGACCGCTCGCACCGCTCCCCCCTACGCGCAATGGGCCGCGCATGCCCTGCTCGCCCTGGCGCTGGTGCTGGCGGCCGGGTGTTCGAGCAAGGGCAGCAAGGCGCGCCAGTACGCGGCGGCGCCTGGCGCCAACTGCTTTGCCAAGGCGGTGCCGACCACGGGCGAAGGGGGGCTGGCGTGGGGCAATACGCTGAGCATTGCCAGGCAGAAGTCGATGAACAACTGCATTCGCTATGCGGGGCGCTCGGGCGGTACGCCGAACACCTGCCAGGTGGTCATGGCCAAGTGCAAGAACTAGCCCGACTAAGGGTTTGCCTGTGGCGGCCGGCTCCCACACACCGGCGGCAAGCCGGCTCCTACAGGTGAGGTGGGAGCCGGCTTGCCGGCGATGAGACCGGCCAGGTCGCCTCAGACCGCCTTGGCCCGCGCAGCGTGAAGCTTCTTGTAGCTCTCGATCAGGCGCAGATGGCGGTCCAGGCCTTCGAGCTTCATGCTGGTCGGGGTCAGGCCATGGAAGCGCACGCTGCCGTCCACCGAGCCCAGCACCGCATCCATGCGCGGGTTGCCGAACATGCGGCGGAAGTTGGCCTCGTAATCTTGCATTTCCAGCTCATCGTCCAGCTGCACTTCCAGCACCACGTTCAGCGCCTGGTAGAACAGGCCGCGCTCGACGGTGTTGTCGTTGAACTGCAAGAACGCCTCGACCAGCTCCTTGGCATCTTCGAAACGCTTCAACGCCAGGCAAATCAGCAGCTTCAGCTCAAGGATGGTGAGCTGGCCCCAGACCGTGTTGTCGTCGAACTCCACGCCAATCAGTGTGGTGATGGTGGTGTAGTCATCCACCTCGCAGTTGTCCAGGCGCTTGAGCAGCGCGCGCAGGGCGCGGTTGTCGAGGCTGTGCAGGTTGAGGATGTCGGCACGGAAGCCCAGGGCGCGGTTGGTGTTGTCCCAGATCAGGTCCTCGACCGGGTAGATCTCCGAATAGCCCGGCACCAGGATGCGGCAGGCGGTGGCGCCGAGGTTGTCGTACACGGCCATGTACACCTCCTTGTCCAGGCTCTCGAGGATACCGAACAGGGTCGCGGCTTCCTGGCTGTTGGAGTTTTCGCCGTGGCCGGAGAAGTCCCACTCGACGAACTCGAAGTCGGCCTTGGCGCTGAAGAAGCGCCACGACACCACCCCGCTGGAGTCGATGAAGTGCTCGACGAAGTTGTTCGGCTCGGTCAGCGCGTGGCTTTCGAAGGTCGGCTGCGGCAGGTCGTTCAGGCCCTCGAAGCTGCGCCCTTGCAGCAGCTCGGTCAGGCTGCGCTCCAGCGCCACCTCGAAGCTTGGGTGGGCGCCGAACGAGGCGAACACACCGCCGGTGCGCGGGTTCATCAAGGTCACGCACATCACCGGGAACTCACCGCCCAGCGAGGCATCCTTGACCAGCACCGGGAAGCCCTGTTCTTCCAGGCCCTGGATGCCGGCGAGGATGCCCGGGTACTTGGCCAGCACTTGCTGCGGCACGTCCGGCAGGGCCAGCTCGCCCTCGAGGATCTCGCGCTTGACCGCCCGCTCGAAGATTTCCGACAGGCACTGCACCTGGGCTTCGGCCAGGGTGTTGCCGGCGCTCATGCCGTTGCTGAGGAACAGGTTCTCGATCAGGTTGGACGGGAAGTACACCACCTGCTCATCGGATTGGCGCACGAACGGCAGCGAACAGATGCCGCGCTCGGTGTTGCCCGAGTTGGTGTCGTACAGGTGCGAGCCGCGCAGCTCGCCGTCCGGGTTGTAGATTTCCAGGCAGTACTCATCGAGGATCTCGGCCGGCAGCGCGTCTTTGGGGCCGGGCTTGAACCACTGCTCGTTGGGGTAGTGCACGAACGGCGCGTTGGCGATCTCTTCGCCCCAGAACTGGTCGTTGTAGAAGAAGTTGCAGTTCAACCGCTCGATGAACTCGCCCAGCGCCGAGGCCAGCGCGGCCTCCTTGGTCGAGCCCTTGCCGTTGGTGAAGCACATCGGCGACTGCGCGTCGCGCACGTGCAGCGACCAGACGTTGGGCACGATGTTGCGCCACGAGGCGATCTCGATCTTCATGCCCAGCCCGGCGAGGATGCCGGACATGTTGGCGATGGTCTGCTCCAGCGGCAGGTCCTTGCCGGGGATGTAGGTGCTGGTGTCGGCCACCGGCATCAGCAGGCCCTGGGCATCGGCGTCGAGGTTGTCGACCTGTTCGATGATGAATTCGGGGCCGGTCTGCACCACCTTCTTCACCGTGCAGCGGTCGATGGAGCGCAGGATGCCCTGGCGGTCCTTTTCGCAGATGTCTTCGGGCAGCTCGACCTGGATCTTGAAGATCTGGTTGTAGCGGTTCTCCGGGTCGACGATGTTGTTCTGCGACAGGCGGATATTCTCGGTGGGGATATCGCGGGTCTGGCAGTACAGCTTGACGAAGTACGCCGCGCACAGCGCCGAGGAGGCAAGGAAATAGTCGAACGGCCCCGGCGCCGAGCCATCGCCCTTGTAGCGGATCGGCTGGTCGGCGATCACCGTGAAGTCGTCGAACTTGGCTTCAAGACGAAGGTTGTCGAGAAAATTGACCTTGATTTCCATGCGGGATTACCGTGATTTGAGCGTGCAAAACGAAATTTGGCCGGCATTATCCGGGTTTTTCCGCTGGAAGTCCTGTTTGTCGGCACTGCGGGCCTCAAGCGCGCTGCAGCCTCTGTGGGAGCCGGCTTGCCGGCGATGGGGCCGCCACCCATTTGCGCATTCCGCCGGATTGCTTGCCTGATCCTCTGAACCTGCAGCCCCCGCCAGACGAATGGTTTCAGCTGTGTGCTAGCGTTTCTAGATTGGGGGACAACGTATTCCCCAGGCGACGACAACCGATGATCAGCAGGTGAGCCATGGAACTTCGAATCAATCAGCAGACCTACCAGGTCGAGGCTGAAGCCGACACGCCCCTGCTGTGGGTGCTGCGCGACGACCTGGGCATGACCGGCACCAAGTACGGCTGCGGCCTGGCCCAGTGCGGCGCGTGTTCGGTGCTGGTGGACGGCAACGTGGTGCGTGCCTGCGTCACCCCGGTGGCAGGTGTGGTCGGGCGCGAGGTGACCACTATCGAAGCCATCGAGGCCGACGCCGTGGGCAAGCGTGTGGTGGCCGCCTGGGTCGAACACCAGGTGGCCCAGTGCGGCTACTGCCAATCCGGCCAGGTGATGGCGGCCACGGCGCTGCTCAAGCACAGCGCCAGCCCCAGCGACGAGCAGATTGCCGCGGCGATGGTCAACCTGTGCCGCTGCGGCACCTACAACGCCATCCATGCCGCCGTGCACGCACTGGCCCAAGGGGAGAAGGCCTGATGAACGTGCCCTTCGATACCCCCGCCAGTCTGCTCGACCTGCCCGTGGGCGAAGCCGTCAACCTGTCGCGCCGGCGCTTCGTGGCCGGCACCGCGATCGGTGCGCTGGTCCTGGGCTTCGGGCTGCCCCTGGGCAGCGCCCGGGTGCAGGCGGCCACCGCCAGCGCCACCGAACGCGGCACCCAGGTGCCGGCGTTCCTGGAAATCCGCCCGGACAGCAGCGTGCGCCTGCTGTGCCCGTTCATGGAGGGCGGGCAAGGCACCTACACCGCCATGGCGCAGATCGTCGGCGAAGAACTGGACGCCGACCCGGCCACCTTCCTGGTCGACAGCGCCCCGCCCGGTGAAGCCTACGTGGTGATGGAAAACGGCATGCGCATCACCGGCGGCAGCATGTCGGTGCGCATGAGCTACCCGACCATGCGCCGCCTCGGCGCCCTGTGCCGGGCCATGCTGATGCAGGCGGCCGCCGATCAATGGGGCGTGCCGCTGGGCGAGCTGAGCACCGAACCTGGCAAGGTGCTGCACAGCGCCTCGGGCCGGGCGCTGGCCTACGGCGAACTGGCCGGGCGCGCCATGGACCTGCCGGTGCCGGACCCTGCCAGCGTCAAGCTGCGCGACCCTAGCCAGTTCCGCTGGATCGGCAAGCCGGTGCGGCGCGTGGACGCCTACGACAAGTCCACCGGCAAGGCCCTGTACACCATCGACATCAAGCTCGACGGCATGCTCCACGCCGCCGTGCAGCACGCCCCGCGCCTGGGCATGACGGTGGGCAGCGTGCGCAACCAGGACCAGGTGCAGGGCCTGCCAGGCGTGCACTCGGTGCACCAGCTACCCGGCGCCGTGGCGGTGGTGGCCGAACGCTGGTGGCATGCCAAGCGCGCCGTCGAAGCGCTGCAGGTCGACTGGCAGGAACCGGCCGCAGACAGCCAGGTGCGCGCCATGCCGGCGGATTTTTCCAGCGACGCCTGGCGCGATCATCTCGCGGCCCAGCAAGGCCCGGCCCGCGACGATGAACACGAAGGGGATGTGCAAGGCGCGCTGGCCAATGCCAAGACCAAGGTCGAGGCCACCTACCACAACCAGTACCTCAACCACGCCCAGCTGGAGCCGCCCTCGGCGCTGGCGCGCTTCAACCCCGATGGCTCGCTGGAGGTGTGGCTGCCGAACCAGGCACCGGACATGTTCCGCGACGACATCGCCAAGCGCACGGGCCTGGCCCCTGCGCAGATCACCCTGCACTCACCGCTGCTCGGCGGCTTCTTTGGCCGCCACTTCCTGTATGACTCGGCCAACCCCTACCCGCAGGCCATCGCCCTGGCCAAGGCCGTGGGCCGGCCAGTGAAGCTCATATGGAGCCGCGAGGAAGAGTTTCTGCGTGATGTGCTGCGCCCGGTGGCCGTGGTCAAGTTCCGCGCAGGCCTGGATGCCGACGGCCTACCCGTCGCGCTGGAAGCGGTGAGCGCCACCGAGGGCCCGACCGAAGCCCTGGCCGGCAAGCAAGGCGAAAAGATCGACCCCACCGCCCTCGAAGGCCTGTCGGGCAAGGCCTACGCCATTGCCAACAAACGCATCGCGCAGATCTACGTAAAAGGCCCGGCGATGCTCGGCTACTGGCGTTCGGTCGGCAACTCGCTGAACGACTTCTTCTACGAGGCATTTCTCGACGAGCTGGCCGACAAGGGCGGCAAGGACCCCTTCGAGCTGCGCCTGCACCTGCTGCGCGACAACCCCCGGCTGACCACCCTGCTCAATGCGGTCGGTGAGCTGTCCGGTGGCTGGAAGCGCGGCCCGTTCACCGCCGAGGACGGCAGCAAGCGCGCCCGCGGCGTGGCCATGGCCTCGCCGTTCGGCTCCCAGGCGGCGGTGATTGCCGAGGTGTCGATCGAACAGGGCCAGGTCAAGGTGCACGACATCTGGCAGGCCATCGACCCCGGCAGCATCGTCAACCCGGCGATCATCGAAGCCCAGGTCAACGGCGCCGTGGCCCTGGGCCTGTCGCAGACGCTGGTCGAAGAGGCGGTGTACCTGGACGGCAAGCCGCGTGCGCGCAACTACGACCTGTACCCGATCCTGCCGGCTTCGCGCATGGCCCGGGTGCATGTACGCATCGTCGAAAGCGGCGAGAAGATGGGCGGCATCGGCGAGCCGCCGCTGCCTGCGGTGGCGCCGGCGGTGGCCAATGCGGTGGCGCACCTTACCGGCCAGCGCATCCGCAGCCTGCCCCTGAGCCGCTACACCTTCAGCTGACCGGACAAGGACGGCCCCATGACCCAACGCCGATTGGCAACGACCCTGGGCTGGCTGGCAGTGCCCTGCCTGCTCGCCGCAGGCCTGCTGGCCTGGTACGTGACCCGCGAGCCCGCCTCGCCCTTTGCCGCCGAACAGGCCGCCAGCCCCGACCCGGCGCTGGTCAGCCGTGGCGAGTATGTGGCCAGGCTCAGCGATTGCGTGGCCTGCCACAGCCTGCCCGGCGCCAAGCCGTTTGCCGGCGGGCTGCAGATGGCCACCCCGCTGGGTGCGATCCACGCCACCAACGTCACCCCTGACCGCGCCACCGGCATCGGCGCCTACAGCCTGGCCGACTTCGACCGCGCGGTTCGCCATGGCGTGGCGCCGGGCGGCAAGCGCCTGTACCCGGCCATGCCCTACCCCTCCTACGCCAAGCTCAGCGATGACGATGTGCGCGCCTTGTATGCCTTCTTCATGCACGGCGTGCAGCCCGCGCAGCAGGCCAACATCCCCAGCGACATCCCCTGGCCGTTGAACCTGCGCTGGCCCATCGCCCTGTGGAACGGCCTGTTCGCCCCCACCACGCCCTACGCCGGCAAGCCGGGCCAGGACGCGCTGTGGAACCGCGGCGCCTACATCGTCCAGGGCCCGGGCCACTGCGGCAGTTGCCATACCCCACGTGGCCTGGCGTTCAACGAAAAGGCCCTGGACGAAGCCGGCGCGCCCTTCCTCGCCGGCGCCTTGCTCGACGGCTGGTACGCGCCCAGCTTGCGCACCGACCACAACACCGGCCTGGGCCGCTGGAGCGAAGCGCAGATCGTGCAGTTTCTCAAGACCGGGCGTAACCAGCACGCGGTGGTGTTCGGTTCGATGACCGAGGCGTTCAACAACTCCACCCAGTTCATGGCCGATGACGACCTGGCGGCGATCGCCCGCTACCTCAAGTCGCTGCCGGGCGACCCGGGGCGCGACGGCACGCCCTGGCAGTACCAGGCAAACGCCGGCGAGCGCCTGGACCACCCCGGCGCGCACACCTACCTGACCCGCTGCGCCACCTGCCATGGCCTGGACGGCAAGGGCCAGCGCGAATGGATGCCGCCGCTGGCCGGCGCCACCTCGGCCTTGGCCAAGGAAGATGCCTCGGCCATCAACATCACCCTCAATGGCTCGCAACGCATCGTCGCGGCGGGGTTGCCGGATGCCTACCGCATGCCGGCCTTCCGCGAGCAGTTGTCGGACCAGGAGATTGCCGAGGTGCTGAGCTTCGTGCGCAGCACCTGGGGCAACCATGGCGGCGCGGTGCAGGCCAAGGCCGTCGGCAAGCTGCGCGGGCATACCGACCCCGCCAGCAGCAGCCCGATCATCCTGCACATGCGCTGAGCCGCCAGCCGGCCAGCGACCGGGTCATTGCAGGGACGGGCAACTGCTTCTGCCAGGCACCGCCGCCGCCCGCACGGCTTCGGCGAGCTTGCGCAGGTTGGCCTGCTGGGCGTTGACCAGGCTGTTGATGCTGTTGTCGGCCGGCGTCTGCACCGCGGTGCGGCAGGTCAGCTCGGCCTCGCCCGGGCGTTTCAGGCGCCACAGCGTGTCCAGCGCGGCGTATTGCCCGGGCACGCTGTCAAAGCGCTGCACATCCACCCTGAGCAGCGCCTTGGCACCGGCGGCTGGGCCACCCAGTAGGTCCTGCAGGGCACTGCGGAACTCGTCGACCAGGTTGGCGCCCCACCACTCGGTTTCCAGAATCGCCAGGCCACTGGCACCTTGGCGCACCACCAATTGCGGGCGGTCCACCTGCGGCGGCAGCACCACCCGGCCGACCAGCACCGGCTGGCCGCCGCTGTTCACCGGCTGGGCCGGCACCAGGGTGTGGTAGTTGTTCGGCGTACTGCTGCAGCCCCACAGCAGCGTGAGCACAGCGGCCCCACACAGGTTGCGCATTCGATGCATCGGGTGGCACTCCTCTGGCCTGCGCCCTCAAGGTTTCAGGTTGTCTGCACCGGCCGCCTTGGGCCGGCCACGAATCAGCGATTCGGGGTGGCGGCCCAGGTAGTCCGACAGGTCGCGCAAGGAGCGCGACATGCGTTCCAGCTCGTCCAGCGTCTCGCCTAGCCGTTCGCGTTGCGGCGAGTCCTCGGAGATCGCCGCGTTGGCGGTCTGCAAGGTCTTGTGGATCTCGTCCAGGGTGGTTTTCACCCCAGGCAAGGTCTGGCCATTGAACTGCTTGAGGTTGGCGCGCAGGTCGCGCAGGCTGCCGTCGAGGTTGTTGGCGATGCTCTCCAGCGGCAACTTGCTGATACGGGCGATGAAGTGCTGCAACTGCTCCTGGAGTTTTTCCAGGCTGCCCGGCAGCGTGGGGATGACGATGGGCTCGGCCGCCATGTCGAAGGTGACCTTGGGCGCATCGGGGTAGAAGTCCAGGGAGATGAACATCTGCCCGGTGATCAGGTTGCCGCTGCGCGCCTGGGCCCGCAGGCCATGCTCGACGAAGGTGCCGATCAGGCGCCGGGCGCCGGCCATGTCGCCTGGGGTCTGCTTGAACACGCCGAGCATCTTCTGGTGCACCGGGCCCAGGCGCTGCGGGTAGATCACCGCATCGACCACCACCGGGAAGCTCTGCTTGACCGGGTCGTAGTCGAGCTGGATCGAGGTGACCTTGCCGAATTCCACCCCCTTGAACTCCACCGGCGCGCCCACCGACAGGCCGCGCATGGCCTGGTCGAAGCGCAGCTGCAGGTACTGGGCCTGGCCGTTGGGCGGCGACAGCGCCGTTTCGCGGTCGGCGAACAGCTGGAACTGCGCCTGGTCCTGGGCGGGGTGGGCGTCGGGGGCGAAGTCGGGCGAACCGAATGCCAGCCCGCCCACCAGGATCGACGACAGCGACTCGGTATCGACCTTCAGGCCATTGGCGCCGATCTGCATGTCGACGCCGCTGGCGTTCCAGAAGCGCGTGTCGTCGGTGACGAAGGCATCGTAGGGCGCCTGCACGAACACGCCGATTTCCACGCCCTTGCCATCCTCCTGCAGATTGAAGGACACCACCTCGCCCACCGGGATCTTGCGGTAGTAGATCGACGAGCCGATATCCAGCGAACCCAGGTCACTGGCGCTGAGCTTGAAGCGCTTGCCCTTCTCGCCATAGGTGATCGGCGGCGGCAGGTCCAGGCCGGTGAAGTTTTTTGCCGGCGCCTTCGATTCACCGGCATCGGCGCCGATGAAGCTGCCCGACAGCAGCGTATCCACCCCGGAAATGCCCCCGGCGCCAATCCGCGGGCGCACCACCCAGTAGCGCGCGCCTTCGGTGGCGAACGACTTGGCATCGTTGGACAGCTGCACCTTGACCAGCACGCTCTTGTGGTCTTCGGCCAGGTCCACCGTGGTCACCTCGCCAATCACCACGCTGCGGTACTTGACCTGGGTCTTGTGCGCCACCAGGCCTTCGCCGGAAGGAAACGAAATCGAGATCACCGGCCCTTGCTGCATCCAGTTGCGCACCACCAGCGAAGCGCCGACCAGGATCGCCAGGATCGGCACGATCCACACCAGCGATACATTCCAGCGCCGGGTACGAATCTGCGCCTGCCCTGGGCCTTCTCGGTTGTCACTCGCTTGCGCCATCGGTGCCGCCTCCGTCGTTGCCAGGGTCGTCCCAGATCAAGCGTGGGTCGAAGCTCATTGCCGAAAACATGGTCAGCACCACCACCATGCCGAAAAACAGGATGCCCGGGCGCGGCTCGATGGTGCCCAGGCCGCGCAACTGCACCAGGGCAGCCACCAGCGCCACCACGATCACATCGAGCATCGACCAGTAGCCGATCAGCTCCACGGCGCGGTACAGCTGCGAGCGCTGCCGGCGCGCCCAGCGCGAGCCGCTCTGGGCGGTGAACAGCAGCAGGCCGAGGGAAAAGAACTTCACCGCCGGCACGCCGATGCTGGCGATGAAGATGATCAGGGCGATGTCCCAGGCGCCGGCTTCCCAGAACTCCAGCACCCCGCCACCGATGGTGCTGTCGCTGCCGCTGCCGAGCATTTCGGTGTGCATGACCGGCAGCAGGTTGGCCGGGATGTAGAACACCAGCGCCGCCAGCAGAAAGGCCCAGCCGCGGCTGATGGCGTTGCTCTTGCGCGGGTGCAGCGGCGCGCCGCAGCGGTTGCAGGTGTGCGCGCCGTCGCGCAGGTCACAGGCCTGGCCGCAGCCGTGGCACAGGCACAGGCCCAGGTCCTCGGCCTGCAGCGGTGTGCTCATACCAGCTCCCACAGGTCGCGAATGTCGCGCCCGGCGATATAGATGATGAGCATGCTCAGCGCGGCCAGGGCGATCAGGCCGATGCCGGGGATCACATCGAGCAGGCCGGCCAGCTTGATCACGGCCACCAGCGCGCCCAGCAGGCAGACTTCCAGCATGCTCCAGGGCCGCAGGCCCTCCAGGCAGCGCATGCACAGGGCAAACCCGGGCGCCCGGCGGCCGGCCAGGGCGAAGCTCAATAGCCAGCACAACAAGGCGATTTGCAGCACGGGGGCGAAGATCACGGCCAGGGCCATCACCAGGGCGATGAAGGTGATGCTGCCGCTGCTCAGGATCAGCACCGAATCCCACAGGGTGGCCGAGTTGGTCAGCCCCTGCATGCCGATGGTCATCATCGGGTAGAGGTTGGCGAACACCAGCAGCACCGCGCCGGTGACGCTCAGTGCCAGGCGCTGCTGCACGCTGAGGCTGGTATGGCGGTACAGCACGCCGCCGCAGCGCGGGCACAGCGCACGCTGGTGCCGCTGCACGGGCGCACGCGCGTACACCGCATCGCAGTATTCGCAGATGACCAGGTTGCCGGGCCCGTTCATGCTCATGTGGTTTCCCTGAGGACAGTCTTGTAACAAGCAGTCATTCCAGGCCTTCCTGCACGCTGACAGGTGCAAGCCTAGTAGGAAAATGTACTTGTGCAGGGAAGGAACACGAATTGCGGGCGGAGATGGCAAAACGGCGAGGCCAGGGCATCGACCTGATCATCGATACCCTGCCCTCGCCGTGCGGGCGAAGCGCGGATCAGCTGCGGATGCGTGCCAGGGTGCGTTCGGCCGCCGTCTGGAAGACCCGGCGCAGGCCGTCGGTCTGGGCCTGGGAGAGGCCCTTGGCACAGGTCACCCCTTGCAGGAAGCCGATGCCCCAGTTGCGGGCCTCTTCCAGTTGCTGGCGGTCTTCGGCGTCAGCGATGTCGCCCAGGTGCAGGGCGGCGTGGTGTTCGTAGCGGTCTTCCAGCGCCAGGTCGCGCAATGCTTTGAGCGCGATCTTGAATTCGGCAGCGGCAACATCGTCCAGGCCCAGGTGCTCGAATTGCAGCAGGCTCAGACGGTCGGTGGCGGTCATCGGCGAATCTCCGTTTCTCAATCAGGGCAGCAAGGCATGAACATCACCAGCCATGCGTCGACGCCTCCAGGTGGCGGACGATGATGGTAGCGGTAACCGCTTGTATACCATAGGTGAAGCCTCTGGCCCTAGTGGCGGGCGCCATCCGGTCGGCTTTGCCGTGCGCGGGTGCCTTTCGTCGTCATCACTAAATTTAAATTGAATTTAAGTTAAATCTGACCCAGGCTCGGCACATCCCTACAAGGAAACCAGACCATGGCGATTACCCAGCGTGAACCCCGCAAGGATGGCGAAGCCACCCGTGCCCGCATCCTGCAGGCGGCCGGTGAACTGTTCGCCGCCGTCGGCTACGCCGAAGCCAGCAACAAGGCGGTGGCGGCCAAGGCCGAGGTCGACCTGGCGTCGATCAACTACCACTTCGGCAGCCGCAACGGCCTTTACCTGGCGGTGCTCGATGAGGCCCGCCGGCGCTTCCTGGACATCGCCGACCTGCAGCGCATCACCCTTGGCCAGCAGCCGGCAACGCAACGGCTGCGCGAGCTGATCGAGCTGGTGGTCAGCAAGGCCACCCAGGTGCGCAACAACTGGCACCTGCGCGTGCTGGCCGCCGAGGTGCTGGCGCCCAGCCCGCATGGCCAGGCCCACCTGCAGGCCGGCACGCCGCTGAAGCTGGCACTGCTCAAGGGCCTGTTCAGCGAGATCACCGCCATCCCGCTGCAGGCGCCCGCGCTGACCCGCTGCATCCTCTGCGTCACGGCGCCCTGGGCGATGCTGCTGATCGGCCCGCGCGGCACCTCCAGCGCCCTGCACGAGATTCTCGGCATGCCGGCCGACGAGGTGAGCGACCACCTGTACCACTTCGCGCTGGCGGGCCTTGAGGCCACCGGGCGCCAGTACGCCCAGGGCGAGGCCCAGTGAACATGAACGCACCCGCCTCCCAATCCGAGATGCCACCCCTCGCCGCCGACGCGCCCAAGGCCTCCCTCCCCTGGCTGCTCGGCGCCTTGATGCTGGTGATGTTCCTCGCCGCCCTCGACCAGACCATCGTCTCCACCGCCCTGCCGACCATCGTCAGCGACCTGGGCGGCCTGCGCTGGCTGTCCTGGGTGGTCACCGCCTACCTGCTGGCCTCGACCGTGGTGGTGCCGCTTTATGGCAAGTTCGGCGACCTGTATGGGCGCAAGCGCGTGCTGCAGATCGCCATTGCCCTGTTCCTGCTCGGCTCGGCCCTGTGCGGCCTGGCCCAGGACATGACCCAGCTGATCCTGTTCCGCGCCTTGCAAGGGCTGGGCGGTGGCGGCCTGATGGTGGTGGCGATGGCCGCCATCGGCGATGTCATCCCGCCTGCCGAGCGGGGCCGCTACCAGGGCCTGTTCGGCGGCGTGTTCGGCCTGGCGACCGTGGTCGGGCCGCTGATTGGCGGTTTTCTGGTCGAGCACCTGTCGTGGCACTGGATCTTCTTCATCAACCTGCCGCTGGGCCTGCTGGCGGTGCTGGTCATCGGCGGCGTGTTCCGCCCGCATGTGGCGCCGGTCAAGCACGTGGTGGACTACATCGGCGCGTTCTTCCTCACCGTGACCCTGGGCTCGCTGGTGCTGATCACCAGCCTTGGCGGCAGCCTGGTGCCCTGGGCGTCGCTGGACATCCTGTGCCTGGCGCTGTTCGCGGTCATCGGCCTGGTCGGCTTCATCTTCGAGCAACGCCGCGCCGCCGAGCCGATCATGCCGCTGCACCTGTTCCGCCACCGCACCTTCGTGCTGGCCGGGCTGATCGGCCTGATCGTCGGGGTGTCGCTGTTCGGTTCGGTGACCTTCCTGCCGCTGTACATGCAGGTGGTCAAGGGCGCCACGCCAACCAGCGCCGGCTTGCAGATGCTGCCGTTGATGGGCGGCCTGCTGGTGGTGTCGGCCATTACCGGGCGGCTGATCAGCCGCTGGGGGCGCTACCGGATCTTCCCGATCGTCGGCACCTTGCTGCAGGTGATTGCCCTGGGGCTGTTGAGCCGGCTCGAGCTGGACACGCCAAAGCTGCTGTTGAACCTGTACATGGGCCTGTTGGGCGCAGGCCTGGGCATGGTCATGCAGGTGCTGATCCTGGCGGTGCAGAACAGCGTGGAACGGCGCCACATGGGCGTGGCCACCTCGGGCGCGACGCTGTTCCGCTCGATTGGCGGCTCGGTCGGCGTGTCGGTGTTCGGCGCGCTGTTCTCCCATTCGCTGCTCAACAGCCTGTCCAGCGATTTCGCCGCCACCCCCGGCGGCCCCGCGAGCCTGTCGCCCACGGCCGTGCACGCACTGGCCGCGCCGCTGCAGCAGGCCTACCTGCAGGCGTTTTCCGGGGCGATGCATGGGGTGTTCCTGGTGGCAGCGGTTGTTACCAGCGTGGCGTTCGCGCTGTCCTGGCTGCTGCGCGAGGTGCCGCTGCGTTCGGCAGCTACCCCGTGACCCAACTATTCTGAGTGATGCGGTTTCTATCCAGTGGAGGTGTGCCATGCATGCGCGCTCGTGGCGTTACCTGCTGGTGCTGCTTTTGGCAGCGCCGGCAGTCCAGGCCCAGTCGGTGGTACCGCTCAAGGGCCAGAGCAGCCAGCAGATGCAGCTCGATATCAATGATTGCAACACCGTGGCCAGCAATGCCGCCAACAGTGCCGGCGGCAGCACCAGCCCGCATGTCGGTGGCCGGGTCAAAGGCGCGGCCGCGGGCGCTGCGGCGGGCGCTGTAGGTGCGCAGGTGCGCGGCAACCAGCACGAAGCGATCTACGATCGCGCCAGCGACGATGCCAAGCAGCAGTATCGCCAGAACCGCGCCGGCGAAGTGGCCGCCGCCGGGGCCGTGGTCGGCGGCGCGCGCCAGCGCCAGGAGCGCCGCCAGGACCGGCGCGACCAGGGCCAGGCACAGAGCTCGGCATACGCCAGTGCCAACAGCGGCTGCCTGCAGGGGCGTGGCTACCAGGTCAATCCTTAAGGGCGCGATCAAACAGCCAGGCACAGGTGGCATCATGTGCCTGGCGCAGGCGCTGGTGATCAGCACGCCCCCGCGAGGGCGTTTCGACACTGATCTGCACCTGCGCTGGCAACGCCGCCAGCAACGCGGCCAATGGCAGTTGCCCGTGCCCCGGCAACAACCGCCCCTCCCGGGCCTCCTCGATGATCTGCGCATCCACCGGCGCCTGCCACGGCGCATCGCACAGTTGCACGCTGCGCAGGTAACCCGCAGGCACCTGGGCAATGTCCGCCACCCCACCCCCTGAACGAAACAGGTGCAAGGCATCGAGCAACACACCGGCGTTGCCCTGCCCGGCTGCAGTTACCACGCCCGCCGCGTGCTGCAGCGTGCTCACCGGCCGCCAGCGCATGAACTCGAGGTCCACACGCAGCCCGTAGCCACGGGCCAGCTCGCACAACGCCGCGAAATGCTGGGTCAGCCGCGCATCATCCGGGTCGTCCCCGGACACCGTGAGGCTCTGCGCGCCAAGCTCGGCACCTGCGGCGAGCAAGGCGTGGAGCTCGGCAACCCGCACCTCGGGTGTCAGCGCAACGAATTCGATATCGGCAACCCGCACGCCCTCGCCCGCCATCACCCGTTTGAGCTCCCCCAGCGCCTGGCTGCCCGGCACCAGCGAGTAAGCCTGCGCCCCCGGTTGTACCGGGTGCAGGCGCAGCCCGACGGCGCCAAAGCCTGCCCGGCCGGCCTCGCGCACCAGCGCCGCGGGGGCCAGGTCCAAGGCCGTCAGGTGCGCTACCGCCAGGGTTCTCAATAGGTCGCCCTGCCGCCACTGAGGTCGAACACAAAGCCGGTGGTGAAGCTGCATTCCGGCCCGGCGACCCAGGCCACCATGTTGGCGATCTCTTCGGCCTTGAGAAACCGCCCCATGGGGATCTTGGCCTTGCTGGCGGCGATGTGCTCTGCGGTCATCTCGGCCATCAGCGGGGTTTCGACCATGGCCGGGGCGATGCAGTTGAGCAGCACGCCGTCCTGCGCCAGCTCCTTGGCTGCCGCCTTGGTGAAGGCGATGACCCCGGCCTTGGCCGCGGAGTATCCCGAGATGTACTGCACCCCGTCCTTGCCCGCCATCGAAGCGATGTTGACGATGCGCCCGAAACCGCGCTCGCGCATGTGTGCGATTGCTGTGCGGCAGCAATAGAAGACGCTGTTAAGGTCAACGGCAATGACCTTGTCCCAGGCCTCAGGCGGGTACTCCCAGCACGGCAGCACCGGGCCGTTGATGCCGGCATTGTTGACCAGGATCTCGACCTGCCCCAGGCGCTCCAGCACCTGGGCGAACGCCGCCTGCACCGAGGCCAGCGAGGCCACGTCCAGCGCCTGGCGCAGCACCGGCTCAAAGCCATTGGCGGTGCTGTCCCAGCCATCGACCGCGAGGTCCCAGATCACCACCTGGGCGCCTGCGCTGTGCAGCCGCTGGGCGATGGCCAGGCCGATGCCGCGCATGCCGCCGGTGACGATTGCAGTTTGCCCTTGCAGGGTTTGGCTCATTGTCTTGCTCCATTTTCGACACAGGGGAGATCCGGCAGGCGACGCAGGTCGCGCACCATGAACAGGTAGCACAGCGCACCCAGCGCCGTGATGGTGGCCACGAAGGCCAGGGCCCAGACGAACGAGCCCGTGGCGCTGACGATCAGGCCGATGGTCAGCGGGGTGACGATGCCGGCGGCGTTGGCGAACAGGTTGAACAGCCCGCCACTGAGGCCCAGCAGCCCCTTGGGGGCGATATCGGAAACGATCATCCAGGCCAGCGCCGACATGCCCTGGGCAAAATAGGCGACACAGAGGATGGCGATCACCCAGGCATCGGACTGCACGTAGTTGGCCAGCACGATCACCGAAGCGCTCAGCAGGCCGGCGATCACCGGCAGCTTGCGCGCCAGGTTCAGCGAGTAGCCACGGCGCAGCAAGGCGTCCGACAGCCAGCCGCCGGCCAGGGTACCCAGGGACGCGGCGATGAAAGGCAGTACCGCGACCCAGCCGACCTTGAGCCAGGGCATGTGCCGCTCGGTGACCAGGTAGGTGGGGAACCAGGTCAGGAAGAACACGTTGGTCGAGTTGCAGGCGAACTGCCCCAGGCAGATGCCCAGCATGTTGCGGTGCCTGAGCAGCGCCGGGATCTGCGACCAGCGAAACACCGTGGCCTTCTGCCCGCCATCGACCACCCCACCGCCGGCGGCGATGTAGTCGAGCTCGGCGCGGTTGGCAGAGGTGGATTGATGCGGCTCGTGGTACTTGCGCCACCACACAAGGCCATACAGCACCCCCAGAAGGCCCACCGCCATCAGCAGAAAGCGCCAGCCGTAGGCGTGCAGCAGCCAAAACAGCAAGGGCGTGAGAAACGCCAGGCCCGTGTACTCGGCAAAGGTGTAGATGCCCGTGGCCCGGGCCCGCTCGCTCTGCGGGAACCAGGTCGCCACCACGCGGCTGTTGGTGGGGAAGCACGGCGCTTCGGTCACGCCCACCAGAAAGCGCATGCCCAGCAGCGACAAGAAGCCCTGGGCCAGGCCTTGCAGGCCGGTGAACAACGACCACAGGGTCAGCGCCAGCCAGTAGGTGAACTTGGTGCCGAGGCGGTCAATGAGGATGCCGCCGGGTATCTGCGCGGCGGCGTAGGTCCAGGAGAACGCCGAGAAGATCACCCCCATCAACGCCGCGTTCAAACCCAGGTCGGCGCTGATGCTGGGGGCTGCGATGCCCATCACGCTGCGGTCCAGGTAGTTGATCATGGTGCCGCCGGAGATCAACGCCAGGATCATGAAGCGGGTGCGGGTCCTTTGTTGCAGGCGTGCGGGCGTGTCTAGCACGCCTTGGCCAAGGTGCTGTTCGACAGTCATGACAAATGCTCTGTTGTTATTGGAATGGCAAATGCGCGCAGGTCAGGCGAAGCCGAACAGGCGCCTGGGCGTGTCCCACAGGACTTTGCGGCGTAACCGATCGTCGGGCATCAGGCGCTCGGCCAGCTTCAGCAGCGGGCCGTAGTCGACCCGCACAGGTTGGCGGATGAACGGCCAGTCCGAACCCCACACACAGGCCTCGGCGCCGAAGGCAACGAGCAGCGCCTGCACGTAGGCGCTGCTCTGCGCGTGCAGGGCATGGGCGGCGGCGAACTTCTGCATGCCGGAGAGTTTCACGTAGACCCGGCCAAGCCGGGCCAGCCCGAGCAAGGCCTGAAAGCCCGCCTGCTGCACGCCGGCGGCGGCGTTCGGGCGCCCGCAGTGGTCGATCAGCACGCGCACCGGGCTGCGGGTGATCAGGCCCTGCAAGTCGACCAGCTGGTCATCGCAGACCTGGATCTGCGCGAACAGGCCCAGTTCGGCCAGCCTGGCCAGCAACGGCTCGGCCTCCTGCAACCTGGAAAGACCATGCATCGCCGGGTTGAACGCCACGCCCACCACCCCTTGCTCACGCAGCGCGGCCAGTTGCTCCAGGCTGATGTGGCGATCGACCACCGCCACGCCCTTGAAGCGCCCCGCCCCGCTGGCCAGCGCATGGAGAAGGCAGCGGTTGTCGGTGTGGTAGCCGCTGTTGGGCCCCACCAGCAAGGCGTGGCGCACGCCGTAAGCGTCCATCACCTGGTTGAACTGCTCGAGCGGCGCCACCTCCTGGCCAGTAGGTGCATAGGGCGCATCCGGGTGGTAGGGAAAGCGTGCAGGGTCAAACAAATGGTTATGGCAATCGATCTTCGGTTCATCAAAGATGTTCAAGGGCGCCTCCTTCAAGCGTCGCTGCGCTTGCCTGCAGATCTTGTTATCGTTCGCCGTCCAGGCGATTTACCTGGGCTCACGATACTGCGGGGGCGTGCATTACGCTCATACACAGATGGCCAGGACCATAACCGGAGGTAATACCCATGCAGCCCGGCAAAGCAGGCGCCGACGCCAGCACGATGCTGTTCAAATTGCGGCACATGGAAGTGTTTCGCGCGGTCATGCTGACCGGCTCGATCAGCGCCGCCGCCAAGCTGCTGTATGTCTCGCAGCCGGCGGTGAGCAAGTTGATCGGCTACATCGAGGGGCGGCTGAGCTACCGCCTGTTCGAGCGCATCAACAACCGCCTGGTCCCCACCGAGGAAGCGCAGGTGCTGTTTCGCGAGGTCGAGCGGGTGTACCAGGCAGCGCTGCAGGTCAATGAATGCGCCCTGTCACTGGCAGCCGGCAGCCACCGCAAGCTGCGCCTGTGCTGCAGCGCTTCGTTGTCGACGGTGGTGATCCCCATGGGCCTGGCGCAGCTCAAGCGCGAGTCGCCCGCGCTGCAGATCGAGTGGCAGACCACGCTGATGGGCGAGATGCCCAACCAGATCCTGTCGAAGAAGGTCGACCTGGCGATCGCCGCCCTGCCGGTGGTTCACGATCACCTGCATTCGCAGCCCTTCATGCGCGGGCGCATGGTGGCGGTGATGCCCCCTGAGCATGTGCTCGCGCAGCAGCCCACGCTAAGCCTGCACCAGTTGCAGGGCCATGCCCTGCTGCTGTTTCGCCCGGACATGCCGTTCGGCCAGCTGCTGGCCGAGGCGATCGCGCGCCAAGGGCTGCAGCTCGAGTCGCTGCTGTCGTTCACCAATGCCAACGAAGCCGTGGCGCTGGTCAAGCAAGGCATGGGCGTTACCCTGATCGACGAGTTCGTGGCCCAGGACAGCGGCCTGGCGGTGGTGCCTTTGGCCGAGGACATTCATTTCGACATCAGCTTCGTCCACTCACGCTTCGAGCCGCCGTCGCAGGCGGCGCTGCAGCTGATGCGCGTGCTGCAGGAGCAGGCGCTCAAGCTGGGGCGGCATATCGAGGCGGGCAGCATTCATGCCGCCTGATCGTCAGCCTTGCAGTTCGGCAAGGATCTCGGCGCGGGTGGTGACGTTGCCGAAGTGGTGCTTCCACAGCTCGATGCCCATTTTCCCCGAGCTGTCCAACGACGAGCCGACAGTAAGGTCGGTGATCAGGGTCGGCATCAACCCCGCATCGAACAGGGCAAAGCCTGCGGCCAGCACGCAGGTTTCGGTCTGCAGGCCACACACCAGGACCCGCTGCGCGCCCAGCTGGCGCAGGTGTTCGAGGGTTTCTGCGGTCTGCCCGTAGCCGTGCTTGACGAACACCCTGTCGGCTTCGACCAGGCTCTCGTCCTGGGCCGCGGGGTGCCAGCCGAGCTGTTTCTGGAAGGGCGTGGCCTGTTCGTCGTGCAGCTCGATCGAGGCGATGGTCGGAATGGTCGCCGACAACGCCCGGATGCCATCGACCAGCCATTCGGGCGGGCTGAAGGTGGACTGGACATCGACGATGAGAAGAACCTGCCGCATGAGCGCTCCGGGGCCTGGATAAGGGCGCGGAGTATAACGCCCCTGGCCGCCGATGACTGCATCGGGCCAGCAGCGGGTGATGCCGGGGCGAGCATTTAAGTTACGGTTTTCTAGAACTTTTTCCGCTTTGCTGGTCTATGTGAACAGGCCCTTGGCCTAACGCCCCATAGTCAGCAGAGGTTGTCTTCGCTCATGAAAATCCATGTCCCACGGATAGTGCTGGTTGGCCTGTTCGCGTTCGCGGCAATGGGCTCGGCATCTGCAACACCGATGAACGTTTCGGCCCCTGCGCGGGCCACCGAGGCCGTTGCCGTGAAGGCTGCCGAGAACCCCTGGCCGAACCTGGCCAGCATGGCGGTGGAGCAGCCGGCGACCTTGCTGGCCCATGACGACCGTTACTGGCACGACGGCCGCCGGCACGACCGCGACGACTGGCGCCGGGAAAACTGGCGCCGCGAGCAATGGCGCCGCGAGCAGGCACGGCGCGACTATGAACGGCGCCGCGATTGGCAGCGCCAGCATGAGCGCGCCATGCGCCATCGCTATGAAGCCGATCATCACTACTACCGCCGTTAAGGTGCCTGGCGTTGGGGGAGTAGCGTTATTGAGATCGCGCGCCGCCCGCGCGGCGCATCGCGGATAAATCCGCTCCTACATTTGTTGCAACGTGCCTATGCCTGATAGGCCATGGTTGCCAGCCTTGTTTGTACGACGC
>NZ_JBIVAB010000015.1:0-138760 GCF_044745345.1 Pseudomonas sp. NPDC087029 | reverse complement strand
GCTGGCAACCATGGCCTATCAGGCATAGGCACGTTGCAACAAATGTAGGAGCGGATTTATCCGCGATGCGCCGCGCGGGCGGCGCTCGATCTCATGCTCGCCACAACTCTCACGGCTAGCCCATAGGGCTCGCCACAACCCTCACGGCAAGCCCCATCAATAGGGCTTGTCGCCAATGATGCCGGCGCGGTTCATCTTGCGGTGGCAGGGCGGGTAGTCCATGACCGCGTAATGCTGGGTGCTGCGGTTGTCCCAGATGGCAATGCTGTTGGGCTTCCAGCGCCAGCGCACCTGGTACTCGGGGATGGTCGCCTGGCTGATCAGGTAGCGCAGCAGCTCGGACGCCCCTGGGTTGAAGTCCTGCCCGAAGCGAACCCGCTCAGGCGTGTGGTAGTTGCTGAAGTGGGTGGCGAAACTGTTGACGAACAGCACCTTCTCGCCGGTTTCCGGGTGGGTGCGCACCACCGGGTGCTCGGCATCCGGGTAGCGCGCCTTGAGCGCCAGGCGCTTGTCGATGGGCATGGCGGCGCCAAAGCTGGCCTCGATGCTGTGCCGCGCGCGCAGGCCTTCGATTTTGGCCTTGACGTCCGCCGGCAGGCGCTCGTAGGCCACCACCATGTTCGCCCACACGGTGTCGCCGCCCACCGGCGGGCATTCGAGGCAGCGCAGCACCGCGCCCATGGAGGGGTTCTCGCGCCAGGTGGTGTCGGTGTGCCAGGCGTTCTCGTAGCGGTCTACCGGCGTTTCTGGCGACTTGTGGATCTGCACCAGGCCCGGGTGCTCGGGGTGGCTGCCGACCACCGGGTGGTCCTCCAGCTCGCCGAAGCGCCGGGCGAACGCCACGTGCTCGGCGTGGCTGATGTCCTGGTTGCGCAGAAACAGCACGCGGTGCTTGAGCAACTGCTGGCGAACCTCGGCGAACAGGCCGTCGTCGTGGATCGCGTCGGCCAGGTTCAGGCCCACCAGCTCGGCACCGATGGTGCAGGTCAGTTGTTCGACTTGCATGATGTGGCCCGCCCTTAGATGCAGAAGATCGATGAACCGGTGGTCTTGCGTGCCTCCAGGTCGCGGTGGGCTTGCACGGCGTCCTTGAGTTCGTACTGCTGGTTGATCTCGATCTTGATCCGCCCGCTGGCCACATGGTCGAACAGCTCGCCGGCCAGGGCGGCTTTCTCGGCCGGGTCGGCGATGTAGTCGGCCAGGGCCGGGCGGGTCAGCATCAGCGAGCCCTTCATCGCCAGGATCTGCGGGTCGAACGGCTCGATGGTGCCGGAGGCGGTGCCCACGCAAACCATCAGGCCACGGCGCTTGAGCGAGTCGAGCGAGCCCATGAAGGTGGTGCGCCCGACGCTGTCGAACACCACGTTCACGCCCACGCCGTCGGTGATCTCGCGCACGCGGCTGGCCACGTCCTCGCGGCTGTAGTTGATGATGTGGCTGCAGCCATGGGCACGGGCAAGCTCGGCCTTGGCCTCGGTGGACACGGTGCCGATCACGTTCAGGCCGAGCAGCTTGGCCCACTGCGACACGATAAGCCCGACACCGCCGGCGGCGGCATGCAGCAGCACGCTGTCACCCGGCTTGAAGGCGTAGATGCGGCGCAGCAGGTAGGACGATGTGAGGCCGCGCATGGTCATGGCCGCGGCGGTTTGGCAGCTGATGTTGGCTGGCAGCTTGATCAGCGGTGCGGCCGGGATGATGCGCTCGGTGCTGTAGGCGCCGAGGGTGTTGATGAAGCCTGTGTAGGTGACGCGGTCACCGACCGCGACGTTGCTTACGCCCGCGCCCAGGGCCACCACCACGCCAGCCGCCTCGACGCCGATGCCGTTGGGCATGGGGATCGGGTAGGTGCCATTGCGAAAATAGGTGTCGGCGTAGTTCAGGCCCACGGCCTCGTGGCGAAGCAGGACCTCGCCTGGGCCAGGTTCGCCCACCTCGACATCTTCGTAGCGAAGGACTTCGGGGGCACCGGTTTCGTAGAAGCGCACGGCTTTGGCCATGGGTGTGTTCTCCAGTCTGCATTGTTGTTGTGAGCGTTGGATCACGCTGGAACAGACTGTAGGGCGGGGGTGCAGCGGGGCGCTTCACATCGGGTGACAGGTGCCTGTCTTTTCATGACAGGGGCCTGACGGACACGGCAGCCAGTGCCCGCCAGCTGCCCGGGCTCTATTTAGGCATCAATACCGTGTCGATCACGTGGATCACGCCGTTGGCCTGCATCACGTCGGCAATCGTGATCGCGGCCTTGCCGCCATTGGCATCCACCACCCACAGCTTGCCGTCATGCAGCATGACGGTCAGCGGCTCGCCCTGGACGGTTTTGAGCATGGCCTTGCCACCGTGCATCTTGGCATCGGCCATCAACTGCTTGGAGGTGTGGGTACCGGCCACCACGTGATAGGTCAGCACCTTGGTGAGGTCGGCCTTGTGTTCCGGTTTCACCAGGTTGTCGAGCGCCCCTGCCGGCAGTTTGGCGAAGGCTTCGTTGGTGGGCGCAAAGACCGTGAACGGGCCTTTGCCGTTGAGGGTGTCGACCAGGCCCGCGGCCTTCACGGCGGCCACCAGGGTGGTGTGGTCCTTGGAGTTGACGGCGTTCTCGACGATGGTCTTGTTGGGGTACATGGCGGCCCCGCCGACCATCACGGTATCGCCGGCAAAGCTCGGTGATGCGGCAAGGCAGAGGGCTGCGAGGCACGTTGCGGCAATGCGTTGAACAAAGGTAAGCATGATGCGACTCCTCGATCGTTCGTGCCTTCGAATGAAGGTGTGCAATGTACGAGGCAGGCGCCGAAACGGATGCATCACAGCGACGATATCTTGCCCTGGGCGACGACCGGTCCTGTCGGCAGCCCGGTGGGCGAGCCGTTGGGTGGCTCCAGCGACACGGCCAGCACGGCGCCGTCGATGAGCGCGCCATCCAGCCCGGGCGGCACGTCGAGGCTGACGGCATCATCGGTTGGCAGCAGGCCCAGGGAATGCGGCTTGCCATCGGCGCCGATCAACCAGGCCTGGGCACTCTTGCCTTGCCAGTCGTGGCTGCGGGTCGGCACGAACAGCACGGTGCGGCCCTCGGCCAGTACCGTGGCGGCGAACAGGGTATTGCCGTCGTTCTGTTGCAGCCGGGCGAGCAGGGCGGGTGCCGAGGGCGGTGCAGAAGGCGCTTGCAGCAGCGCCAGGGAGGCCACCAGCAGGGCGGCGCACAGTGCCGCTGCGGTCCAGCGCCAGAGGCGGATGTCGTTCCAGCCGCCGCGGGGTTTGCTGGCGGTGCCGGCGGGGAACAATTGGCGCTCGATGGCGCGCCATGTGCCCTGCGGGGCCTGGACCGGGGCGATCTGTGCCTGCCAGCTGTCGAAGTGCCGCTGCCAGGCGGCGATGCTGGCCTGCAGGCGTGGGTCCTGCGCGGCGCGGGCCTGCAGCTGCAGGTGTTGCTCGCGGGGCAGCACGCCCAGCACGTACTCGGCGATCAGCAGGTCGGGGTCATTGTCATCCGGCTGTTGGTTGTCGCTCATAGGCCCAGGCACACTCGAAGTCGAAGCAAGCCGCGGCGAATCCAGCTTTTCATGGTCCCCAGCGGGATGCCATGGCGCTGGGCCAGTTCTGCGTACGAATAGCCTTCGAAGAAGGCCACGCGGATGTAGCGTTGCTGGTCGGCGTCCAGCGTCTCCAGGCAGCGGTCCAGCTGGCTGCCCTGGCGCTCGCGCTCGACGGTTTCACTGACGCTTTCCTGTTGCGGCCATTCGTGCACCGCATCGAGCGTTTCGCAAGGGTGCAGCACACGGCGCCGGTCAATGGCCTTGTGGCGGGCCATGCTGGCCAGCCAGGTCACGGCGCTGGCCAGTTGCGGGTTGAACGTGGCCGCCTTGAGCCAGGCATTGGTGTACACCTCCTGCAGCACTTCCTCGGCCTCGGCGCGGTTGCCCAAATAGTGCAGGCAGATGCCGAACAGGCGGGCGGAAGTGGCGTGGTACAGGGTCTCGAATGCCAGGCGGTTGCCTTGGGCGCAGGCCTGCAACAGCAGGTTCTGCGCCGTGGCTGTGCTGTTTGGCACGGATTGCGGATCGATCGTCACCTGGCTCTGCCCCCGCGCAGCTTTGCAGCTACTGTAGTCGGCTTTTGCCCCTGAGGTGGCCAAGCGCTCACTCCACCGCCTCGGCCAACCCCTGGTCCTCGCCCAAAAAGCCTCCGCTCTGGTGCTGCCAGAGCCGCGCGTAGGTGCCATTTCGGGCCAGCAGCTCGCTGTGCGTGCCTTGCTCGATGATGCGCCCTTCGTCCATCACGATCAGCCGGTCCATGGCCGCGATGGTGGACAGCCGGTGGGCGATGGCGATCACGGTCTTGCCTTGCATCATTTCATCCAGGCTCTCCTGGATCGCCACTTCCACTTCCGAGTCCAGCGCGCTGGTGGCTTCGTCCAGCAGCAGGATCGGCGCGTTCTTGAGCATCACCCGGGCAATGGCGATGCGCTGGCGCTGGCCGCCGGACAGCTTGATGCCGCGCTCGCCGACCAGGGTGTCGTAGCCACTGTGGCCCTGGCGGTCGCTGAGCTGCTGGATGAAGCCATCGGCCTGGGCATTGAACGCGGCCCTGCGGATTTGCGCATCGGTGGCATCCGGGCGGCCGTAGGCGATGTTGTCGCGGATCGAGCGGTGCAGCAGCGAAGTGTCCTGGGTGACCATGCCGATGGCGCTGCGCAGGCTGTCCTGGGTCACCTTGGCGACGTTCTGGCCGTCGATGCTGATGGTGCCACTGTCAACGTCGTAGAAGCGCAGCAGCAGGTTGATCAGGGTGGACTTGCCGGCACCGGAACGGCCCACCAGGCCGACCTTTTCACCCGGGCGAATGTGCAGGCTCAGGCCATCGAGCACCTGGCGCTCACCGTTGTAGTTGAAGCTGACGTTGTCGAAAGTCACCGCACCGCCTGCAGTCACCAGCACCCCGGCATCCGGCGCGTCCTGCACCTTGGGGCCGCGGGTGAGGGTGGCCATGCCGTCCTGCACCGTGCCGATGTTCTCGAACAGCGAGGTCATCTGCCACATGATCCAGTGCGACATGCCATTGATGCGCAGGGCCATGGCGGTGATCGCCGCCACCGCGCCGGTGCCGACCTGGCCCTGGTGCCACAGCCACAAGGCGTAGCCGCCGGCGCCCAGGATCAGGCCGACCACCAGCGCCTGGTTGACGATTTCGAACTGGCTGACCAGGCGCATCTGGCGAAAGCCGGTCTGCTTGAAGTCTTCCATCGCCGCCCGGGCGAAATGCGCCTCGCGCTTGGAGTGGGAGAACAGCTTGACGGTGGTGATGTTGGTGTAGGCATCGGAAACCCGGCCGGTCATCGAGGAGCGGGCGTGGGCCTGCTCCTGGCCGACCCGGCCCAGGCGCGGCACGAAGTACAGCATGGCCAGCCCGAACAGGGCGAGCCAGGCAATGAACGGCAGCATCAGTTTCAGGGCAAAGCCACCGGCCAGGGCGATGATGGCGATGAAGTACACGCCGATGCCAGGCACGATCTCGATCAGCGTGAACAGCACCTCGCGCACCGCCAGCGCGGTCTGCATCACCTTGGTGGTGACCCGCCCGGAGAATTCGTCGGAGAAGAACGACAGGCTTTGCCGCAGCATCAGGCGGTGGAAGTCCCAGCGCAGGCGCAGCGGCAGGTTGATCGCCAGCACCTGGTGTTGCATCAGGGTGCGTAACGCCACCAGCACGATACTCGCCAGCAGCACCAGGCCGATGCCCCACAGCACACGCATTTCCTCAGCGCCGACCGCGCCGCCCGACTGCCAGGTGGAGAGCAGGTCGACCACCTGGCCGAGGAAGGAGAACAGCCAGGCTTCGTAGATCGACACGCCGGCACTGAACAGCGCCAGCGCCAGGATGTAGCCGCGCGCACCGCGGGTGCAGGCCCACATGAACCGCACCAGGCCCGCCGGGGGCGGTGGGGCTTCGTCGGGCGGAAATGGATCGAGCCTTCGTTCGAAGATACGCAGCATGGTGATTTCCCTAATGATCAGCTGGGCGCGCTTGGGGCAACGTCGACGGCGCGCCGATCCGGTAACCATACATCAGGTTCATGCGTTTCTCTGTCCGAGGGGCCGCTGCGCAGGCCAATCGCCGGCAAGCCGGCTCCCACACAGGGCAATGTGGCTTCTCCTGTGGGAGCCGGCTTGCCGGCGATTGGGCTGCACGCGCTTACTTGCCGTGCTTGGCCTGCAGGGCCTTGGCTTGTTCCAGGTGGTGCTGCAGGGTCGGCAAGGCGTCGCTGGCGAAGGCCTTGAGTTCAGCCTTGTCGGAAGACGCCGCTTCCTTCGTGAACAGCTCCACCGCTTTTTCGTGGGCATCGACCTGGTTGTTGACGTAGGACTTGTCGAAGGACTCGTCGCGCCATTCGAGGATCATCTTCTTGACCTTGTCGGTCAGCGCCGCGTCATCGGGCACGCTGATGTCCAGGGAGCGGGCGATGTCGCCGAGCTTCTGGTTGGCCTTGGTGTGGTCGGTGACCATCTGCTGGGCGAATGTCTTGATTTCGGCATCCTGGGACTTCTCCATGGCCAGGTTGCCGGTCACCACCTCGGCGATCCCGGCCTCGGTGGCGGCATCGACGAAGTCATTGGAGCTGGCGGCCATCACGTGGAAGGAGGCCATGCTCATCAACAAGGTAACGCCGGCGATCTTGAAAAATGGCTTGCTCATCTTTCACTCCTCAAAGGGACGCGACTTCGATGTCGCATTCGGTTGAGCGGCGCTGGCGGGCAAAGGTTTAATTTTTCTACACCCACCGTTGGTCCCCCCGTTGGCTATCCCGATCGAATCCCTGCCGATTGGCGAAATCACAGTTTGTAGTCACGGTGGAGGCACCCGGTATGACGGTGATGAGCCCTGCAGGCACTCGCCAATTGGCGCAATTGGCAGTCGATGACCCGCAAACGCGTTACCAGGCCATGCTGCAAGGCCCCTACCCAGGGGGCCGTGAGTGGCTTGCCTGGCAGTTGCGCCGTACCGAGGCGCTGGCCGACGACCTGCCCGATACGCCCGCAGCGCTTGCCCAGTGGGCCAGCGCCCATGCAGCCAAGGTGGCCGGCGAGCACGCGGCTTATCTTCGCCAGCGCGCCGATGGCGCCCCCCGGCGCTACTTCGCCACTCGCGCCCAGGCCTTGTGGTTCGTGCAACAGGTCGCGCCGACCAAGCTGGTCGATGGCGCCTGGCTGCACGCCACCTTGCGTCACTGGCGCGACCCCCGTTGGCACGGGTTGATCCGCACCTTCCTCGAAGAACTCGGCGACGGCGACCCCCGTTGCAACCATGTGCTGATCTACCAGCGGCTGCTGGGCCGCCTCGGCTGCACCCAGGCCATGCCGCTGGAGCCCGCCAGGTACCTGCAGGGCGCTTTGCAACTGGCGCTCGGCGAGCACGGCGAGGCCTTTTTGCCGGAGGTGATCGGCTACAACCTGGGCTACGAACAACCGCCGCTGCACCTGCTGATTACCACCCACGAGCTGGCCGAACTTGGCATCGACGCTCATTACTTCCGCCTGCATGTGACCATCGACAATGCCGCCAGCGGCCATGCCCGCCGCGCGCTGGACGCGCTGCGCCTGCTGATGCCTGTCGACGATGCGCAGGCTTTCTATGCGCGGGTTCGGCAGGGCTATCGCCTCAACGAAATGGGCATCGATACACCGTCGCTGATTGCCAGCTTCGACCTGCAAGCGCAACTGGTGGCCGCACTGGAGCGCAAACGGGTATTCGGCCAGTGCATGCACGGCGACCACTGCCTGCTGCAAGGCCGCACCATCAACCAGTGGCTTGCCGAGCCTGCCGGGATGCCGGGCTTTTTGCGCGCACTAGAGGCGCAGCGCTGGGTGCGGCGCGGTGAAGACCCGCAGCACAGCCGTTTCTGGACCCTGATCGACGGCCCGGTGGCCGCCATGTTCGGCGTGTTCAATGCCTATGAAAAACAGCTCTGGTATGACTGGATCGCCAACGACTGGCCGGGCGTGACCTACCGGCGCGTGTCGCCCGGGCAGTGGGAAAAGGAACTGGCGCTGGAGCCCGAGCACGACACCTCGCAGGGCCTGCCTGGCGTCGAACGCATGATCGAGCAGATGTCCGCCGGCCGCCATGCCGAGCCCGAGGGCCTGCGCGCCACCCGCGACTTCATCCGCGCCACGGGCCTCGCCCACGGAGGGCCGCACTGATGTTGCTCGACCAGCAGCAGGCCCAGGCCGACCACGCGCTGTTGCAACTGGGGCGGCGCCTGCGCGCCGATGGCTATCGCTTCATCTGCCCGACACCGGCCACGCAGGCGCGGGTCAATGCCCGCCCCGAGCTGCACCAGGCCCATGACCTGCGCGGTGTGTTCGGCTGGAGCCGGCCCTTCTCACCGGCGTTGCTCAGCGCTGACGAACTGCGGCAACTGACCGCGGCCGGCGTGCTGAAAGAGCAGGGTGGCCTGCTGCGCAGCACGGTGCGCTGGTCGAGCCTCGATGACCTGCTGCTGGTGCATTCGGCCTGGCCTACCGACAGCAGCGACGCGGTGTTCTTCGGCCCCGACAGCTACCGCTTCGCCCAGGTTATCGGCAACCACCTGCAGCACCGTACGACGCCGCTGCAGCATGCCGTGGACATCGGCTGCGGCAGCGGCATCGGTGCGCTGATGATCGCCCGCGCCGCGCCCCATGCGCAGGTCAGTGCGCTGGACATCAACCCCATGGCGCTGCGCTATACCGCCATCAATGCGGCGCTGGCCGGTATCGCCACTGTGTCGGTGGAGCCCAGCGACCTGCTGGCCGGCATCACCGGCAGCTTCGACCTGATCGTGGCCAACCCGCCGTACATGCTCGATGCCGGCAAACGCACCTACCGCCATGGCGGCGGCGCCCTGGGCGCCGAGCTGTCGTTGCGTATCGTCGAACAGGCGTGCCAGCGCTTGGCGCGGGGCGGCACATTGCTGCTGTACAGCGGTGTCGCCATGGTCGACGGCCGCGATGCCCTGCATGAGGCGGTGCGGCAGCGCCTGCACGGGTCGGCCTTCAGCTGGGCCTACCGCGAAGTGGACCCCGACGTGTTCGGCGAACAGTTGCTCGAGCCTGGCTACGAGCAGGTCGAGCGCATTGCCGCTGTCGCCCTGACCCTCACCCGCAATGGCTGACCGGGCCATGCCTGCAACCTGCACGTTCGGCATCGAGGAGGAATACCTGCTGGTCGACCTTGCCAGCGGCCAGGTGCAGGCCAGGCCATCGAAGGCCGTGGCCCGTTGCTGCCGGGAGGCTCTGGGCGCGCATTTTGCCGAAGAGATGTTCTGCAGCCAGATCGAGCTGGTGTCCCCGGTGCTCGGCAACCTGCACCAGGCCCGCAGCTTCTTCGGCGAGCACCGCCAGCGCCTGAACCGCGCGCTGGCCGACCACGGGCTGGGCCTGTATGGCGCCGCCAGCCACCCCAGCGCCCAGTGGCGACGCCAGCAACCCCGCAGTAGCGGGCATTACCGCCAGCTCTTCGACGACTACCAGGCCGTGGCCCGGCGCAGCCTGCTGTCGGGGTTGCACGTGCATGTCGGCGTGCCTGCCGGGTGCGACCGCATGCAGTTGATCAACCGCGTGCTGTACTGGCTGCCGTTGTTTCTGCTGCTCAGCACCTCGTCGCCGCTGTGGAGTGGCGAGGTTACCGGCTACCGCAGCTATCGCCGGGTGATCTGTGGCGAATGGCCGTACATGGGGCTGCCCGAAGCGCTGCCGGACTGGAACGCCTACCTGCGCTACCGGGCGCTGCTGCAACGCACCGCAGCGCTGGATGCCAAGGGGGATTTCTGGTGGGCGCTGCGCCCGTCGCGGCGCTACCCGACGGTCGAGCTGCGCATCTGCGATGCCTGCCCGCGGCTGGAGGATGGGCTGGCGATTGCAGGTTTGTTCCGCCACCTGGTCGAGCATGAACTGCAGCCCCGCGCGGGTTCGCGGCCGATGACCCGTGAACTGCGCTGGGTCACCCAGGAGAACTACTGGCGGGCCTGCCGCTACGGGCGCCAAGGCACCTTCATTGGGGTTCACCAGGAGCAACCGGTGACTGCCACAGGCTGGCTGGCGCAGTTCGAGGCATTGCTGCCTGCGGCCTGCGTGGATGCCGAGCGCTCGTTCAGGCACGCGGCGCGGATCATCGCCGAGGGCACCAGTGCCGAACGCCAGCTGGCGGCATTCGAGCAGGCCCGCACGCAAGGTTTCGACTTGCGTGGGGCGATGCGGGCGGTGGTGGGGCAGGTGCTGGAGGATGCCCGGCATTGACCCGGCACCGCCGCTGGCGGTCAATCAACCGGCCGTGCCGTTGTCCAGGCGCAAATCTGCCGTGCCGAGCGCGGTCAGTTCCGACTCGATGTTCTGCGTACGGCATAGCCCCAGATAGACCAGGGCCGAAACCGCCAGGCCTATTGGCATGCTGATGTCTGCACCGCCCAGTTGCTCGGCGATGTAACCGGTGTACAGGCCCGTGTTGGAGAACGGCAGCATGGCGATGAAGCCCACCAGGTAGGCGCCGATGCCCCTCCAGTTCCAGCGGCCATAGATGCCATTGGGGTTGAAGATTTCCGTGATCGAGTAGCGCCCGTGCCTGACGGCGTAGAAGTCCACCAGGTTGATGGCGGTCCGAACGGGCAGCAGGTTGCCATTGAGCGAGGCGAAGGCCTCGCCGTCGCGGCTCAAGCCCCACCGTTTCAGGTACTGATCAAACATTGTGGGCGAAATCCACCTCATAGATGCCACGGGCAGCACGCACGGGCATGGCGCTTTCGATGGGCCTCACGTCAGCCAACTCCCAGGCCAGCCAGCCTTCTTCAAAGTAGCTGGCGCAGGCCGCCTGCATGTCCGCGAGCACGAATGGCCGCACCGCCTTCACGCGGACGATGGCCACGGCGATACCGTCGGCATCTTCATCGCCTTCGGCATGCAGGAAGCGGCCGTTTTCCACGATCAGCAAGTCTTCAGAGGGGGCGAGGTCAGCAGGCCAGCGGCGTACCTCGAGGGTTTTCTCGCCAGAAGCGATCCGGCTGCCGCTGGGGCGGACGATTGACAGGGCTTTGATGGTGCGCTCCTTGATTGAACCGGCGAGTCTGGCTGGCTGCCCCGAGGTTTGTCAAAACCACTGGCCAGGGACGCTGGCCCTAGCGCATCGCCTGTTCGCATTGCTCGTATATTTCAGCAATCATCGCCCGCTTGCGCCGGGTCTCCAGGCAGCACAGGTAGTAGCTGATATGAAAAGGCTGTTCGACGAAGTCGATCGCCTTGGTGCCCGGGCGGTCGGCATATTCCACTGCCGACACAAACCCCACGCCAATGCCCTGCACCACCGCATGCACGATGGCCTCGCGGCTGTTGAGCTGCATCTTGCAGTTGAGCTTGATGCCATGGGCCGCGCACCCTTCCTCCACCAGCTGCCGCGTGCGCGAACCTTGCTCGCGCAACACCACCGGCTGGCCGACGATATCGGCCACGCTCACCTGCGCCTGGCTGGCCCAGGGGTGGTCGTCGCGCACCACCGCGAGGATGGGGCAGGTGCGGTACAGCTGGGTAGTGAGCCGTGGGTCGAACTCCGACAGCGCCAGGATCGCCAGGTCGATATCGAAGTTGTACAGCCGCTCCAGGGTGCCGGTTTCGCTGCTGAAGGAGGTTTCCACGTCGATGTCGGGGTAACGCTGCATGAGTGCGTAGGTGAGGCTCATGGCAATGGGCGGGGACACCGCGCCGATGCGCAGCATGCCGTGCTTGCGCTGGCGGAAGCTGCGCAGCAGCTGGATCGCTTCGTCTTCCTGGCCGAACAGGCCCTGGGTGATGTCGTGGAGCTTGTCGCCTGCGGCGGTGAGTTCGATGAAGCGCCCGCGGCGGTGGAACAGCTCGACGGAGAAGGTTTTCTCCAGGGCGCTGACCTGCTCGCTGATGGTCGGCTGGCCGATGTTCAGCAGCTGTGAGGCCTGGGTGAAGCTGCCGGTGCTGGCCACCGCGTGAAACGAGCGCAGCCACTTGTGGTACTGGTACATGCAGGGCAGCTCCAGAAGGCGTGAACAAAGGCGGGCCAGCATAGAGCATCGGGCCCGCCACTCGCCATCGGCCCGCCCCATCGCGAGGGCGGGCCGACCCTGCGTGCTAGCAGCCCTGGGGCATCTCGCCGCGTGCCAGGCGCTGGTTGATGGCCTCGATCACCGCCGGCAGCTCGGCGATCGTGTCGATCAGGTAATGCGGGCGCGAGCCTTCGAAGGCCTGGCCAATGCGCGAACGGGCGTGTTCGAGCGCTGCCGCAGGGAGCGCCTTGTACTGCTCGTAGGTCAGGCCCAGTGCATTGCCCGAGCAGGTCAGCGCCACGGTCCACATGCCCGCCTTGCGCCCTTCGAGGATGCCCGGCCAGGTATCGTCTACCTTCACGCAGGCGGCCACATCATCGACCTGCAGCGCGATCACGTTGGCCAGGGCCTGGGCCGGGTAGGGGCGGCCATTGGGCACTTCGTCGGTGGCTACCACATGGTCGGCCACATAGCCGTTCTCGCGTGCCAGGGCCACCACCTTTTGCATGACGACGGCCGGGTAGCCGGAGCACGAGCCGATTTTCAGGCCCTTGCCGCGCAGGGCTTCGATGGCCTCCAGGGCGCCTGGGATCAGCGCCGAATGCAGGGCGATCTTTTCGATCTGCAGCGGCATGAAGCGCTCGTAGATCGCGGTCACGTCAAGGTCGGTGGGCGTGCGGCCGAAGGCGGCGCGGTAGCGCTCGGCAATCTGCGGCAGGTCGCATAGGGTGCGGATATGGTCCCACTTGCCCATGCCCATCGGGCCGCGGGCTTCTTCCAGGGACACCTCGACACCGAACTCGGCGAAGGCTTCGACGAAGATCTGGGTGGGCGCGAACGAGCCGAAATCAACGACGGTGCCAGCCCAGTCGAGGACGACTGCCTGAAGCCGGGTAGGTTGCGTGTAGTGCATGTTGATACTCCACTTTCAAGGGGCGAAGGGGCTGCCTAGCGGCGGATGAACAAGGCGACGGCGGCGCTGGAAAGGCACGCGGCCGTCACCACGATGAAAATCAGCGAAGTGTTGCCGGTGCTGTCGAGCATCGAGCCGATCAATGGCTCGGCCAGGCCGGCGAACAGGTAGGAAGAGAAATTCATGATGCCGGTGGCGGTGCCGGCGCGCTTGGCGCCGACCAGGTCCGGGCACAGTGCCCAGAAGCTGGACGCCGGGCCGTAGACGAAGAAGCCGCAGAGAAACAGCGCCACCAGGCCGATCGCGCTGTGGGCCGGCAGGCTCCACATCCACAGGCTGGTGGCAGCGCCCAGCAGCATGTAGAGCATGATCGCCAGGTAACGCTTGGAGCCGAACAGGCGGTCGGACACCCAGCCGTTGCTCAGTGCGCCGATGGCCATGCCCACCGGCAGCGCGACGGTGATCCACTTGGGGTCGATGAAGCCGTCGCCGTGCTTCCAGTCGGCGCCGAGGAAATGCACCGGCACCCAGACGATCAGCCCATAGCGTGCGGCGTTCTGGAAGCCCAGCGACAACGCGGCGATGATCAGGCGGGCGTTCTTCAGCACCGCCTTGTAGCGTTGCAGGGAGCTTTCCTGCTCGCCCACGGCTTCCTGGCCCTTGTCGTTGGCGTTGGCCACGCCGGTATCGGCCAGGGGCTCGAAGCCCATGTCCTGGGGGCGCTCACGGGCAATCAGGTAGAACAGGATGCCGCCTGCGAGCATCAGCAGAACGGGCAGGCGGAAGATCCAGCGCCACTCCAGTTGCAGCACTTCCAGCACCACGATCGAGGTGATGTACGACAGGATCGACGCGCACCCGGCCGCGAACACATAGAAGCCATAGACCTTGCCGCGCTCACCGGCGCTCCACCAGTTCGACAGCAGGCGGCTGCCCGGCGCCCAGCCCAGCGCCTGGAAGTAGCCATTGAGCCCCCACGGCAGGATCAGGCTGGCAAAGCCGCCGGCGAAGCTGGTGACCCAGTTGGCGGCGCACGACAGCACCGCGCCCAGGCTCATGATGCGCCGCCCGCCGAACTTGTCGGCGAGGTTGCCGTTGATCGCCTGGCCGATGGCGTAGGCCCACAACATGGCCGCCGAGGCCCAGCCCAGGGTTTCCTTGCTCAGGCCGAACTCGGCCTGGATGCCGGGGATGGCAAAGCCGAAGGTCTGCCGGCCGGTATAGAAGAACAGGTAGCAGAACATCGCGGCCAGCAGCATGCGCCACTGTGCCAGGCGAAACGAGGAGGCAGGTACGGCAAGGCTTGCATAGGTTTGCGCACGGTTCATGGTGGTTTTCCTTGTTGTTCGTTCCCGCCGGCCAGGCCGCGCAGGTGGGCACTCTTTTGCGGTGCATCAGGAAATGCCACGGCAGGCCGTGGCGGTGGGTTGCCTTGCCCTCAAGCGGCCTGGGCGCCGATGAAGTTCTTGCCGCGTGCCCCTTGCAGGGCATAGGCGATGATCTGCTCGGCCTCGGCCGCCGACACGCCGTAGTCGGCAAAATCGGTCTTCACCCCAAGCCCGTGGAGGAAGCTGCGCAGCTGCACCTGGGCCAGGGCCAGGTCGTCGCCGAACACCTGGCGCAGGGTGCGGTCGCGGGTTGCATCGCGGCCCCAGGCCAGCCCCAGCACCAGCGGCAGGATGAAGGAGCAGGCGATGCCATGGGGCAGGCCGTGGCGCAGGGTCATTTCGTAGGAGATGGAATGGGCGAGGGCGGTCTTGGTATTGGAGAACGCCATGCCGGCCTTGAGCGCTGCCAGTGCCATGCGTGCGCGCAGTTCCTGGTTGGCCAGGTCGCTGCGCAGCTTGGGCAGGCACTCCAGGATGTCGCCGATCGCGGAGATGGCAAAGCTGTCTGAGAGCGGGTTGGCGTTGATGTTCCAGATCGACTCCAGGGCGTGGGACAGGGCGTCCAGGCCTGTGGAAACAGTCACGCCGGCCGGCACGGTGAGCATCAGTTGCGGGTCGATGATCGCCACTTTCGGCCAGGTGCAGTCCAGGTGCAGGGAGTACTTCTTGTGGTTGGCGCTGTCCCAGATCGTCGCCCATGGCGTCACTTCGCTGCCGGTGCCGGCCGTGGTGGGCACGGCGATCAGGCCCTTGCAGCGCGCCGGCACGAACGGCTTGGCAGACGACAAGCCGCGCAGCAGCTCGTCGAAGCTGCCGTTCTCGGTGCCGACGATCAGCGCCTTGGCGGTGTCGATGGCGCTGCCGCCGCCGACGGCGATCACCGTTTCACAGCCCGGCGCCTCACGCCAGAAGCGTTCGTAGGTGCCGCGCAGCTGGGCGACGTCGGGGTTGGGCTGGACATCCTCGACGATGTAGGCCAGGCGCTCGCCGAGCAGCGCCTGGATACGCGCCAGCAGGCCCAGGCCGCGGGCCTCGGGGAAGATCACCAGCGCGACCTGCTGGCCGGCGGTGAGGGCATCGAGCTCGAGCAGGCTGGCGCAGCCGAAGCGGGTATCGACCGGGTTGTGGAAACGAGCAGTCATGGCGACTCCCTGGTTTTTGTTGTTGGAGGTTGTCGCCATCGTCGGGGCCGCCCTCGCATAGCTCAAATCGATTGTTTGCAGGTATCCATCGGCTGGGCCGATAGGGAGAGGCACGGGGCGTCTAGCTTGCAGTGATGAGGTCATGGCAAAGGCACGTGATCAGTGACGGGCAGTGCCCTGGATGGCGTAGCGCAGGCGGCTCGAAAGCAAGTCGGCAAGCACCACCATGAGGGTGATGACCAGGATGCAGGTGGCGGTTTCCTGGTACTTGAACAGCTTCAGGCTGCTCACCAGTTCAAAGCCAAGGCCGCCCGCGCCGACCATGCCCAGCACCGTGGCCGAACGCAGGTTGACCTCGAAGCGGTACAGCACCACGGCAATCCACGCCGTGACCACCTGCGGCAGCACGCCGAAGGCGATCACCTGCAAGGCGTTGGCACCCGTTGCGCGCAGGGCTTCGATCGGCCCCTGGTCGATCTCCTCGATGCTCTCGGCGAAGAACTTGCCGAGCATGCCCACCCCGTGCAGCGCCAGGGCCAGCACGCCGGGGAACGGCCCGAGGCCGACGGCCGAGACGAACACCAGGGCGAGGATCAGTTCGTTGATGCTGCGGATCACGTTGAGCATCTGCCGCGTGCCCTGGTGCAGCCAGCGGTTGCGGTGCAGGTTGCGGGCGGCGAGAAAGCCCAGCGGCACCGCCAGCAGGATGCCGAGCAAGGTGCCCCAGAGGGCGATCTGCAGGGTTTCCAGCGCCGGGCGCCACAGGCTTGGCAGAATGCTCAGGTCCGGTGGCAGCGAACGGCCGAGGAAGTCGCCGATCTGCGGCAGGCCGCTGGCCAGGTCGGCCCAGCTCAGTTGCGCGCCTTCGGCGCTCCAGTGCAGCACGCCGAGCGCCAGCACCAGCAGCACGCCGCTGCTTAGCCAGCCGCGCGCGCTGCGCGGGGTGTTGACCAGCCATTGATGGGTCTGCAGGTTCATGTTCAGGCTCCCGCACCGGCGCAGCGGGCGCTGGCGGTGAATTGAGGCAGCGGCTCGCTGGCCGCCGGGCTTTCGTAGATGCGCTGCAGGGCCTGCTCGTCCAGTTGCCCCGGGCGGCCGTCGAACACCAGGCGCCCGCTGGCAAGGCCGATGATGCGGTCGCCGAACTCCATGGCCAGGTCCACCTGGTGCAGGTTGCACACCACGGTGATCCCCAGGCTGCGGGCGGCGTCGCGCAGGTAGTGCATCACCAGGTGCGCGGTCTTGGGGTCGAGGCTGGCCACCGGCTCGTCGGCCAGGATCACCTGGGGGCGCTGCGCCAAGGCGCGGGCAATGCCCACGCGCTGCATCTGCCCGCCAGACAGCGAATCGGTACGCGCCGGCGCCTTGTGCTCAAGCTCCACCCGGCGCAGGCAGTCGCGCGCCAGGGCCACGTCTTCGCGGCTGAACACCTGCAGCAGCGAGGCCAGGGTGCTGCAGTAGCCGAGGCGGCCGGTGAGCACGTTCTTCAGTACCGACAGGCGCGGCACCACATTGTGGTGCTGGAAGATCATCGCCACGCGCCGGCGCAGCTCGCGCACATCGCCGGTGCCCATGGCGTCTATCCCGGCGACCTGCAACTGGCCGCCATCGGCCTGCGCCAGGCGGTTCATGCAGCGCAGCAGGGTCGATTTGCCGGCGCCGGAGCGGCCGAGGATGACCACGAATTCGCCAGCCTCGACTTCAAGGTCGATGCCCTTGAGCACCGGGTTGTCGGCGTAGCCTTTGCTCAGGCGCTGGATGCGGATCATTTCAGGCTCCGCAGGTTCAGGTCGAGCACCTTGGCGGTGTCGCGCACCACGTTGTAGGCGGCGTCGCTGGTGGGCTGGAAGCCATTGAGCAGGCCCTGGTCGCCCCATGGCACGTCCTTGATCGCGGCAAAGGCGCCGCGCAGCTTCTGCTGCAGTTCGGGGTCCAGGTTCTTGCGCCAGACCATGGGCGATTCGGGGATGTCGGGCGAGGTCCACACCACGCGCAGGTCGTCCTGCTTGACCTGGCCGCTGTTGATCGCCCCGCTGAGGATGCGATCGGCCACGGCGGCGGCGTCGACCTTGCGGTTGGCCACGGCGAGGATGCTGGCGTCGTGGGAGCCGGAGAAGATCACCCGCGAGAACAGCGCCTGCGGGTCGTGGCCGGCCTGCTCGAGGCCGGCCTTGGGGAACAGGTGGCCCGAGGCCGAGCTTGGGTCGACGAAGGCGAAGGTATGGCCCTTGAGGTCATCGAGGGTGCGGATCTGGCTGTCCTGGCGGGCAATGATCAGGCTGTGGTAGGCGCTGCTGGCGGTTTTCTTGGTCACGGCCACGGCGAAGGCTTCGGCCCCGGCGACCTGGTTGGCCAGCACATAGGAGAATGGGCCGAGGTAGGCGACATCCAGCTTGCCGGCGCGCAGGGCTTCGATCACGCCGTTGTAGTCGGTGGCGACGAAGGGCTTAACCGGCATGCCCAGGCGCTGTTGCAGTTGGTCGAGCACCTGCTGGCTGCTCTTGATCATCGCCTGGGAATCCTCCGAGGGGATCAGGCCGACGGTGAGCACCTGCTGGGCCTGCACCGCTGGCGCGAGCAGCAGCGGAACCAGGGCGAGCGGGGCAAAGCGGAACAGACGAGCGAAGGAAGTCATGGGGTTACCGGAGGGGTTGTTGTCGGTAACGCCAAGCTAGGGCTGTCATGTGACAGTCACCGCATCAGTTCAATATCGGTTTTCCCAGCCAACCATTCAAAGGATCTATGGATGTCCACGGCCCGCCTGCGCACCTTTCTCGCCGTTGCCCGCCATGCCAGCTTCAGTGCCGGTGCCAGAGCCATCGGCTTGAGCCAGCCGACCGCCACCAACCAGATCCAGGGGTTGGAGCGCGAGTTCAACGTCGAGCTGTTCCATCGGCGCGGCCGGCGCATCGAGCTGACCGACGTGGGCCGGGCACTGCTGCCGATCGCCCAGCAGCTGTCGATGCTCGAGACCGAGGCGGCGGGGCTGCTCAAGGACTCGGGCAAGCTCAACCGCGGGCATTTGAAGCTGGGTGCGGTGGGCCCGTTTCATGTGATCGAGATGGTGGACCACTATTGCCGGGAATACCCGCAGATCGAGGTTTCGATCCGCATCGGCAACTCGGCCTCGGTGCTCGAAGACCTGGAAAACTACGTGATCGACATCGGTGTGCTGGCGGGGCTGCACGATGACCCCAACTTCGTCGCGCACCTTTACGCGCGCCACCCGGTGGTGCTGTTTGCCCATGTCGAGCACCCGTTTGCGCGCCATGACCAGGTGCCGTTGCAGGCCTTGCAAGGCCAGCGCCTGCTGCGCCGCGAAAGCGGGTCGACCACCCGCCTGGCGCTGGAGCGGGCCCTGGAGCGGGCCCAGGTGACGCCGAAGGTGGCCATGGAAATCGGCAGCCGCGAGGCCTTGCGCGAGGCGGTGATCCGGCGCCTGGGCATTGGGGCGGTGTCGGAGGCGGAGTACATCGCCGACCCGCAGCTGAAGATGATCCGCATCGAGGGCGACCCGGTCTGCACCGAAACCTATCTGTATCACCTGGTCGAGCGCAGCAATAACCAGATCGTCAGGTCGTTTCAGCACTGCTTGAAACCGCAAATGAAATCTTTGCATGAGTGAACTTGAGTGTTTCCCATAAGCAGACTAATACTTAAGCACTGCCGGAAGAGGGATGGTCATGCAGATTCGATTCGTTGTGGTGCCCGCCGTACCCCGCCAGAAGGAGGTATTTCCGCGACGCATCGGCTTTCCCAGCGTGCTGGGGGAGGGGTATGACCTGTATGACACGCAGGACAAGGTTCGCCTGAGCCTGAATTTTCCGACGCGCGCTGAAGCGGAGTTCGACTGTGCATGCCGCAATGGTTGCCAGGATGCCAATGAGGCAAGTGTCGTGGGGAGTGTTTGAGGGTTGGCAGGAGATCGTTTGTGTTGGTGAGATCGCGCGCCGCCCGCGCGGCGCATCGCGGATAAATCCGCTCCTACATTTGTTGCAACGTGCCACGGTCTGTCAGGCCATGGTTGTCCGCTTTTAGCGCCCGCCGAGAAATCGCGTCGTGCCCCCAAGGCTGACAACCATGGCCTATCAGGCATAGGTACGTTGCAACAAATGTAGGAGCGGATTTATCCGCGATGCGCCGCGCGGGCGGCGCGCGATCTCATGGGCCCCATTCATCCCATGACGGCCACTGGGCCATCACACCCAAACCGCATCCCAATGCGGATAATCTCCCACCTTCTCCACCAACCCAGCTCTCAAGGGATTGGCAATGATGTATCTGGCGGCCATCACCACATCCTCTTCCCGGCGCAAGGCGCGATCGTGATAGCCAGCTTGCCAAACGGGAACAGATCGGCACCCGGCTTTGCGCAACATATGGCTTGATCGAGCCTTGAAGCGGCGCATCAAGTTACTCAGCGTTTCATCCTTCAGCGCGATCAGCCAATGAACATGGTCAGGCATAACTACCCAGGCCAGTGACTGGCAGCTGTTTTCTTGGTCAGCCTGGCGAAGGTGCCTTATCACTGTCCGGGCATGTTGGAAATCCAGGAACAAGGGACGGCGTTGTTGGGTGACGGTGGTAAGCAGGTAGATTCGGCCGGGTTCAGAGCATCTGCCGCGACGGAGCAGACAACCTTTGGGGCTGGGCATGTGATCATCCGTGAATGGGGTGTTCTGGACAGCCTAGCGGTGGTGATTTTTCGGGGAGCAAGGTTCTTTTGCAGGATGTGAGGCCAGGTGTTCGGGGTTAGAGATTTTGCGCCCATGCGATCGCGCGGCCTTTGTAGGAGCGGATTCATCCGCGATGAGGCCAGCCCAGCCAACACAAATCCCAACGCAATGGAACTGCCCCAACCCCACCCGAGTCGCATCCTTTAACCCCCGCAAAAAAAGGATGTCGGCAATGAAAACCATCACTCGACTGTTCACCGGCCTCGCCCTGGTCGGCGCACTGGGCGCTTCTGCAGCCTGGGCCGATCAACCCGGCGCCGACTGGACCGTGACCAAGGACCAGGCCGAAGCCACGCTCAAGGGCGCCGGCTACACCCAGATCACCAAGATCGAAGCCGATGACGGCCATTGGGAAGGGGAAGGCATGAAGGCGGACGGCAAACGCTACGAATTCCACGTCGACCCGCACACCGGCGCCATCACCAAAGACGAGCTGGATAACTGACCCGCTGCGCCGTTCGCCCAGCCCGAATTCAGACCGGGCGAACGGCGCGGTGCTCACACCGCCTGTGCGTGCGGCACCTGCACCGTGGTCTTGTTCAGGTCACCGCCCACCTGCTCCTGAACCTTGGACACGATGTACGCCCCGATCGGTATCGCCGAGGTCGCCGCCGGCGACGGTGCATTGCACACGTTCACGCTGCGCGCCGTGTTCACGAACAGGAAGTCGTCGATCAGCTTGCCTTCGTTGGACACTGCCTGCGCCCGCACCCCGGCCGGGTAGGGCTTCAAGTCTGCCTTGGTCAGGCTCGGGCAGTACTTCTGCACGGTCTTGAGGTAGGCGCCCTTGAGCAGCGAATTCTTCATCTCGATCAGCCCCGGGCGCAGGTTGTCGCGCAGCACTTTGCGGATGCCGCGGTGGCCAAGCATGCTGCCCAGGTCGCTCAAGGAGATGTCGGACTTGCGATAACCCTCGCGCTTCATCGCCAGCACCGCGTTCGGCCCGACCGTGACCGTGCCGTCGATCATCCGCGTCAGGTGCACGCCCAAAAACGGCATCGACGGGTCGGGGATCGGGTAGATCAGGTGGTTGACGATCTGGTTGTGCTGCGGCGGCAGCAGGTAGTACTCGCCCCGGAACGGGCAGATGGTGAAGCTCGGCTGCACGCCGAGCATGCGCACGATGCGGTCGGCCATCAGCCCCGAGCACGACACCAGGTAGCGGGTGCTGTAGGTGCCGCGGTTGCTGCTGACGACGATCGAGTCGGCGCGCTCGACCAGGCCGGTGACCTCGGTGTCGAACTGCACCGTGCCGCCTTTGTTCTGGAATTCCTTGCTCATCTGCGCGGTTACGGCGGCATAGTTCACGATGCCGCTGGAGGGCACGAAGATGCCGCCCAAACCGACGATATTGGGCTCGCGCTCGCGCAGTTCGCCAGCCGACAGCCAGTGACGCTCCAGGCCATTGGCCGCGGTGCGCTCCCACAGCGCGCGCATGCGCTCCATTTCCAGCTCGTTGGTGGCGACCAGCAGCTTGCCGCACTCGTCGTAGGCGATGCCGTGCTCATCGCAGAAGCGTTTGGTGGCCTTGTTGCCCTCCAGGCAGAACTTCGCCTTCAGGCTGCCGGGCGTGTAGTAGACGCCGGCGTGGATCACGCCACTGTTATGGCCAGTCTGGTGCTGCGCCGGGCCGCTTTCCTTTTCCAGCAGCAGCATGCGTGCGTGCGGGTACTGGTCGGCCAGTTGCATCGCCGTCGACATGCCGACGATGCCGCCCCCGATGATCACGAAATCGTACATGGGTGTGTTCCTTGAGGCTGGCCCCGGCGCTTGCACGCCGAGGCCAGCTGGCACGTTAGTTGGAGGTCTGGCCGCGGTGGTGTTCCATTTTCGGGAAGCTGAAGTAGCCACGCTGGCGCATCAGTTCGCGGCGCAGGCCCGGGTGGGCGACGAAGCGGTCACGGCCATGCAGCCAGAACAGGTTGTTGATCAGCAGGAACGAGCCGACCGCCACCGGGATCGACACCTTGCTCACGCTGTTCTCCAGCGATTCGCCCAGCTGGAACAGCCAGGTGCCTTCCTCGAAGTTGTCCGGCTGCACGAACTGGTCGATGTAGCGCATGGTCGGGCGGCCCACCGCGTCGGTGTCGAACACCGCGTGGAACACGTCCTCGCGGGTGTTCTTGCTCGGCGGTGCGGTCCAGCGCATCACGCGGCGCGCCAGCGGGTGCTTGTAGAAGGTGTCCAGCTCAGCCCAGTCGTCCAGGTGCTGCAGCAGCGAGTTGCCACCCTCCATGTTCTGCTCGTCGATCTTCATCATCAGCACGTAGTCGGTGATCTGGTTGACGAAGGTGCCGTCGTTGTGCAGCTCCATCACCCGGTGTGGCTGGCGCAGGTAGCTGTCGGAGTTGTCGATGTTCTCGACCACGAAGCGCGCATAGAACTGGCCGCTCATGGCATCGAAGTTGGAACGGCCCAGCAGGTGCGCCACGGCGGTGGAGAGCTTCACCATGTCTTCGGCCTGGGCAACGCTGTCCAGGCCCTCGGGCACCACCAGCAGGCCGCCGGTGCCGCGGTCGAGCAGGGTGTTGACGATGACCGGGCGCAGGGTGCCCTGGCAGATGTCATCGAGGATCTTGCCCACCTGGAAGCGCAGGAACGACTTGTACTCCAGCGCCTGCACCGGCCACTGGGCGACTGCCGCGACGAAGGCCTCGACGGTCTGCTTGCTGAAACGCAGCTCCAGCAGGCGGTCGGACTGCGGCGTCGATTGCAGGGTGAAACCGTGCAGCAGGGCAGGTTGCTCGAGGGCGGGCATATCGATGCGGGTGATGGCGTTCATGGCGGCTCCTGGGGATCAACTGGTCAAGTGATGGCGCCAAAATATCGCTGAAAATTCAAAATGTCTACATTTTAGTAAAACGTAATAATTAAATGTTTTTGTTAACGTTCTGCGTTGCCTGGTCGAGTTCGGTATGATAGGCGCGCCTTGCAAGAGAGCCCTGTGGATGGACCTGACCGATCTCGCTGAAACCACCTCCGATGCTGCCTATGCGCGCTTGAAGAGCGACATTCTCCGTGGCGCCTACCGCCCCGGCGAAAAGCTGCTGATGAGCGCCCTCAAAGACCGCTATGCCGTCGGCGTCGGGCCGATGCGCGAGGTGCTGGCGCGGCTGGTGGGCGAGCGGCTGGTCAGCGCCATCAACCAGAAGGGCTACCGGGTGGCGACCATGTCGCTGGACGAGATGGTCGATGTCTACAAGGCCCGTGCCCACCTGGAGGCGCTGATCGTCGGCCTGGCGGTGGAGAAGGGCGACGAAGCCTGGGAGGCGTCCATCGTGGCCACCTCGCACACGCTGTCGAAGGTGGTCGAGCTGCACACCCCGCAGGAAATGGTCGATGTCTGGGATGCCCGGCACAAGGCCTTCCACAACGCCATCGCCAGTGGTTGCGGGTCCAAGAGCCTGCTGCAGGCGCGGGCCTTTCTCCAGGACCAGGCCGAGCGCTACCGGCAGATCTGGCTCAAGCGCACGGTGCTGTCGGAAGAAGCCCTGCGCCTCAAGCGCGAGGAGCATGCCGAACTGGTCGGCACCATCCTCGGGCGCGATGCGGCCAAGGCCAGCAAGATGATGCTGGAGCACCTGATGACCCCGGTGCCGATCATCACCCGCATCATCGAGCGTGAAGCCGACATTCTCTAACCACGCCGCTATCACCCCCTCATTGCCCTGATGTCGCGAGCGCCGGAATGCACCCGGCGCTCGCGATCGTGTGTCCGCGTCGCTTGACTCGTGAAATTTTTCATGTATTTTTTCATGAAAAATAAGTCCAATAATTTCACGGTGGTGCTGAGCGATGACGATGCACGAAGAGGTCGAAGCCCTGGCGATCCTCATTCACGACTTGCGCAAGTTCAAGAACCTGACGCTGGGCGAGCTGGCCGAGCGCGTCGATCGTTCGGTGGGGTTTCTGTCCCAGGTCGAGCGGGGCGTGTCGCGCCCCACCGTGGCCGACCTGACCGCCATCAGCGAAACGCTCGGTGTTTCCACCGCGTACTTCTACAACCTGAGCAAGCCGCGTGAAGTCAGCTGGGTCACCCGCCCCCACGAGCGGCGCACCTTGTACCTGGCCTCGGGCATCACCGACGTGCTGGCCTCGCCGACCATCGCGGGCGCCTTTTCCATGCTCGACAGCCGCCTGGAGCCAGGCGCGACCAGTGGCGAGCAGTACCTGAGCGACCGCTCCGAGCAGGGCTGCTTCGTCCTCGAGGGCGAACTGACGGTGTGGCTCGACGATGGCGAGCCGGTGACCCTGCAGGCCAACGACAGCTTCCAGCTCAACCCCCACGCGCATTTCCGTTACGCCAACCTGACGGACAAGCTGACCCGCGTGCTCTGGGTATTCAATTGAATTCGTTCACATAACAAGGATAAGAAGATGAGTGTCATCTTTGCGGATCTGTTGACTGAAGTACGTGCCTTTCGCGCCAAATACCCGCAGGTGCGTTACGTCGACCTGATTGCACTGGACATCCCCGGGCACTTCTATGGCAAGCGCTACCCCATGGACATGCTCGAGAAGGTCGCCGCCGGCACCCCGCTGAAGCTGCCGCAGAACTGCGTGCTGCTCGGCACCCAGGGCGGCCTGTACCCGATTGGCGACTACTGCTTTGCCGACGGCGACCCGGATGCCCCGCGGCGCCTGGTGCCGGGCACCCTGAAGCCGGTGCGCTGGGAGCAGGAAGTGATCGCGCAGATGCTGATCACCTCCGATGGCACCGCCAAGCCCATCGAATTCGAACCGCGCGAAGTGCTGGCGCGGGTGATCGAGCGCCTTGCCAAGCGTGGCATCCGCCCGGTGGTGGCGTTCGAGCTTGAGTTCTACCTGTTCGACCGCACGCTCAAGGACGGCCTGCCGCAGTTCCCGCGCGATGCTGCCACCGAGGATCAGGACGACCAGCCGAACATGCACATCGAGCGGCTCTCGCGCTTCTCGTCGGTGCTCCACGAGATGGTCGATGTGGCCAACGAGCAGGGCGTGCCGGCCAACGTGATCACCGCCGAGCTTGGCCCGGGCCAGTTCGAAATCAACTTCTCCCACTGCGACGATCCGCTCAGTGCGGCGGACTGGTCGGCGCTGTTCTGCCGCAGCACCCGCGGCGTGGCGATGAAGCATGGCCACCGCGCCAGCTTCATGAGCAAGCCTTACCTGGACGCCCCGGGCAGCGGCATGCACGTGCATGTGAGCCTGTACGACAACGACGGCAACAACCTCCTGGCGGGCCGCGAGCAGCGCAACCTGCGCCATGCCGTGGCCGGTTGCCTGGAGCTGCTGCCGCACTGCATGCCGATCTTCGCCCCCAACCACAACGCCTACCGCCGCTACGGCGCCATGGTCAACGCCGCCAGCCGCGCCAGCTGGGGCTTCGAAGACCGCGATGCGTGCATTCGCATCCCCGAGTCCGACCCGCGCAACCTGCGCATCGAACACCGCCTGGCCGGCGCCGATGCCAACCCGTACCTGGTGCTGGCGGCGATCTTGACCGGCATGGAGCACGGCCTGGAGCGTGGCGTGGAGCCCATCGCCCCGCTCAACGACAACCGCCAGAGCGGCATCGACTTCCCCAAGGATGCCCTGAGCGCAGTGGCCGCCATGCGCCACCACCCGGTGGTCAACCAAGGCCTGGGCAGTGAGTTCGTGATGGTCTATTGCGAGAACAAGCGCCAGGAACAGCTGGATTTTCTGAATGAAATCAATGCACGCGAGTACCGCTGGTTCCTGTGACCCGCGCTGCACCTTCCAACCACAAGTTTGACCCTGACTTGCAAGAGTGATTTGCCGGAGGATTGATATGCCACGTGTGCCTGTTATCGGCATTACTGCATGCACCAGCATGATTGAGCAGCATGCAACCCAGACGATCAGCGAAAAGTACGCACGCGCTGCCGCCAATGCGGCCTGTGGCCTGCCCATCGTGATTCCCAGTCTCGCTGAGTTGATGGATACCGCCGACATACTCGACACGGTGGATGGCCTGATCTTCACCGGCTCGCCGTCCAATATCGAACCGTTGCACTACAACGGCCCGGCCAGTGCGCCAGGCACCCATCACGACCGCCTGCGCGATGCCACGACCTTGCCGCTGATGCGTGCGGCGATCGCCGCCGGTGTGCCGGTGTTCGGCATCTGCCGGGGCTTTCAGGAGATGAACGTGGCGCTGGGCGGCACCCTGCACCAGAAGGTGCATGAAACCGGCACGTTCATGGACCACCGTGAAGGCAAGGACGAGCCCCTGGCCCAGCAATACGGCCCGCGCCACAAGATGCACATCCAGCCCGGCGGGCTGATGGACCGCATGGGCATACCGGCGCTCATCGACGTCAACTCCATCCATGGCCAGGGCATCGATGTGCTGGCGCCCGGGCTGCGCGTGGAAGCCATTGCCCCGGACGGCCTGGTGGAAGCGATTTCGGTCGAGCACGCCAAGAGCTTCGCCCTGGCCGTGCAATGGCACCCGGAGTTCCAGGTCATGGACAACCCGCATTACCTGAAGATGTTCCAGGCGTTCGGCAAAGCCTGCCGGCAACGCTCGGTGTTGCGCCAACTGATGTTGAAGACCGCCTGAATAGACAACAGACATTTCCCGCAGCCCGGCTGCTCGACTTGATGGAGAGAGAACAATGACTGACAAGCACTCGCAGACCCTGGCCTGGCAGGCCATGAGCCGTGACCATCACCTGGCACCGTTCAGCGATGTCAAGCAACTGGCCGAGAAGGGCCCGCGCATCATCACCTCGGCCAAGGGCGTGTACCTCTGGGACAGCGAAGGCAACAAGATCCTCGATGGCATGGCCGGCCTGTGGTGCGTGGCGGTTGGCTATGGCCGCGACGAGCTGGCCGAGGTGGCCAGCAAGCAGATGAAGGAACTGCCGTACTACAACCTGTTCTTCCAGACCGCCCACCCGCCGGCGCTGGAGCTGGCCAAGGCGATTGCCGACGTGGCCCCGCAGGGCATGAACCACGTGTTCTTCACCGGCTCCGGCTCCGAAGGCAACGACACCGTGCTGCGCATGGTCCGCCACTACTGGGCGCTCAAGGGCCAGAAGGACAAGAAGGTCATCATCGGCCGCATCAACGGCTACCACGGCTCCACCGTGGCCGGTGCAGGCCTGGGCGGCATGAGCGGCATGCACGAGCAGGGCGGCCAGCTGCCGGACATCGTGCACATCCCGCAGCCGTACTGGTTCGGTGAAGGCGGCGAGATGACCGAGGCCGATTTCGGCGTATGGGCAGCCGAGCAGCTGGAGAAGAAGATCCTGGAAGTGGGCGAGGACAAGGTCGCGGCCTTCATCGCCGAGCCGATCCAGGGCGCCGGCGGCGTGATCATCCCGCCGCAGACCTACTGGCCGAAGGTCAAGGAGATCCTCGCCAAGTACGACATCCTGTTCGTCGCCGACGAAGTGATCTGCGGTTTCGGCCGTACCGGCGAGTGGTTCGGCACCGACTACTACGGTCTCAAGCCCGACCTGATGACCATCGCCAAGGGCCTCACCTCCGGCTACATCCCCATGGGCGGCGTGATCGTGCGTGACAGCGTGGCCAAGGTGATCAGCGAAGGCGGCGACTTCAACCACGGCTTCACCTATTCCGGCCACCCGGTGGCGGCGGCGGTGGGCCTGGAGAACCTGCGCATCCTGCGCGAGGAAAAGGTCATCGAGCAGGTTCACGAAAAAACCGCACCCTACCTGCAGCAGCGCCTGCGCGAGCTGGCCGACCACCCGCTGGTGGGCGAAGTGCGCGGCCTGGGCATGCTCGGCGCGATCGAGCTGGTGCAAGACAAGGCCACCCGCGCCCGCTACCAGGGCAAGGGCGTGGGCATGATCTGCCGCCAGCACTGCTTCGACAACGGCCTGATCATGCGCGCCGTGGGCGACACCATGATCATCGCGCCGCCCCTGGTGATCAGCCTCGAAGAGATCGACGAGCTGGTGGAAAAGGCCCGCAAGTGCCTGGACCTGACCTACCAGGCGCTCCAGTAAGGCCATGGCACCTCGGCAGGGCGCCAAACCCTGCCGCGGTGCCCGCCGGGCATGCGCTTGATTTGTGGAATTATTCAGGTATTTTCCATGCCAATAATTTCGCAACCTCTGGCCGCGCTCGATCATGGTTCACGAAGAAATCGAACAACTGGCAACCCTGCTTCGCGACCTGCGCAAGTTCAAAGGCCTGACCCTCGGTGAGTTGGCCCAACGCATCGGCCGTTCGGTGGGCTTTCTGTCCCAGGTCGAACGCGGCGTCTCGCGCCCGACCGTGGCGGACCTGACCGCCATCAGCGAAGCGCTCGGCGTGTCCACCGCCTACTTCTACAACCTGGAAAAGCCCCGCGAGCTGGACTGGGTAACCCGCCCCCACGAGCGGCGCACGCTGCACCTTGCCGGCGGCATCACCGATGTGCTGGTTTCGCCCACCATCACCGGTGGTTTCTCCATGCTCGACAGCCACCTCGAACCCGGCGCCACCAGCGGCGAGGAGTTTCTCAATGACAGCTCCGAGCAGGGCTGCTTCGTGCTCGAAGGTGAGCTCACGGTGTGGCTGGACGAAGGCGAGCCGGTGACGCTGCGCGCCAATGACAGCTTTCAGCTGCAATCCCACGCCAGCTTTCGCTACGCCAACCTCACCGACAAACCTACCCGCGTGCTCTGGGTGTTCAACTGAGCCGCCACCTGCCTGAGTAAGAAAAGCGCAGCCCAGGCTGCGCAAAGTACCCTCGCCGATCCCCGATCAAGCGGCGCGTTGCTCACCCTTGAGCACTTTCTTCTGCGCTTGCATGGTCTGCCCCAATTCCTCCAGCAGGTCTTTGCCCAGCAATGTCTTGGCCGTGGGGAACAACGCGTCTTCTTCTTCCTCGATGTGGTGCTCGAGCAGCTCCTTCAGCACTTTGACCCGGCCGGCGAATTCGAGGGTGCCGGTATCGGTGTGCAGCAGGTCAGGCAGCACCAGCGAGTCGACGGTGCGGTGTTCTTCCTTGGCCTCGTAATACATCTTCGCTTCCTCTTTGCCACCGGCCTGCTTGATGGCCGGGTAGAGGATCTGTTCTTCGAGTGCAGTGTGCACTTGCAGCTCCTGTTCGATGCGATGGAGCAGTTCGGCGCGCCGTTTGACCGCACGCTCGGTGGTGGAAGACAGTTCTTCGAGCAGCTTCTTGACCAGTTTGTGGTCCTGGATCAGGAGTTCGATGGCGTTCATGGGCAACCTCTTCGCGGATGGTGAACCCGGGCTCTCCTGGATGGGAGCCCGCCTTGTGCAGCAGAGCCGAGCGGCAGTGCCGTTCACAGAATGGGTTTGCCTCCCGTCACGGCATACCGCGAGCCTGAGATGTAGCTGGCCTCGTCCGAGCCCAGCAACACATAGATCGGGGCGACCTCCACCGGCTGCCCCGGCCGCCCCATCGGGTAGCCCGAGCCAAAGTTCTTCACCGCCTCGTCGGGCATGGTGGCCGGAATCAACGGCGTCCAGATCGGGCCAGGCGCCACGCTGTTGACCCGGATGCCCTTGTCTGCCAGCAACTGCGCCAGCCCGGCGGTGAAGTTGGCGATGGCGCCTTTGGTGGTGGCATAGGCCAGCAGCTTGGGCGAAGGGTCATCGGAGTTGACCGAGCTGGTGTTGATGATCGAGCTGCCCTTGGGCATCGACGGCAAGGCCCGCTTGCAGATTCGAAAGATGGCGGTGATGTTGACGTCGAAGGTCATCAGCCACTCGTCATCGTCGATCTCGTCAAGGCTTTCATGGGCCATCTGGAACGCCGCGTTGTTGACCAGGATGTCGATGCGCCCGAACTTCGCCACGGTCTGGTCGACGATGGCATGGCAGTGCTGTTTCTGCGCCAGGTCGCCGGGCAGCAGCAGGCATTGCCGACCGGCGGCTTCGACCCAGCGTGCGGTTTCCTGGGCGTCTTCGTGCTCATCCAGGTAGGCAATCGCCACATCCGCGCCTTCGCGGGCGTAGGCGATGGCGACGGCGCGGCCGATGCCGCTGTCGCCCCCTGTGATCAGCGCGATCTTGCCTTGCAGCCGGCCGTGGCCGGTGTAGCTCTGCTCGCCGCAGTCCGGGTAGGGCTCCATCTTGCGCTGTGAGCCGGGGACGCTTTGCGGCTGTGAAGGGAAGGGCGGGGTCGGGTAGTCACGCATGGTGCAAGCTCCTGCAGTCGAGAACACATACCTGTTCGAACGGGGCGCGCCGCCAGTGTTGGACGCGATCGCGGCTCGATACGACGGGCGGTGGTGGCCGGGCCCGGCTAACGCCGCTTGCGCTGTGCCTCGGTGATGAGAAAGCCGGCAACGAAGCCCAGTAGCGCAGCCCCCGCCAGGATCACGTAGCCGTTGTTCAGGCGCCTCCAGACGGCATTGGCGGGTGGCTGCGGTTCAGGCACCGCCACCGCAGGCGGCATGGCTTGTGGCACAGGCGCGAAGGTCGCGCTGTCTTGCATGGGCGTAAGCTGCAGCGCTGTGCCGTCAACCAGCTTCAAGGCCAGGCCTTCGATGGTGCCGGCCACGCGGTCCGCAAACACCGGTTCGCCCTCGGCATCGAGGCTGTCGTAGATGAACCGGGTGCCTTCCAGCCAGCCCACCGCCGTCAACAGCTCCGGGCCAAGGTAGTACTTGCCGTCCTGGAAGAACCCCGGGAACTGATGGGCGCGCTCGACATTCTCCACGCAGTAGCGCTCGCCCCGTTTCATGCCTGTGGCTTGATCGATCATGGTGCAAACCCCTCTCGGTAACTGGTTGCTTCGGGCTACTGGAAGTCGCTGCCCAGGGTGCCGGACGCCGCGCCGGGCACGAGAATGACCTTGCGGCAGTCGTCCTGCTTCTGATCGAACAGCTTGTAGCCCAGGGCGGCTTCTTCCAGGGCCAGGCGGTGGGTGACGATCAGTTCCGGTTGCAGGCGCCCGTCCTCGATGTATTCGAGCAGCTCGGGCAGGTACTTGTGCACGTGGGTCTGGCCCATCTTGAAAGTCAGGCCCTTGTCGAACGCGTCACCGAACATGAAGGCGTGGATGAACCCGGCATATACGCCGGGAACGCTGACCACGCCGCCCCGGCGTACTGCGGCGATGCTCTGGCGCAACGCCTTGCCGCTGCTGCCCTCGATCTTCAACGCGGTCATTACCGTTTCCGCCGTGCTGCCCTTGGCCTCGAAGCCGACGGCGTCGATCACGGCGTCCACGCCGCGCATGCCTGGGGTCTGGCGGATGATGCTGTCGGCGGGGTCGTCATCCTGTTCGAAGTTGATCGGTAGCACGCCGTAGGCTTGCTGGGCGTAGGCCAGGCGGTAGTCATTGTCGTCCACCATGAAGATGGCCTGGGCGCCGAGCATTCGTGCGCAGGCGGCGCTCAGCAAGCCGACCGGGCCGGCGCCATAGATCGCCACGGTAGAGCCCTGGCTGATCTGGGCATTGATGACCGCTTGCCAGGCAGTCGGCAGGATGTCGGAGAGAAACAGCACTTTGTCGTCGGCAAAGTGGGTAGGCACCTTGAACGGGCCGATATTGGCCTTGGGCACCCTCACGTAATCGGCCTGGCCACCAGGGATGCCGCCATAGAGATGGCTGTAGCCGAACAAGGCGGCCCCCGGCGGTATGCCTTTGCGGTTGATGATCGAGCCGCGGCCGGTGTTGGTGGTTTCACAGGCGGCAAACAGGTCGTGCTGGCAGAAAAAGCAACTGCCGCAGGCAATGACGAAGGGGATCACCACCCGGTCGCCGACCTGTAGCCCGGTAACGGCGCTGCCGATGTCCTCGACAATGCCCATGAACTCGTGGCCGAAGATATCGCCGGGTTCCGTTGCCGGAATCTTGCCCCGGTACAGGTGCAAGTCCGAGCCGCAGATGGCGGTGGCGGTCACCCTCAGGATGATGTCGTCCGCTTCCTGAATGCTGGGATCAGGGACGGTATCGACTCTGACATCGTTGGCTCCGTGGTAGGTCAGTGCTCTCATGGCGGGCAACTCCTGCGAACGTAGGAAGGCAAGGTGTATGCAGGTGAAGCCAGGGGCGGTGGCAAAGTTCAGAGGAAACTGTTCAGTGGCGCCCACTTGGGCAACGCCAGGGCCGATCTTGGCCTAGAGTTAGCGGCACGGCAGCTGGCGCAATGAAATTATCCTGCGCGCGCCACAACTATTTCCTACGGCGGATGTCATTTTCCGAAGCTGGCTTCCTTATCGGGAGCCAAACCGGCCTTTTTCAGGAGCGAAGCGCACATGGCAGCACTGCAGAACAGCACGTTGGACGCGATTGTCGGCAATCAGGCGCAGTTGCTGGGGGAGTGGCTCGCGGCGCTGGAAGCCAACGGCGCGGCACGCAATATTCGCGAGCAGGACCTGCGCCAGGAAACCCGCGACTTCCTGCAACTGGTGGTGGACGGCCTGCGCAAGGGCAGCGGCAACCAGGTGGGGGCCGAGGGCTGGGAAGAAACCCGCCACTTCCTCGAGAAACTCTCGGCCAGCCGTGCCCAGATCGGCCAGGAATCGCACCAGACCGCCTATTTCATCTTTGCCCTCAAGGGCCCGCTGTTCACCCTGCTGCAAGCCCACTACCGCGAACAACCGGCGCTGCTGGCCGAGCAGCTGTGGGAAATCTCGCAACTGCTGGACGCCTTCGGCCTGCACACCATCCGCACCTACCAGAAAAACCGCGAGGCGGTGATCAAGCGCCAGCAAGAAGAGCTGCTGGAGCTGTCCACCCCGGTGGTCAAGCTGTGGGAGGGCGTACTGGCCTTGCCGTTGATCGGCACCCTCGACTCGCAGCGCAGCCAGACGGTGATGGAGTCGCTGCTGCAGCGCATCGTCGACACCGGCTCCGAGATCGCCATCATCGACATCACCGGCGTGCCCACGGTCGACACCCTGGTCGCCCAGCACCTGCTCAAGACCGTGACCGCCATCCGCCTGATGGGCGCCGACTGCATCATCAGCGGCGTGCGCCCGCAGATCGCCCAGACCATCGTGCACCTGGGCCTGGACCTGGGCACCCTGACCACCAAATCCAACCTGGCCGACGCCCTGAAGCTTGCGCTCGCACGCTTGGGCACGGCCACTGGCGAGAAGGTGTGAAACGATGGAGCGCATTCCCATTCTGCAAATGGGCGAGTTCCTGCTGGTGACCATCCAGGTCGACATGCATGACCAGCTGGCGCTGCGCCTGCAGGACGACCTCACCGACCGTATCGACCACACCTCGGCGCGTGGCGTGCTGATCGACATCTCCGCGCTGGACATGGTCGATTCGTTCATCGGCCGCATGATCGCCAGCATCTCAGGCCTGTCGCGGATCATGGACGCCGAAACGGTGCTGGTCGGCATGCAGCCGGCGGTGGCGATCACCCTGGTGGAGCTGGGCCTGACCCTGCCCGGGGTGAGCACGGCGCTCAACGTCGACCGTGGCATGCACCTGCTGCGCCAGCGAGTGGGCCGCCCATGACCACTCGCCAAAGCGGCAGCCAACCGGTGCGCATCGAGCAGGACGTGGTACTGGCCCGCCAACTGGCGCGCAAGGTCGCCAGCGACTGCGGCATGCGCCTGGTCGATTTGACCAAGCTGGTCACGGCCGTCAGTGAACTGGCCCGCAACACCGTGGTGTATGGCGGCGGCGGGGACATGGACTGGGAAGTCATCGAAGAGGCCGGGCGGGTCGGCCTGCGCCTGGTGTTTCGCGACGAAGGGCCGGGCATCGCCGACGTCAAGCTGGCCCTCACCGACGGCTGGACCTCGGGTGGCGGCCTGGGCCTGGGCCTGACCGGCGCACGCCGGCTGGTCGATGAATTCGAACTGGACACAGCGCCCGGGCAAGGTACCCGGGTAACGATCACCCGATGGACGTGAACCTCAGCGCGAGCCTGACCCAGGTGTTGCGCCTGGACGATGCCAGCCAGGTCGGCCACGCCCGCCGGGTGGTGCAAAAGCTTGCCGAACAGCACGGCTTTGCCGCCAACGACGCCGGCCGCGCCGCCATCGTCGCCACCGAACTGTCGAGCAATGTGCTCAAGCACGCCGAACAGGGCGAGCTGCATGTGCGGGTGCTCGCCCATGGCGAGCATCACGGCCTGGAGCTGGTGGCGGTGGACCGCGCCAAGGGCTTCGACCTGCACAGTTGCCTGGTCGATGGCTATTCCACCGGCGGCACCCAGGGCATCGGCCTGGGCGCGGTCAGCCGCCTGGCCCAGGTGTTCGACGTGCACGCCGATGGCAACGGCGCGGTGGTGCTGGCGCGCCTTTACCCGCAAGCGCACCCGGCGCGCGACCTGCGCATCGGCGTGAGCCACCATTCGCTGCACGACGCCCCGGCCTGCGGTGATACCTGGCACGTGGCCCTCGGCGAGCAGCGCCTGAGCGCGCTGGTGATCGACGGCCTGGGGCATGGCGAGGAGGCCGAACGCGCCGCCAAGGCCGGCGCCCAGGCGTTCGTCCAGGGCCCGTTCAATGCCCCCGAGCTGCTGCTGGGTGACCTGCACCACGCCATGTCCGGCACCCGCGGCGGTGCCGTGGCCATCGCCCAGTACCAAGGGGCGGGCGACAAGCTGGCCTTCATCGGCATCGGCAATATCGGCGCCACCCTGGTCGGCGGCGAGCGCCCGCGCGGCCTGGCCTCGCACCCGGGCATCGTCGGCGGGCAATACCGCAAGGGCCAGGTGTTCGACTACGCTCACGTGAAGGGAAATCTGTTGATCATGTTCAGCGACGGCCTGCAGTCCCGTTGGAACCTTCAAGCCTACCCCGGCCTTGCCCACCGCCACCCGGCGGTGATCGCTGCGGTGTTGCATCGCGACTTCTGCCGAGGGCGGGACGACGTGACGGTGCTGGTCATCGACCTGGAGGCCGCGCATGGCTGAGCCAACCCCCACCCCCCGCAGCGAGCAAGAAGCTCTGCTGGCCCGCCTGCAGGCGGAAAACCAGGCCCTGCGCGCCGAACTCGAAGAAACCAACCAGGGCGTGCTGGCGCTGTATGCCGAGCTGGACACCCAGGCCGAGCAGCTGCGCCAGGCATCGGACCTGAAAAGCCGCTTCCTGTCGTACATGAGCCACGAGTTCCGCACGCCGCTGGGCTCGATCCTGAGCATCACCAGCCTGCTTTCCGACGAGGTGGACGGGCCGCTGGCCAAGGAGCAGCAACTGCAGGTGGCGTTCATCAGCACCGCCACCCGCGAGCTGAGCGACATGGTCGACGACCTGCTCGACCTGGCCAAGATCGAGGCCGGGCGCATCACCATTTCGCCGGCCTGGTTCGACATGCTCGATTTGTTCGCCGCCTTGCGCGGGATGTTCCGCCCGATCGTCGACGCCGGCACCGTGGACCTCATCTTCGAAGAGCCCGAGGGCTTGCCGCGGATGTTCACCGATGACAAGAAGCTGGCGCAGATTCTGCGCAACTTCATCTCCAACGCCCTGAAATTCACCACCCGTGGCGAGGTGCGGGTGTCGGCGCAGTTGCACGGCAGCGATCAGATCCGTTTCGCCGTCAGTGACACCGGCATCGGCATTGCCCCGGAACTGCTGGGCGGGTTGTTCGAAGACTTCGCCCAGCTCGACTCGCCGCTGCAGAAACGCCTGCGTGGCACCGGCCTTGGCTTGTCGCTGTGCAAGCGTTTCGCCGCGCTGCTGGGGGGCGAAGTAGGCGTGGACAGTGCGCCCGGTGTGGGTTCGTCGTTCTTCGTCATCCTGCCGCTGGCGATTGCCCAGGAGGGTGCGGATGAAAACTGACGCGCGCCTGCTGATCGTCGACGACAACGCCGCCACGCGTTATGCACTGCGCCGCCGCCTGGCCCTGCACGGCTACCAGGTGCAGGAGGCGGGCACCGGGGGCGAGGGGCTAGCGCTGATTGGCAGCGAGCAGTTCGATGCGCTGATCCTCGACGTCAACCTGCCCGATATGAGCGGCTTCGACATCGTCCGGCTGCTGCGCGCACAGCCGGCCACCGTGTTGCTGCCGGTGATCCATGTCTCGGCGGCATCGATCCAGACCGGCGACATCATCACCGGCCTCGATGCCGGCGCCGATGCCTACCTGGTGCACCCGGTGGACCCGGATGTGCTGGTGGCCACCCTGCGGACTTTGCTGCGGGTGCGCGACACCGAGCGAGCGCTGCGCGAAAGCGAAGCCAACTTCCAGGAAATCTTCACCAACGTTTCTGCGCCGATCGCGGTCCTCGGCAGCGGGCTCAAGGTGCAGGAGTGCAACCACGCGTTCGCCCGGCTGATCCAGGACAACCGCAACCCCGACGCGCTGCAGCAGTGCTTTGCCGATGGCCAGCAGGCCAACCTTGCCGCCCTGCACCAGCACCTGGCCGAGGGCCGGCGCTGGCGCGGCACCCTGGCCATGACGGTGGGTGGCGAGCCACGGGATACCGAGTGGCAGCTGTCACCCTACCGGGCGCCGGGGCTGTGCCTGGTGTTCGTCGAAGACGTCACCGAGCACCGCCACCGCGAACGCTCGCACCTGGCCCGCCTGGACGATGCCAACCTGCAGCTGGCGCGGGAAATGGCCCATCGCGAACAGACCGAGGCGCAGCTGCTGCAACTGCAGAAGATGGACGCCCTGGGCAGCCTCACCGGCGGCATCGCCCATGACTTCAACAACCTGCTGACCGGCATCATCGCCAGCCTGGAGCTGATCAACAAACGCGTGGCGCAAAACCGCCTGGAGAAGGTGCCCAGCTATGCCGACGCCGCGCTCAGCTCCGCCATGAGCGCCGCCTCGCTGACCCACCGCCTGCTGGCCTTTGCCCGCCAGCAACCGCTGGACACCCGCCCGGTGGACATCAACGAGCGGGTACGTTCGCTGGAAGAGCTGATCACCCGCACCATCGGCGAGCGCATCGAACTCAAACTCGAGCTTTCCAGCGAGCCGACCATCGCCCTGGTCGACCCGATCCAGCTCGAAAGCGCGGTGCTCAACCTGGTGATCAACGCCCGCGATGCCTTGGCCAAGGGCGGGCACATCTGGGTCAACACCTCGGCCAGTTGGTCCCATGGCGACCCCAACCTGCAGGACGGCCCCTATGTCGCGGTGACGGTGCGCGACAATGGCAGCGGCATTGCGCCGGAGCTTTTGCAAAAGGTCTTCGACCCGTTCTTCACCACCAAGCCGGTGGGCCAGGGCACGGGGCTGGGGCTGTCGACCATCTACGGCTTCGCCCGCCAGTCGGGCGGCCATGTGGCCATCCGCAGCGTGCTCGGGCAGGGCACCGAAGTCACCCTGATGCTGCCGCGCAGCAGCCAGCAGGAAGTCAGCGAGGTGCGCAACCCGCAGCTCGGCCAGCAGGGCGCCGGCGAGCATGTGCTGGTGGTCGAGGACATGGCCTCGGTGCGCCTGTCGGTGGCCGAGGTGCTGATCGATGCCGGCTATCGCTGCACCCTGGCCGAAACCATCGAGCAGGCGCTCGACCACCTGCGCGAGGATGCCGGCATCCACCTGCTGCTGACCGATGTTGGGCTGCCGGGCATCAGCGGCCGGGAACTGGCCGACATGGCGCGCACCTACCGGCCCGGGCTGCCGGTGCTGCTGATGACCGGCTACGCCGAAACGGCGCTGGACCGCCAGGCGTTCCTCGACACTGGCATGGACCTGCTGATCAAACCGTTCCAGATCGCCGAGCTGCTCGACAAGGTGCGACGCACCCTGGGCCAGGCAGGCTAACTGGCTGGCCCGCCCAGGGCAGCCCGCACCGGTCACTTCTTGCCAGGCAGCACCGAGCCAAGCACCTGCTTGGCCGTCTGCAGGATGACGCCGGCCTGGTCAGGGTCGCCCTTGAGCAAGGTGGTGGCGAACTTCTTCGCCTGCTCAAGCTTGATGTGCGGCGGCAGCGGCGGCACGTCGGGGTCGGTCTTGAATTCGATCAGCACCGGCCGGTCGGCGCTCAGCGCGCGCTCCCAGGCATCTGCGATGTCTTCTTCGCGGTCGACGTAGATGCCCTGCAGGCCGATGGAGATGGCGAACAGGTGGTACGGCACATCGGGGATCGACTGCGACGCTTCGAACTTGGGGTCGCCTTCCATCACCCGCTGCTCCCAGGTCACCTGGTTGAGGTCCTCGTTGTTGAACACCGCGCAGATCCATTGCGGGTTGTCCCACTGTTGCCAGTACTTGGCCACGGTGATCAGCTCGGCGAGGTTGTTCATCTGCATCGCGCCATCGCCCACCAGGGCCACCACGGGCCGCTGCGGGTGGGCGAACTTGGCGGCGATGGCGTAGGGCACCGCAGCGCCCATGCAGGCCAGGCCGCCGGACAACGAGCACTGCATGCCTTGGCGCACCTGCAGGTCGCGGGCGTACCAGTTGGCGCAGGAGCCCGAGTCGCTGGTGACGATGCTGTCATCGGGCAGGCGCGGCGACAGCTCGTAGACCACGCGCTGCGGGTTGATTGGGTCGGCCTTGACCAGGGCGCGCTTTTCCAGGGTCTTGTCCCAGCGGGCGCGCCAGCCTTCGACCTTGTTGCGCCAGCGGCGGTCGCGCTTGGGGGTGAGCAGCGGCAGCAGGGCGCGCAGGGTTTCGCTGGCATCGCCAACCAGGTTCACCTCCATCGGGTAGCGCAGGCTGAGCATGTCGGGTTGCAGGTCGATCTGCACGCCGCGGGCCTGGCCTTCCTTGGGCAGGAATTCGGCATAGGGGAAGCCTGAGCCGATCATCAGCAAGGTGTCGCATTCGTTCATCAGCTGGTAGCTGGGTTCGGTGCCAAGCAGGCCGATGGAGCCGGTGACCCAGGGTAAATCGTCAGGCAGCACGGCCTTGCCCAGCAGCGCCTTGGCCACGCCCGCGCCGAGCGTTTCGGCCACCGCGATGACCTGCTCGGTGGCCTGCAAGGCCCCGGCGCCGACCAGGATCGCCACCTTGCGCCCGGCGTTGAGCACCTCGGCGGCGCGCTGCAGGTCGGCCTCGAAGGGCACCACCTTGGGTTTGCTGTAGCCGATGCCGGAGTGCAGGGTGCCGTGGGCCCTGGCGGGTTCGTGGTAGGGCAGGTCCTGCAGGTCGTTGGGCAGGATCACCGCGGTGACGCGGCGCTCACCGACGGCGGTGCGCACGGCGCGGTCGAGCAGGTGGCGGACCTGCTCGGGGGTGGAGGCCTGCTGTACGAAGGCGCCGGCCACGTCCTTGAACATCGACAGCAGGTCCAGCTCCTGCTGGTAGTGCCCGCCAAGCGCAGCCCGGGCTTGCTGGCCGACGATGGCGAGCACCGGCTGGTGGTCCATGCGTGCGTCGTACAGGCCGGTGAGCAGGTGCGAAGCGCCGGGGCCGGAGGTGGCGATGCACACGCCCAGCTCGCCGGTGAACTTGGCGTGGGCGCTGGCCATGAAGGCGGCCATTTCCTCATGGCGTGCCTGGATGAACTCGATCTTGCCGTTGGCCCGGCTCAGCGCGCCGAACACGCCGTTGATGCCGTCCCCGGGGTAACCGAAGATGCGCCTCACGCCCCATTGGTACAAACGCTCAACCAGAAAGTCGCCTACCGTGCCTGTCATCGTCTGCTCCTGTCATGTACTCGATAGGGGTCTGGACTGGGCGCGTTTCGCGAAAGTTTCATCGGTCTTGGCTCAGCCGCCCGAACCCCCTGCGCCCGAACCGCCGCCGCTCGAACCACTGCCGCCGGTACCACTCCCAGAGCCTGTACCGCTGCCGCTGCTGCCGCCGGTTCCGCTACCCGAGCCGCTGCTGCCATCGCCGCCGGTGTTGTCCGTGCCGTTGTCCCGGGTGCCGCCGTTGCCGGTGCCCAGGCCATCGCCGGGTGTGCCGGAGCCGCTCGCGCCGCCCTGGCCGTTCATCTGGCCGCTGTCCAGGGGCTGGTTGCCGGGGGTGCGCTGATCGTTGAGGTCGGTGGCGGCCAGGGCGATGGGCACGCTGGCGCCGAGGCACAGGGCGAGCAGCAAAGCATGGGGTCTTAGGGTTTTCATGGTGAAGCTCCTGTTTTTGAGGTGGCTACCCAGTGTTCGGCCTGCCCGGCGAGGGCGGGTGCCCGCAGAGCGACGAAAGGCGTGCAGCGCGCTTGTACCTGCGGAACGACCGCGTCCACGGCGCAGTCCACCCAAGGTCGGAGCATCACTTTCCCGAGGCACCTGCGCAGATGACCTTCATCGTCTGGTTCGCCATGCTGGGCGCGGTGCTGTTGCTGCTCGCGCTCTCGTCCTCCTACCTGCGCTGGATGCCTGTCACATCCTCGGTGGTGTGCCTTGGCCTGGGCATTGCGCTGGGTGGCTCCGGCGTGGGCCTGCTGCACCTGGACCTGGCAAAGGCCAGCGGCTGGATGGAGCACCTGACCGAGGTGGCGGTGCTGTTCTCGCTGTTCTTCAGTGGCCTGAAACTGCGCCTGCCCCTGGCTGACCCGCGCTGGCGCATCGCGGTGTACCTGGCCGGGCCATTGATGCTGGTGTGCATCAGTGGCGTCAGCCTGGTGCTGCACTACGGCTTGCACCTGAGCTGGGGCCTTGCGGTGCTGATCGGCGCGATCCTGGCGCCCACCGACCCGGTGCTGGCCACGCTCGTGCAAGTGGTCGATGCCCGCGACGCCGACCCGGTGCGCTTCAGCCTGTCGGGGGAGGCGGGGCTCAATGACGGCGTGGCGTTTCCCTTCGTCATCCTCGGCTTGCTGTTGCTGCAGCCTTCCGCGCAGGAGGGCTTGGCCGGCTGGCTGCTCAAGGACGTGCTCTGGGCGGTGACGGCGGGGCTGTTGTGCGGCTACTGGATGGGGCGTGGGCTGGGCAAATTGACGCTGTACCTGCGCCTGCGCAACGACGACAGCACCGTGTCGCCCAACGATTACCTGGCCCTGGCGCTGATCGCCCTGGCCTACGTGGCCGCCGAGCTGCTGCAGGGCTACGGCTTTCTCGCGGTATTCGCCGCGGGCCTGGGGCTGCGCCAGGCCGAGGTACGCACCTCCAGCAGCCCGCAGGCGCCGGCCGCCGAGCACCTGGTGCAGCCGGTGGTGGGGCACCAGCATGTCGCGCCGGAACAAGCGGTGAAGGGAGATGTGCAAGGCCTGGGCGACTCGCAGATCGCCGCAGGCATCATGCTCGGCGACATGCTCGCCTTCGGCAGCCTGGTCGAGCGGGCCATGGAGGTGTTTCTGGTGACCTTGCTGGGCGTCGTGCTGCTGGAGCACTGGGACTGGCGCGCCGTGATCGTGGCAGGGGCGCTGTTTGCGCTGATCCGCCCCCTGGGCGTGATGCTCGCGCCGCTGCGCGGCAGGCTGAACCTGGCCCAGCGCGGCCTGCTGGGGTGGTTCGGGATACGCGGCATCGGCAGCTTCTACTACCTGTTCTATGCCGTGAACCACGGCTTGCTGCCGGCCGCCGCAGTGGAAAGTACCAACCTGGTGCTGTCGGTGGTGGCCTTGAGCATCCTGCTCCATGGGCTGAGCGTGCAGCCGTTGCTGGCCCGCTACGAGTCGCGCAAGGGCAGGGGTTGAGCGGCTACAGCAGCTGGTCGAGGGTGATCGGGAAACCCCTCACGCGTTTGCCCGTGGCATGGTGGATCGCATTGGCCACCGCGGCCGCGACCCCGACGATGCCGATCTCACCGACGCCCTTGGAGCCCAGTTCGTTGACGATGTCATCGTTTTCCTCGACGAACAGCACCTCGATATCGCCGCAATCGGCGTTCACCGGGATGTGGTATTCGGCCAGGTTGTGGTTGAGGACGCGGCCCAGGGCATGATCGGTCAGCGTTTGCTCGTGCAAGGCCATGCCCAACCCCCAGACCACGCCGCCGAGTATCTGGCTGTGCGCGGTTTTCGGGTTGACCACGCGCCCGGCCGCGATCGCGCTGACAACGCGGGTGACCTGGACCGTGCCAAGGTCCTCATCGACCTGCACCTCGACGAACACGGCCGAATGGGTGGCGGTGGCGAACGGTTGGCGCCTGGCACTGGGTTCGGCGTCGATCTGCGCCTCGAAAGCCCCCTCGCTGGAACCGGCGACGATATCCGCCAGGGCAAACCGGTGGCTTCCCGCGTGCAGATGGCCTTCGGCGAAAACGATCTGTTCGCTTGCCGTGGCCGCCACCTCGGGGTAACGCTGGCGGGCCTGTTCGAGTACCTGGGCGCGCAGCACCAGGCACGCCTGGCGCACCGCCGAACCCACGGACGAGACAGTGAACGAGCCGCCCTGAAGCGGTGCCGTCGGCAGTGAGGAATCGCCCAGCTTAAAGGTGACGTCCTGCACCTTGGCGCCGATGGCATCGGCGGCGATCTGGGTCATCACGGTGTAGGTGCCGGTACCGATGTCGGTCGTTGCGCTGCTGACCGTCACCTGCCCCTGGGCATCGATGCGCGCCTTGGCGCTGGCCTTCATCTGCAGCGCCTCCCAGACCCCGCCCGCCATGCCCCAGCCGACCCGTTGACGCCCCTTGCGCATGCTGCGCGGCAGCGGGTTGCGGCTGTGCCAGCCGAAACGCTCGGCGCCTTGCGCGTAGCACGCCAGCAGTGCCTTGCTGGAGTACGGTTTGCCTGTATTGCCGTTGCTGGGCGCAAAGTTGCGCCGGCGCAGCTCCAGCGGGTCGATGCCGGCTGTGCAGGCCAGCTCGTCCATGGCGCATTCCAGGGCGATCATGCCCGATGCGGCGCCCGGCGCCCGCATGTCCAGCGGGGTATAGACATCGAGCGGGGCGAGGCGATAGCTCAGTGCCACGTTGTCGCATTGGTAGAGCATGCCGCTCCATTCCACCAGATGCTCGGTGAAGTCTTCGAAGCGCGAAGTCTGGCCCACGGCATCGTGGGCGATCGCCAGCAATCGCCCGTCGGCCTGCGCGCCCAGGCGTACCCGCTGCTGGGTGCGCGGGCGGTAGCCGAAGGTGAACATCTGCTGGCGTGTCAGGGTGACGCGCACCGAGCGCTGCAGGTGCAGCGCTGCCATCACGGCCAACGGCAGCTGATACTGCGGGCGCAAGCCCGAGCCGAAGGCACCGCCGACGAATGCCGCGAGCACCCTGATCCGCTCTTTGGGCAGGCCGAACACCTTGTGCAGGTAGTCCTGGCAGTTTTGCGTGCCTTGGGTCTTGTCGTGAATCTCCAGGGCGCCGTCGGGTTGGTAGAGCACCGTGGAGGCATGCGGCTCCATCGGGTTGTGATGTTCGTTGGCGGTCAGGTAGGTGGCGTCTACCTGCACCGCTGCGCTGGCGTAATGGCCGGCAAAATCGCCGCGCGGGGGCGGCGTCTTGGCAGGTGCCGGGTGCGTCTGCGCCAGCGCGCCGAGCAGGTCGGTGGCGTGCGGCTCCTGGGCGTACTCGATGGTTATCAGCGAACCGGCGTACCTGGCGAGCTCCAGGCTGTCGGCGACCACCAATGCCAGCGGCTGCCCGCTGTACAGCACCCGGTCGTTGAACAGCGGCCGGAAGGCCGCGCCCTTGGCCGCGTCGGCATCCTTGTAGTCGTCGTCATAGCTGGAGATGTGCGGGCGCTGCTGGTGGTCCAGCACGGCCACCACGCCCGGCACCTTCAGGGCCTGGGCCGTGTCGATCCTGAGCACACGGCCCCGGGCGATGGTGCTGCACACCACGCTGCCATGCAGCAGCCCGGCTTGCGGGTATTCGCCGGCATAGCGCGCCTGCCCGGTCACCTTGGCCACGCCGTCGACACGGTCCAGCGCTTTGCCCACCACACGCGTGTTGTCGTTCATGACTTCGCCCCTCTGGCTGCAGCCTCGCCCAGCGCCCGCACGATCGCGCGCTGCGCCAGAGCTACCTTGAAACCGTTCTGGCTCAGTGGCTGCGCCCCTTGCAGCAGGGCATCGGCCACGCGGGCAAACAGCGCGGCAGAGGCCGCCTGGCCCGGCAGCATCTGCTCCACGGCAGGGTCGCGCCAGGGTTTGTGCGCCACGCCACCGAGCGCCAGGCGGGCGGCGCGGATCACGCCGCCGTGGATGTGCAAGGCGGCGGCGACCGACACCAGGGCGAAGGCATAGGACGCACGGTCGCGAATCTTCAAGTAGCGGTAATGGCTCGCGAACTGCGGCGGCGGCAACTCGATGGCGGTCACCAGTTCATCCGCGGCCAGTTGCGTGTCGCGCTCCGGGGTGCTGCCGGGCAAGCGGTGCAAGTCTGCGAAGGCGATCTGCCGCTGGCCGGCACGGCCTTCTACATGCACCACCGCTTCGAGTGCCGCCAGCGCCACGCACATGTCCGAGGGGTGTGTGGCGACGCAGGCCTCGCTGGCGCCGAGGATGGCGTGAATGCGGTTGAGGCCGCTGCGCGCCGGGCAGCCGCTGCCAGGTTCGCGCTTGTTGCAGGGCGTGCCGGTGTCGTAGAAGTAGTAGCAGCGGGTGCGTTGCAACAGGTTGCCACCCACGCTGGCCATGTTGCGCAGCTGCGGCGAGGCGCCGGCGAGGATGGCCTCGGACAGCAAGGGATAATGCTGTTCGACCTGCGCATGCCAGGCCAGGTCGGCATTGCTGACCAGCGCGCCGATCAGCAGGCCGCCGCTGGCGGTGGGCTGCACGCGGTCCAGGCCGAGCCCGGTGATGTCGATCAGGCGTTCGGGGCGCACCACGTTCTCCTTCATCAGGTCGACCAGGTTGGTGCCACCGGCGATGAACCTTGAGTGGGGCGTTGCCAGGTGCAGTGCTTCGCCGACTGACGCTGGCTTGTGGTAGCTGAAAGGGGTCATGGGCGTGAGCCTCCTTTGCCTTGGGCCTCGGCACGCATCAGCGGCAAGGCCTCTTCCACGGCCGCGACGATGTTGCTGTAGGCGCCGCAGCGGCACAGGTTGCCGCTCATCTGCTCGCGTATGGCAGCGCGTGTGGTGGCCCGGCCCTCCTGCACCAGGCCGATGGCGGAACAGATCTGCCCCGGGGTGCAATAGCCGCACTGGAAGGCATCGTGGGTGATGAATGCCCGTTGCATCGGGTGCAGCGCGTCGCCGCAGGCCAGCCCTTCGACGGTGACCACCTCGGCGCCGTCGCACATGACGGCCAGGGTCAGGCAGGCATTGATGCGCCGGCCATCGCGCAGCACTGTGCAGGCCCCGCATTGGCCGTGGTCACAGCCTTTCTTGGTGCCGACCTGGTCGAGCTGTTCGCGCAGCAGGTCGAGCAGCGTCGTCCACGGCTGAACCTGCAGCGCCAGGGGCTGGCCGTTGAGTGTCAGGCGGATGGAGTGCGCTGGGCCGCCTGGGGGAGAGAGTGCGGGCATGGCAAGTCCTCACGGTTTGGGGGGCGCACAGTGGGCTGTGTCTATGTGCTGCGACTGGTAGGGCTGGGCAAACGTTCAGCGCTACTGCCCGAACGCACGTCAGCGGCACCTGTTGGCCGATGATCGCCTCGGGCAATCATCGGCCATGCCGTAACGCGACCTAGTGCAAGCTACGGCGCCGCACCAGCCAGTAGGCTGCCGGTATCACGAACAACGACAGCAACGGCGCGCTCAACATGCCGCCGACCATCGGCACGGCGATGCGGCTCATCACCTCGCTGCCGGTGCCGCTGCTCCACAGAATCGGCAGCAAGCCCGCCACGATCACCGCCACGGTCATCGCCTTGGGCCGGATGCGCTGCACTGCACCTTCGCCAATCGCCTGCAGCAGCGCCGCCTGGCCGTGCTCGCCATTGGCCTGGCGCTCGGCCCAGGCGTTGTTCAGGTAGATCAGCATGATCACCCCGAACTCCGCCGCGACCCCGGCCAGGGCGATGAAGCCGACCCCGGTGGCCACCGACAGGTTGAAGCCCATCAGGTACAGCAGCCACACCCCGCCGGTCAGGGCGAAGGGCAGGGTGGCCATGATCAGCAGCGCTTCGCCGAGGCGGCCGAAGGTGAGGTAGAGCAGCACGAAGATGATCGCCAGGGTCGCCGGCACCACCCAGGCCAGGCGGGCGTTGGCCCGCTCCAGGTATTCGAACTGGCCGGAGTAGCTCAGGCTGGTGCCTGCTTCGAGCTTCACCTCGCGTGCCACCGCCTGGCGCAGGTCGGCGACCACCGACGCCAGGTCACGCCCGCGCACATCGATGTACACCCAGCCCGAGGGGCGGGCGTTCTCGCTCTTGAGCATCGGCGGGCCCTCGGCGATGCGCACCTGGGCCACGCTGCCCAGGGTGACCTGGCCACCCAGCGCCGTGTAGATCGGCAGCTGGCGCAGGGCCTCGACCGAGTCGCGCCATTCGCGCGGGTAGCGCAGGCTGATGGGGTAGCGCGCCAGGCCTTCGACGGTTTCGCCGAGGGTTTCGCCGCCGATGGCGCCGGCCACGATGGCTTGCACGTCGGCGATGTTCAGGCCGTAGCGGGCGGCGGCCTGGCGGTCGATGTCGAGGTCGATGTAGCGCCCGCCGGTCAGGCGTTCGGCCAGCGCCGAGGTCACCCCCGGCACGCCCTTGGCGGCGCGTTCGATGGCCAGGGTGGTGCGGTCGATCTGCGCCAGGTCGTTGCCGGCCACCTTGACCCCGATGGGGCTCTTGATGCCGGTGGCGAGCATGTCGATGCGGTTGCGGATCGGCGGGATCCAGATGTTGGTCAGGCCCGGCACGCGCACCCGGCGGTCGAGTTCCTCGACCAGCTTTTCGCTGGTCATCCCGGGCCGCCACTGCTCCTTGGGCTTGAGCCGCACGGTGGTTTCGAACATCTCCAGCGGCGCCGGGTCGGTGGCCGACTCGGCGCGCCCAGCCTTGCCGAACACGCTGGCGACCTCTGGCACGCTGCGGATCAGCCGGTCGGTGCGCTGCAGCAGCTGCGAGGCCTTTTGCGCCGACAGGCCGGGCAGGGCGGAGGGCATGTACAGCAGGTCGCCTTCGTCCAGCGGCGGCAGAAATTCGCCGCCCAGCTGGCTCAACGGCCAGGCGCTGCTGAGCAGGATCGCCAGCGCGCCCAGCAGGGTCAGCCAGGGCCTGCGTAGCACCGCGTCCAGGGCCGGGCGGTACAGGCGGATCAGCCCGCGGTTGAGCGGGTTGCGCGCCTCGGCGGGCAACGGCCCGCGGATCCAGTAGCCCATCAGCACCGGCACCAGGGTCACGGCCAGGCCGGCCGCGGCCGCCATGGCGTAGGTCTTGGTGAAGGCCAGCGGCGCGAACAGCCGGCCCTCCTGGGCCTGCAGGGTGAACACCGGGATGAACGACAGGGTGATGATCATCAGGCTGAAGAACAGCGCCGGCCCTACCTCCACCGCCGCATCGGTCATCACCTTCCAGTGCGCCTCGCCGCGCAGCGCCTGCCCGGGGTGGCGGGCGTGCCAGGCCTCGACCCGTTTGTGGGCGTTCTCGATCATCACCACGGCAGCATCGACCATGGCACCAATGGCGATGGCGATGCCGCCCAGCGACATGATGTTGGCGTTGATGCCCTGGTGGCGCATGACGATCAGCGCGATCAGCACCCCCACCGGCAGCGAGACGATCGCCACCAGCGACGAACGCAGGTGCCAGAGGAACGCCGCGCACACCAGCGCGACCACGATGAACTCCTCGATCAGCTTGTGGCCAAGGTTGCTCACGGCGCGGTCGATCAGCTGGCTGCGGTCATAGGTGGTGACCAGCTCGACGCCGGCCGGCAGGCTGCTTTTCAACGTGTCGAGCCGGGCCTTGACCTGGGCGATGGCCTCGCGCGCATTCTTGCCACTGCGCAGGATCACCACGCCGCCCACCGCCTCGCCCTGGCCGTCGAGCTCGGCGATGCCGCGCCGCGCCTGCGGCCCGAGCTGCACGCTGGCAACGTCGCCCAGGGTCACCGGGGCGCCGTTGGCCGCCAGGCGCAGGGGGATGGCGCGAAAATCGTCGAGGGTCTTCAGGTAGCCCGAGGCGCGCACCATGAACTCCGCTTCGCCCAGCTCCAGCACGCCGCCGCCGGTTTCCTGGTTGGCCTTGCCGATGGCGTCCGCCACCTGGCCCTGGGTGATGCCCAGGCTGGCCATGCGCAGCGGGTCGAGCTGCACCTGGTACTGCTTGACCATGCCGCCGATGCTCGCCACTTCGGCGACATCCGGCAGGGTCTTGAGCTCGAAGCGCAGGAACCAGTCCTGCAGGCTGCGCAGCTGCGCCAGGTCGTGCCCGCCCGTGCGGTCGACCAGCGCGTACTGGTAGATCCAGCCCACCCCGGTGGCGTCCGGCCCGAGCACAGGCTTGGCCGAGGGCGGCAGGCGCGACTGCACCTGGCTCAGGTACTCCAGCACCCGTGAGCGCGCCCAGTACAGGTCGGTGCCGTCTTCGAACAGCACATAGACGAAGCTGTCGCCGTAGGCCGAGAAGCCGCGCACGGTCTTGGCGCCGGGCACCGACAGCATGGTGGTGGTCAGCGGGTAGGTGACCTGGTTCTCGACGATCTGCGGGGCTTGCCCGGGGTAGGAGGTGCGGATGATCACCTGGGCGTCGGAGAGGTCGGGCAGGGCGTCGATCGGCAGGCTGCGCAGCGAGAGCATGCCCCAGGCCACCAGCAGCAAGGTGGCCAGCAGCACCAGGATACGGTTGGCCACCGACCAGCGGATGAGCTTGGCGATCATGGCTGGCCCTCCAGCCCGGTGCTCGCTTCGATGCCCTTGAGGCTGGCTTCGGAGTCGATCAGAAACTGCCCCGAGGCCACCACCTTCTGGCCGGCTTGCAGGCCTTGCACAATGGCGACCTGGCCGTCGCTCTCCTGGCCCAGCAGCACCTGTACCGGGCGGAAGCGGCCCTGGTCTTCGGCGAGCATCACCAGGTCGCGCTTGCCGGTGCGGATCACCGCTTCGGCCGGCAGCAGCAGGCTGTCATCGGCCTGCTGGCCTGGGCGCAGCAGCACCTGCGCGGTCATGCCCGGGCGCAGGCGGCCAGTGGGGTTGGGCAAGGCGATGCGCAGGCGCAAGGTGCGGCTTTGCCGGTCGGCATCTGCGAGCAGGGCGGTCAGCGTGCCCTTGAGGGTTTCGCCGGGGTAGGCCGGCAGGTGCGCCTCGAGGGCTTGCCCCTCCTTGAGGCCGCTGGCCTGCGCCTCGGGCACCGCCGCTTCGAGCCACACCGTGGCCAGGCCATTGATGCGCGCCAGGGTCGCGCCAGCGCTCAGGGCCATGCCGGGGCGCAGGTCCAGCGCCTGGATCACGCCGGCGCTCGGCGCCACCAGCGTTACCGCGTTGTGCACCTTGCCGCTGCGCGCGACCCGGTCGACCAGCTCGCTCGGCATGCCCGCCAGCAGCAGGCGCTGGCGGGCGGCGGCCAAGAGCGCGGCATCGCCCAGCTGGCGCAGCGCGAGAAACTCTTCCTGCAGGCCGGCCCATTCCGGGGCCAGCACGTCCGCCAGCGGCGCCCCCTTGGCCACCACGTCGCCCGTGGCCCGGCCATAGGTGCGCTCGACAAAGCCTGCGGTACGCGCTTGCAGCACGCTGAAATCCCGTTCATCGAAGGCCAGCACGCCGCTCACTTGCAACGCGCGTTGCAGCTTGCCACGGGTCACGGTGGCCAGGCGCACCCCGAGGTTCTGTTGGATGCCTTGGCTGATCTGCACCGCAGGTTGCTCGCTGTCGTTACCTGCTTCGGCATATTTGGCCACCAGCTGCATGTCCATGAATGGCGACTTGCCCGGCGCCGGGAAGTGCTGCTGCGGGTACATCGGGTCGTACCAGTACAGGGGCTGTTGCTCCGCTGCCGCGGGTGCCGGCTCTGGCTGGGCCGAGTGCCCCAGCCAGTAGCCCGTGCCGGCGCCAATGGCCAGGGCGAGGGTGGCGATCAGGCCGATGGATGGGGTGTTCATGTGCGTACCTCTCCATACACGAAGTGCAAGCGGGCTGCGGTCGCCGCCAGTTGCCCTTGCAGGTCGATGTCTTGTAACTGCGTCTCGACGCGCTGACGCCTTGCCGAGATCACCTGGTCGAGCGGCGACTTGCCCGCCCGGTAGTCGGCCAAGCTCAGGCGCACCCGTTGTTCGGCCAGGGGCAGCAGGGTTTCGCGGCTGCGCGCCACTGCCCGCTGCAGGCGCTGGTAGTCCGCCAGGTCCGCTTCGAGCTGCGCGGTGTGCTCACGCAGGGCGGCTTGCTGCTCGTCTTCCAGTTGCCGTACCTGGGCCTGGCGGGCGGCGATCATCGGGTCTTGCCGCGAGCCGCTGAACAGCGGCAGCTGGAAGCTGACCTGAACGCTGACCATGTTGCTGAACGCGGGGCCGCGGCGTTGGTAGTCGACCTGCCAGCCCCAGTCCGACTTTTTCTCGGCAATGGCCTGCTGCACCTGGGCTTGCGCCTCACGGGTCATGGCCCCGTAGGCCGCCAGCTGCGGGTGAGCGTGGAGGGTGTGCAGGTAATCGGCGGCGCGCACCGGCCATTGGGGAAACGCCGGCGCCTGGGCGTCGGCGTTCTGCCCGATCCAGCGCTTGAGCGCGGCGCGGGCCTGGGTGGCCTGGGCCAGCAGCTGGTCCTGCTGTTCCTCCAGTTGCGCGGCCTCCTGGCCGGGGACCAGTGCATCGGCAGACGAGCCACCGCCTGCGGCCAGGCGCGCGCGTACAGCGGCTGCCAGCAGGCGGTTCTCGCTGAACAGCGCGTCGAACTGCTGCAGTTTGCGTTGCAGGGTGTACGCCGTGATCCACGCTTGCGCGGTGGCCGCACGCACTTTCAGGCGCTCGAACAGCACTTCGGCATCCGCCCGTTCGACAGTGGCCTGCGCGGTTTCGACGCGGGCTTTGCGTTTGTCGCCGTTGGGCACTTCCTGCGCCAGGCCGACCACCTGCATGGTCATGAAGTCGCGGTTGGTGCTCCAGCGATCGCTGCCATCCACCGGCAGGTTCTGCAGGCCAAGGTTCAGCCGCGGGTCGGGCAGTTCGCCGGCGGGCAGCACGGCGTGGCGCGCTGCGGCCACCTGCTCCTGGCGGGCCTGCAGCGAAGGGGCGTTGCGCTCGGCCAGTTGCAGCGCAGCGTCCAGGGACAATGAAGCCGCCTGCGCTGAGAGTGTCGGCAGCAGGAGGATCAGGGCGGCCACCAGCGTGCGCCCTGAAGGGAGATGAAGGGGAGTCATGAACATGAGTCCTTGAAAAAACCAGCGCACAGGCGCATGCCATCGCTCAGCCGCCAAGGCAGAACGATGCTGTGAGGTTCAGGCAAGGAATCAGAAGCGCGGTGGGCGCCAGCGGTCGGGAGGGGCGCGGGATACCAGGCTCACGGCGTAGGTATCGCCGGGGCGCGGGGTGGCGAACGACAAGGCAGGGTCGAGCAGGCTGACTTCAAGTGCGCTGGCGGTGCTGCATTCCTGGCCGACCTTGCAGGCTTTGGAGGCGTGGTCGGCGGGCTTGCCGGGGGCCTGGTCCTGGCAGCAGTCGTGCTCCATGCCGGCCATCATGGCCATGCCCATGGCCTGCATGGGGCAGGGCGCCACGGCCGAGTCGACGCCCGCCATCCCGTTGAGGGGAAGCGAGAACATGAGCATCAGCAGGGTGAGCAGTCGCAGGGCGCGGGTCATGCGGGCGAGTCTAGGCGATTTCGGTTAGCGCGGCATTAACCAAATCGCCCCGTGTGCGCTTTACAGGTCCAGCGTGCCGTCCTCGCGCGGGGCGGCGTTGGTGAGCAGCCTGCTGGCGCTGGCCGGGTGGTTGGCCAGGCGGTCGCTGAGGTCCCAGATTTCCAGCATCTTGGCGTATTCGAAGGCGTGCAGCGGGTCGGCCTGCAGCCAGCGTTCGAAGGCCGCATGGTCGTCGGCGCAGCAAGCTTCATCGTGCAGGCGCAGGCACCAGCTGGCGGCTTCGCTGATGACGGTGTCGCTTGCCTGCGCAGGAGGGGGCGGTTTCATGTTCGGCTTCCTCTGTGACCGGGCCGCCACAGTAAGCAAGCAATTGCCAAAAAAACGTTAAAAAAACATCAGCAAATGGCATTGGTGAGGGCAGGCACCGGCTTGGCCGGTGTTCGCGGGGCAAGCCCGCTCCCACAGGGGTTTTATCCGGCACAATACGCCGGTTCATCATTCAGCTTGCAGGGATTGCCCATGCTTTACGTCGTCATGCTCGGAGGGCGTCATCCGGGCGCCAAGATCGAAGTCCACGATGTGGTCTTCGCCCACGCCGATTCGCTCGAAGCGGCCTACCCGCAATTGCGCAGCGCCTGGTTCGGGGCGGCCAAAGGGCTGCACGTCGATTCCTGGCTTGCGGTGGATGGGGTGGATGGTTATCGCGTCGAGCTGCGCCAGGAGCGGCCAGCAGCGGGCGCGCCGCGGTTGTACTTCATCAACCTTGGCGGCTACGAGCAGCAGGTGTTCGGCGAGGCCCACCGCTACCTGCTGGTGGTGGCTGGCAACAAGGCCGAGGCCAAGGCGCTGGGCAAGAAACGCATGCAGGCCGATTGGCTGAAACCGCATACCGATGCCCTGATCGATGTCGATGATTGCCTGGCCATCGACCAGGTGGCGGGGGCGTTCGTGCACCTGGTGCAAGGGCAGCATGCCGAGACGGTGGTGAGGAGTGATTACATCCTGCTTTGAGGGGGGACCGTGCGGGCCTCATCGCCGGCAAGCCGGCTCCCACAGTGGGGCAGCGGTGTCCTTTGTGGGAGCCGGCTTGCCGGCGATGAAGCCGGTCATGGCTCAGCAGCGCGTCCCTGCGCAGGGTCAAGCGATCAGAAGCTGTACTTGGCGGTGAGCATCAGGTTGCGCGGCGTGCCCCAGGTGTCGCCGGCGTAGTTCACGGAGCTGGCGATGGCGGAGTAGTACTTGCGGTCGAACACGTTGTTGGCGTTGAGCTGCAGGTCCAGGTGCGGGTTGACCTGGTAGCCGGCCATCAGGTTGGTGATGGCATAGGCGCCTTGCACCAGGCGGTACTGGCTGCCATCGGCGACGGTGAAGTCGTTGTAGAGGCGGCTCTGCCAGGTGATGTTGCCGCCGATGCGGGCCTTTTCCAGCGGGCCTTGCAGGCGGTAGTTGGTCGACAGCTTGAACAGGTGCTCCGGCGTGTCGGTGTCGAAGCGCTGGTTTTCCTTGGCCGGGTTGGCAGCGTCCTTGAGCGTGTGCACGCGGGCGTAGGTGTAGCCGGCGCCGACTTGCCAGTTCGGGGTCAGGGCACCCTGCAGTTCCATGTCGACGCCTTGGCTGCGCACTTCGCCGGAGGCCACGTAGCAGTTGGTCGGGTCGCTGCAGCCGTTCAGGTCGGTCTGCGCGACGGCGCGGTTTTGCTGGTCGATGCGGAACAGGGCGATGCTGGCATTCAGCGCGCCGTCGAAGTACTCGCCCTTGACGCCAATTTCGTAGTTCTTGCCCTCGATCGGCTTGACCGGGCTGCCCGAGGCATCCTTGTAGCTCTGCGGGTTGAAGATGTCGCTGTAGCTGACGTAGACCGAGTGGTGCGGGTCGAGGTCGTAGATCAGCCCGGCGTAGCGGGTGACGTTGCGGGTGACCTTGTAGTCGGCGCTGGCGCTTTCCTTGTTGTCGTAGTCGTACCAGTCCAGGCGGCCGCCGAGGATCAGCTTGAGCGGGTCGGCCAGGCTCAGGCGGGTGGTCAGGTACACGCCTTCCTGGGTGGTGACTTCGCGGGTGTTGCCGGTGTGCCTGAAGTCAGGCTTGGCGCCGTTGAGCGGCCAGTTGGTGTCGTAGGGGCTGTAGTTGCGCGTGTCCATGTCGTAGATGCGCTTGCTGGCCCCGACCACCAGCTCGTGGGTGCGGCCAAAGGCCTGGAACGGGCCGCTGAGGAAGCCGTCCACCCCGGCCTGGTTTTCCTGGTGTCTGGACTGGTACACGGTGCGCGACAGCGGCGCTTGCAGGCCAGCCCAGCGCGACTGGTAGGAACCGGTGAACGCGGCATCCTGCTGCGAGTAGTTGGCGTTGACCTGCAGCGCCCAGTCGTTGGCCAGGCGCTGGCGCACCTCGGCGAACACGGTGTTGATCTCCTGGTCCTTGTTCTCCCAGTCGGTACCGGGGTTGTAGGAGCGCGAGAAGCCCATGTGGTGGCCGTCCAGCGCGGTGGGCATGGCGCCCCAGAAGTAGTTGGTGTTGTCCTTCTGGTGGGAGAAACCCAGGGTCAGGGTGGTGTCTTCACTGAGGTCGGCCTCGGTGACGGCATAGAACAGGCCATGGTCTTCTTCGACGTCGTCGATGAAGCTGTTGGCGTCGCGGTACGACGCCACCACGCGGCCGCGCACCGTGCCGCTGTCGTTCAGCGGGCTGGAGGCATCGAGTTCGCCGCGGTAGTTGTCCCAGCTGCCGGCGGCGCCGGTGAGGGTGACCTTCTGCTCGGCCAGCGGGCGCTTGCGCACCAGGTTGATCGCCGCCGACGGGTTGCCGGCCCCGGTGACCAGGCCGGTAGCGCCGCGCACGATCTCGACCCGGTCGAACATCGCCAGATTCGGCTGGGCGCCCACCGTCCAGCCCTGGTAGCCGCTGGGGATGCCGTCATACATCAGGTTGTCGATGTCGAACCCGCGGGCCGAGTAGGTTTGCCGGCCGGGGCCGTTGGAGTAGTCGAGGAACAGGCCGGGGGTGGCGTCGACCATATCGTTGATGCTGGTCATGGCCTGGTCGTCCATGCGCTGGCGGGTGATGACGGTGACGGCCTGTGGCGTTTCTCGCAGGCTCAGCGGCAGTTTGGTGGCGGTGGCCATGGCGCCGGTGGTGTACGAGGCCGAGCCTTCGGTGGTGCTGCCCAGCTGGTTGGAGCTGATCTCGGTTGCGCCCAGTTCCAGCGTGGCAGGCGGTGGGTCTTGAGCCACAGCGGGGCTGGCGATGGCCATGCACACGGCGATGGCGAGCAGATTGCGAGCGGGGAGGGCGCGCGTGGGCGCAAAAGAGGACTGCATGGGCGACTACTTCCTGATTGCTAATGCGTGTGAGAATGATTAGCAATAAGTGTGTCAGGATTTGTCGCACCTGATAAGTCTGGTATGCCAGAAAAATCACAAATTTTTCACATTTGCGGGTTCTGCCTATTCGCCGGGCGAGATCTTTTTTCCGCGCTGGCCGGCGATTTCCAGCGCCTGGCCATCGCGCTGCTTGCCTTGCCGGGCCAGGCCTTCGAGCTGGGGAATCAGCATGCCCTCCGGCAGATGCCGCCAGAAGCGCCCGGGCATGTGCAGCCGCAAGGCATCGGGGTTTAGCCGTGCCGGGTTGAAGGTGTGGCGGTAATAGGTACGCCACAGCTCCGCACCAGGATCATCGGCATTACGCGCCCATTGCCGCCAATCGTCAGGGCATTGGCGCTGATATTCGAACGCTTGGCCATCGAAGCGAATGCCGTCCTGGGGCGTTGCGATCAACCAGCGCTGGCGCCCCAGGCGGTCGGCGAAGTGGGGGCTGGCGCTGTGCAGGATGTCGTGGGCGGGTTCGTGATAGGCCACCAGGTCAAGCTGCAGCTGTTCGGCCAGCTGCGCAGGCAAGGGCACGAAGCGCACGAAGGCATGCAGGTGGTGGGCTTCGCGGCTCACCTGCTTGATGCGCCGGTGCAGCTCGCTGCCCAGGCGGTCGCCGGCGAGCATGGCGGTGCGGTCGCCGTGGGCCACCCGCCAGAGCACTTCGTAGAGCAGGTTCCAGCGTTGCTCGCCGCGATAGCGGGCGGCTTGCTCCAGCAGCGGCAAGAGGGCTGCAGGCACCGTTGCGCGGAAGGGGCCGGGGCCCTCGGGGGGCGCCGCCGGTATGGCCAGCAGGTCTGCCATCGGGCCTTGCGACCAGGTCACCGCGGCCGGGTCGATGCCGTGCCCAAGCAGCTTGCGCGCCTGCTCGCGCCAGGTGTCGAAGCGTTCGTCGCAGTCGAGCGCGATCATCCCCACAGCCCCATCTGCACCGGCGCCTGCGGCTCGCGCAGGCGGGCGCGCAACAGCCCGCTGCGCAAGTCGGCGTCGGCTGGGCGGTAGTCGCTGGTGACGATGAACGGCCTGGCCTTGTCCAGCACGCAGCGCAGCTGGATCAGGTCGTCGTAGCGCACGCGCCGTTCACGGCGCAGTTCCACCAGGCGCTGCACGCTGCGCAGGCCGATGCCTGGGATGCGCGCCAGCAATGCCGGCTCGGCGCGGTTCACGTCCAGCGGAAACACCTCGCGGTTGGCCAGGGCCCAGGCCAGCTTGGGGTCGATGTCCAGCGCCAGGTTGCTGCCTTGGCCGAGCAGCTCGCCGGCCTTGTAGCCGTAACCGCGCAGGAGGAAGTCGGCCTGGTACAGGCGGTGTTCGCGCAGCAGCGGCGGGGCGGCCAGGGGCACGCTGCCGGGGCTGTCGGGGATCGGGCTGAAGGCTGAGTAGTACACGCGCTTGAGGCCGTAGCCCTGGTACAGCGATTCGGCGTTGCGCAGCAGGGTGCTGTCGTCGGTGGCATCGGCGCCGACGATCACCTGGGTGCTTTGCCCGGCCGGGGTGAAGCGCGGCGCTTTCGGCTCGTTGGCCACGGCCTGCTGGCCCTGGTGGATCACGCCCATGGCCTGGCGGATGGTGTGCGCGTGCTTTTCCGGGGCCAGGCGCTTGAGGCTGGCGTCAGTGGGCAGTTCGATGTTGACGCTGAGGCGGTCGGCCAGGCGCCCGGCCTCTTCGATCAGCAGCGGGTCGGCATCGGGGATGGTCTTGAGGTGGATGTAGCCGCGAAAGTTGTGCTCCTCGCGCAGCAGGCGGGCGACGCGGATCAGCTGCTCCATGGTGTAGTCGGCCGAGCGGATGATGCCCGAGCTGAGGAACAGGCCGCTGATGCAGTTGCGCCGGTAGAAGTCCAGGGTCAGGCGTACCACCTCCTCGGGGGTGAAGCGCGCCCGCGGCACGTTGCTGGAGCGGCGGTTGACGCAGTACTGGCAGTCGTACAGGCAGAAGTTGGTGAGCAGCACCTTGAGCAGCGACACGCAGCGCCCGTCCGGGGTGTAGCTGTGGCAGATGCCCATGCCATCGGTGGCGCCCAGGCTGTCGCTGCCGCGCGAGCTGCGCTTGGGGGCGCCGCTGCTGGCGCAGGAGGCGTCGTACTTGGCGGCGTCGGCAAGGATGCCGAGCTTGGCGATGAGTTGCATGGGGCGGTCTCGTTATACTGATTATTCATACAGTATTTGCCGAGGCGGCCGATTGCAAGAGGGGCGCGGATGGGCGGCGCCCCGGGGGCTACAGGGGTTTGCGCATGAACACCCGGGCAAAGCCGTGCTCGTGTGCCCGGTGGGTCTCCTGATAGCCGAGTTTCTGGTAGATCGCGATGTTCTCGGTCATGCGTTCATGGGTGTAGAGGCGGATGGCCTGGCAGCCGGCCTGCCTGGAATAGTCCTCGCAAAACTGCATCAGCGCCTTGCCCAGGCCTTGGCCTTTGCACGCGGGCAGCACCGCGACATTGGCCAGCAGCATGTCGCTGCCTTCGCGCTGCATCACCAGCACGCCTGCCACCTGGCCGGCCTCGAGCGCGACGTACACCTCGTGGTCTTCGACCACTTGCTGGTAGTCATCGAGCATCGGCCCTGGCGGTTTGCCGATCCTGGCGATGTAGGGCGAATAGGCGCCATCGACCAACGCGCGGATGGCTTCGACGTCGTCGCGCGTGGCGCGGCGCAGGGCAGGGGCTGGGTTCAACTGGGCGACCTCCGTGAAAGGCCCCGAGCATAAACCCTGGGCGCGGGGCGAGGATAGGTATGAGCGTGCCACGCTTCACTCCGCGCATTTCATATCCAAGCGCTTGCAGCCCCGTGATAAAACGGCCCTCGAACGCCCAATTACAATGCTGCGCAAACCGGCCCCGGGCCGCTTGCACGCCAAGGAACACCGATGTCTTCGAACCGCCTGTTTGGCACCTTCTGCCTGGGCAGCTACTTGCTGTCACTGTCCTACGGCACCACCTTTCTGCTGGCCATGACCTTGCGCGCCCATGGCGCCAGCGAGGCCGATGCCGGCTCGGTGATTTCCACGGCCATGCTCAGCACCTTCCTGGCCGTGGTGTTTTCCGGGCACCTGAGCGACCACCTTGGCGCCGCCAGGTCGGTGGCGGTTGGCGCGGTATTTCTCGCGGCGGCGTGCCTTGGGTTTGCCACCTGGCCGGGCAATGGCGGGGCGATGATGCTGTTCGGCTTGCTGCTGGGGTTTGGCTGGGGGGTGTTCTATACCCTCGGGCCGATCATCGTGGCCATGCTGATCGAGCCGCAGCGGCGGGTGAAGTACTTTGCCCTGCTTTCGGGCTGCATGATGACCGGCATCGGCACCGGGCCTTTGCTCGGGCGGGTGGCGCAGGCGCTGGGCTATCCGGTCGAGGCGGCCTTCGTGGTCGCGGCCGCGGCCAGTGTGCTGGGGGGCGTGATGTTCTGGCTGATGGCGCCGCGCCTGCAACCGCATCAGGGTGCGGTGGCCGTGAGCCGGATCAGCCCGGCGGCGGCGCGCTCGGTGCTGTCGTCCAAGGCGGCCTTCGCGATCCTGATGGTCGGCTTGGGCGGCGCGATCTTTGGCGGCTTGTCGAGCTTCCAGACTTCCTATGCCGCGCTCTTGCAGCTGGACTACTCGCTGTTCTTCATCGGTTTCATGTCGGCGGTCATCACCTGCCGGCTGCTGGTCGCGGGCTTTATCGTCAAGCGCGACCCCTACCTGATGGCGTGCCTGCTCACGGCGCTGATCGTGCTGTCGGTGCTGATGTTCATGTTCTGGGTGGCGAGCCCTGGCGGGTACCTGCTGGCGGCGATCGTGCTGGGGGTCGGCTATGGCCTGACCTACTCGGTGATCAACGGGCTGGCGGCCAACGAGGCGCCGGCGGGGCAGACTGCCCAGGCGCTGGTGCTGTTCAGCCTGGCCTACTTCATCGGTGTGTTCGGCTTTCCGCTGCTGGCGGGCAAGGTCATCGTCGAGGCCGGGATGGCTGCGCTGCTGCAATGGGTGCTGGCGATAGCCTTGCTGAACTGGTCGATTACCGTGGCGCGCCTGGCTTGGCGGCGCAGGCGCGCGGTGGCGGTGGCCTGAGGCATTTGCTTAGGCGGGGGGCATTTTGGGAGCTGGCTTGCCAGCGATCACCGGCAGAGCCGGTGCCATGCGCCGCGGCGTCTGCATCCACAAAGTCAGCGGCGTGATCGCGGGGGCTGCGTTATGATCCGCGCCCCGCACCGGAGCAGCCCATGGCCAAAGACATCGACAACCCCTGCGTTTCCCTCTGCCAGCTCAACAGCGAGCTGTGCGTGAGCTGTGGCCGCACGCGCGAGGAAATCCGCAAATGGCGTGGCATGAAGCGCCCGGAGAAGATGGCCACCGTGCAGCGCGCGGCCACGCGCATGAAGGCCATCGCCAAGAAGAACGCCAAGCAGCGCTGAACGGCGCAGTCAGCGCGCCACCATCCCACGCAACAGCAACTCGATCATCTGCCGCACCTGCAGGGCATGCCCGGCAAAGTCCGGCTCATCCTGGCTGGCCAGGCGCAGGAACTGCAGGTGGCCGTAGTCGTTGATCAGAAACGCCACGTAGTCCACATCCAGGTCTGCACGCAACAGCCCGCGCTGCTTGAAGTCGCTCAGCACCCGGGCAATCTCCTGCACCAGCACGGCATTGACCTTGCGATACGCCGCCGGCAGGCCTTCGCCTGACTGGCCGATGATCTGCGGCAGCAGCTCGCGCCACAGCGCCGCCGGCAACATGCCAAAGGCATGTTCCACCACTTGCCGCTCCAACTGGCACAAAGCCTCGGCGGGGTCGTCCAGGCGGCCGATGCGCTGGCGGGTGGCGACCATCGCGCGGGCGTCGGACTCGCGCAGCGTCTCCAGCACGATGGCCTGCTTGCTGGTGAAGTAGGCGAACACGGTGGGCGCCGACACCCCGGCAGCCTTGGCGATCTGCTCGACGGTGGTGGCCTGGTAGCCCTGGCGGGCGAACAGCGCCACCGCCGCTTCCCCGATGGCCTGGCGCCGCGCCGCTTTCTGTTGTTCCCGCAATCCACTCATGGTCTGCCTGTGCCCTGTGCGTGTTCTGCGCAGAGCATACCCGTTTTCTTGTGTCGCAATAAAATTTTATTGACTAAAACATCTTATCGAATAAAGATTTGCCTCGACCGGCGCAGACCGGCCCCTTGCTGCATTTTTCGAACTGCCCTGTACACAAAAAAAATTCTTACAGGAGCGTCACCATGCGTCACTTCCTCGGCACCTTGGTGCTCGGCAGCCTGCTGGCACCGTGCGCCCTGGCCGACTACCGCTTCACCCTCGGCCAGGCCCAGGGCCAGGCAAGCGTTGCCGCAGGGGCGGCGAGCATTGCCACCCATGGCATCAATTTTGGTGCCGGCCACAGCGACCAACGCAGCGGCCAGCCACGGGGCCAGGAGGCAACCTGGCAGGAGCTCTACCTCAAGCCCGGCGTTGCCCTGCAGTACGCCCGGAATGAGCAGCGCGTGCTGGAGACCGGCCTGTCCCTGGTGGCCACGCACACCTTTGGCGACGGCGATGCCGCAGGCTACACCCGCAGCGATGACGGCCAGGTGGCGGTCGAGCAGGCGTTCGTTGGCGTTCGCCAGGGCGACTGGGGGCTGCGCCTGGGCAACCAGGACTATCAGGTCGGCAGCGGTTTCATCGTGATGGACGGCAACCTCGACCTGTTCGGCGAGGGCGATTACTGGCTCGGCCCGCGCAGCGCCTTTCACGACGGCGCGCTGCTGAGCTACCAGCACGACAGTTTCAGCGCCCAGGCTTTCAGCCTGGCGGCCAGCGACCGCTTGCAGGGCGACTACCGCCTGCAAGGCGCCAACCTCGACTGGCGCATGGCCGACAGCGCAACCCTCGGCGCGCTGGCCATGGCCGTGCAATCCACCGGCCACGGCCGCAGCTTCGACGCCCCTCGCGAGGGCATGCGGGTCTACAACCTGCGCGCACTGGACGTTCACCTGCCAGGCCTGGCCGACCTCACCCTGGACGCCGAATACGCCCTGCAACGTGGCCATGGCGACGCCGTGCAGTACCACGCCAGTGCGGGCTACGCCCAGGCCAACTACCGCTTCAGCGCGCTGCCGCTGGCCCCGCAGCTGGGCTGGCGGCATGCCCGCTTCTCGGGCGACAGCGACCCCGGCGACAACCAACAGCAAGGCTGGGACCCACTGGCCAAGGGCTTCAGCGGCTGGAGCACGTGGCTGGTGGGCGACATCGTCGGCAACTACCTGCTGTTCAACTCCAACGAGCGCGTCGACCAGTACAGCGCCCGCCTGAGCCTGACCCCGACCCTGGCGCTGGGCGCGATCCACTACCGCTTCTCCCTCGACCAACCCAACTACCAGGGCATCGCCGTCGACCAGCGGCGCTTCGCCGACGAAAACACCCTGTACCTGGACTGGGCGCCCACCGAGCGCCTGTACGCCTCGGTGTCCTGCAACTGGGTCAAGCCCATGGCCGCGGCGCGCCAGGTGTTCGGCAACGACACCTTCCGCGCCCTGGAAATGTACCTGACCTACCGCTACTGACCGCTAACGAGAACGACCATGACCTTGCCTGCCGATTACCTGATCCACAACGCCCGCATCTACACCGTCGATGCCCACAAACCCTGGGCCCAGGCCCTGGCGGTGCGTGGCGAGCGCATCGTCCACGTGGGCGACAACGCCTCGGTGCAGGCCTTCGCCGGCCCGCACACCCAGCGCATCGATGCCGGTGGCAAGCTGGTGCTGCCGGGGTTCGTCGAGTCCCACTGGCATTTCAGCACCACCGCCTTCGCCTTCCAGGCCTTCATCAACCATGAAGACCCCGAGCAGATGCTGGCGCTGCTCAAGCGCTACGTCGACGAGCACCCCGACGAAAAAGCCATCACCGGCATGGGCTGGATCCAGGCCCTGGTGCCGCCGCACTTGCTGCGCCGGGAAACCCTCGACGCCATCTGCCCAGACAAGCCGGTGTGCCTGATGGCCACCGACTACCACACCATGTGGGTCAACTCCAAAGCCCTGGAAATCGCCGGCATCGACCGCGACACGCCGCCGGTGGAAGAGGGCGCCAGCTGGTTCGAGAAAGACCCGGTCACAGGCGAGCCCACCGGCGTGGTGGTCGATGGCGCCGCCTACTTCCTGCTGATGAAGCGCATCAGCGACGCCGGCTACCTGCCCACCGGCATCGACCTGTACCTGCGCTCGATTGCCGTGTGGCAGGAGAAGCTGGTGGCAGCGGGCATCACCACGGTATTCGACGCAGGCTTCCTCGACCCCAGCGGCGACCAGGACCTGCTCTACGAAACCCTGCAGCAGCTCGAACGCGAAGACCGCCTGAAGCTGAGGGTGGTCGGCAGCTACATCTCGCTGGGCGAAGAGGACGACCCGGTGGCCATCCTGCGCAGCATGCGCGAACGCTACCAGTCGCCGCTGGTGCGCGCCCAGGCGCTGAAGATGATGCTCGACGGCACCGAGATGAACCACACCGCTTACTTGCTCGAACCCTACTGCGACAAGCCCGACAGCTGCGGCGCCACGGTGATGCCGGCAGAGGTGTTCGAGCGCAACGTGCGCGAGGCCGACCGCCATGGCATCGACGTGATGATCCATGCCGTGGGCGATGCTGCCGTGCGCCTGGCGCTGGACGTGATCGAGCGCACCAATGAAGCCAACCCGCCGCGCGACCGCCGCCACGTGATCACCCACGCCTTCCTCACCCACCCCGACGACATCCCGCGGTTCCGACAGGTCGGTGCGCTGGCCAACACCCAGCTGCAGTGGGGCGTGGTCGATGCCTACTCCGAAGCCATCCGCCGCTCCTATGGCGATGCGCGCTGGCGCTCGATGTACAAGTTCCGCAGCTTCGTCGACCAGGGCGTGACCGTGTCCATCGGCATGGACGGCCTGGCCTGCCAGTGCCGTTGCCAGCACCGCCCGGTGGAGCACATCGAGTCCGGCCACACCCGCCAGCTGGCCGGCGAGCCCGACGCGCCGGTGATGCCGGACATTAATGAAAAGCTCAGCATCCCGCAACTGATCGCCGCCTACACCCTGCACGGTGCCTATCAGCTGCGCCTGGAGCACGAGATTGGCTCGCTGACCGAAGGCAAGCGCGCAGATGTGATCATCCTCGAGCGTGACCTGTTCGAGCTGAACAAGCACGACATCGGCAAGACCGAAGTGGCGCTGACCATGATGAACGGCCGCATCGTCCACAACGCCCTCTGACCCCGCCGCGGCCCCCTGCGGGCCGCGTTGCCTGGAACACGCCCCCATGAAAGCACGCACAGGTCTTGTGACCCGCACTCTGTTCATCTATATCGCCATCGCCTCGACCATGATCGTCGGCGTCGGCCCGGTGTTTCTCGGCATGCTCGCGCGCAAGTTCGACCTGCCGCTGGAGCAGCAGGGCTGGGTGCTGTCGATGGAAATGGCCGGCGTCATCGTCGGCACGCTGTTCAGCCCGGCGGCCGAACGCCGCGTCGGCACCCGCCTGTTGACCCTGGGCGGTGCCTTGCTGGGCCTGGCCGCCAACCTGAGCTGCGTGCAGGCGGAGGGCTTCGCCGGCCTGCTGGCCTGCCGGCTGGTGGCAGGTGTCGGTGGTGGCTTGTTGTACAGCAGCGCGCTGACCGCCCTGGGCCGGCTGCCGCAGCAGGCACGCTCCTATGGCGCGATGCTGTTTCTGCAGACCTTGCTGTTTGCGGCGTTCGCCTCGGTGTTGCCGGTGATTGCCGAGCGCTATGGCCTGAGCATGGCGATTACCGCGCTGGCGGCGTGGTTTGCGGTGATCGTGCTGATCTGCCATTGGCTGCCGGATGTGCGTGCGGTGTGCCCGCTCGGCACGGAGCAGGTCATCCAGCACGCGCCGGGCAGCGGCAAGGTGGGGCTGTATGCGCTGGTCGGCATGCTGTGCCTGCAGATGGGCATCTACTCGGTGTGGGGTTTTCTGGAAAACCTGGCGGTCGAGGGCGGCGTTGCCCCGGTGGATGTCGGCTGGGCCTTGGGTTTGGGCTTGCTCGGCGGCCTGCCGGGCTCGGCGTTGCCCAGCCTGTTCGGCCAGCGCCTGTCGAGCAATTTGATGATCGCGCTGGGTTCGCTGGCCGTGCTCTGTTCGCTGGCCATGCTGGCCCGTGGCGTGCACCAGGCCGGGGAGCTGGCGGTGGCGGTGTTCGTGATGAACGTTGGCTGGACGCTGGCGCTCACCTACTACATGGCCACCGTCGCCACCCATGACCCAAGCAAACGCCTGGCCCCGGCCATCGGCTTCGTCCAGGTGTCCGCTGCTGCCGTGGCGCCGGCGCTGGTGGCCGGGCTGCTGCCGTATTCGGGGGAGCAGGTGATCTACCTGCTGGCGGCATTCGCCATCGTCGGCGGCGGGTTGATGCAGTGCCTGCTGTTGCGCGCGCAGCGGGGGCTGGTTCAGGTGTGAGGGGCTTCTGGTATCGTTGCCGGCACGCCTGATTACCCCTAGGAGTCCCTTCATGAAAGCAGCCATCGTCCACGCCTTCGACCAACCCCCGCGCTATGGCGATATCGACGCGCCGCACGCGGCAGCGGGCGAGGTGCTGGTGCGGGTGCGCGCCGCCGCGCTCAGCCAGCTGGTGCGTGCCCAGGCCAGCGGCAAGCACTACAGCAGTGGCAAGACCTTGCCGTTGGTGCCGGGGGCCGATGGTGTCGGCCTGCTGGAGGACGGCACCCGCGTGTACTTCGCCTTCCCCCGCGCGCCGATCGGCGCCATGGCCGAGACCGTGGCCGTGGATGCGCGCTGCTGCGTGGCCATACCCGATGGCATCGATGACATCACGGCGGCGGCGATCGCCAACCCGGGCATGTCGTCGTGGTCGGCGCTGCAGGAACGGGCGGGGTTCAAGCCTGGCGAGCGCGTGTTGATCAACGGCGCCGCCGGTGCCTCCGGGCGCCTGGCGATTCAGGTGGCCAAGCACCTGGGCGCATCGCGCGTGGTAGCGACGGCGCGCAACCGCGCGGTGCAAGCTGAGCTGCGCGAACTGGGCGCGGATGCCTTCATCTGCCTGGACCAGCCCGCCGAGCAGCTGACCGCTGCCTTGCGCGATGAAATCCGCGGGCCGGGCGTCGATATCGTGCTGGATTACCTGTGGGGGCAACCGGCCGCGTGCATCCTCGATGCCCTGGGCGGCCACGCCAGCCGCGAGGCCGCGCCACGTGTGCGCTTCGTCAACATCGGCGCGATTGCCGGGGCGACCTTGCCGATGAACCCCAGCGTATTGCGCGGCACGGGCCTGGAGATGCTCGGCAGTGGCCTGGGCAGTGTGTCCAACGAAGGGTTGGTGAAGGTGGTGGGGCAGCTGCTGAAGGCGATCAAACCGGCGGGGATGAAGGTCGAGGCCCTGGCCGTGCCGTTGAGCGAGGTCGAAGCGGCCTGGCAGCGCAGCAGCGCAGAACGCATCGTGTTCGTCGTGTAGCTATTGCGGCATATCAGGCCAGGGCAGGCCGCTCACGCGGCCCAGGTTTCATGCAGATGACGCCATAGCACCTGCTCGCCCTGCAGGCTGAAAAGCGCCGTCGAGATCCGCGTCTTTGCCTCCTGGCCAGGCAGCCGGTGAGTTTCCCGGTAGCGAACCAGGGCACCGTCCGGCCACTGCGCCAAGGCCTGCATTTCGCTGAGCTCGATGCTCAATCCAGGCTGGCTGCCTGCACGCTGGGCGAACAGGGCTGCTACCTGCTGCAGCCCGACCTCCATACCTGAAGGCGAGACCATGGAGAAGTCCGGGTGGAACCGCTCGACCATCGCTTGGACCTGGGCCTCACCTCGGCAGAACAGCGCCTCGATCAGTTCGTGCAGGTCAATGACTTCTTGAAAGTAGGGATTCATGAGGTGGCGTCCTGGTTGGGTGGCCGATTATGCCTGAACACCTCGAGCATGACCGCAAGCGCCGGGTTTCCCGCTGGTCAGGCGGTCATGGCGGATGGCCTTTACGGGGCTATCGTTGCTTGTCTGTGCCACGACGAGCGACCGAGGGCGGTGCCATGAACACCAGTGATCTGCTTGAACAGTTACTGCGCGCCGGGCAAGGCTCGCAGGCGCAACAGCAACGCAGCGGCATGCCCGCGCAGGATGGCCTGGGCGGGCTGGGCGGCTTGCTTGGCGGTTTGCTTGGCGGCGGCAGTAGCAGCGGTGGCGGCGGTGGCCTGGGCGGCCTGCTCGGCGGGCTGCTGGGCGGTGGCAGCGCTGGCGGCAGCCCCCAGGGGCGTTCGGGCGGTACCAATTATGCGGCCCTGGCATCGTTGGGCATGATGGCCTTCCAGGCCTATCAGAGCTGGCAGCGCAGCCAGGCCGCGGCGCCGCAACAGGCGCTGCAGACAGTCGATCAATTGTCCGGCCCCGAGGCTGAAGACCACAGCCATGCAATCTTGCGCGCGCTGATTGCCGCCGCCAAGGCGGACGGGCGCATCGACGAGCAGGAAGAGCAGGTGATCTACGCCGAGATCAAGCGCCACACCAACGATCCGCACCTGCAGCAGTGGCTCGATGACGAAGTCGGCAAGCCACTGGATGCGGCCGAAGTGGCCCAGGCGGCCAAGGACCCGGCCATGGCCGCGGAAATGTACCTGGCCAGCGTGATGCTGGTGAATGACCAGGGCGACGCCGAGCGCGCCTACCTCGACGAGCTGGCCAGCGCGCTGCAGATTGAACCGGCGTTGCAGGTGCACCTGGAGCAGCAGGCCAAGGGCGGAGCGTGACCAGGCGTCACTTCAACGGCTAAGGGGTCTTTACGTGGGGAGGCCGAGCTTCAGGCCATAGCGCGTCAACGCAAGTGGCTCGCCGTCTTCTTCGACCACGCGCTGGCTCGCTTGCTGCGCGATGAAGCCTTGCCTGAGGTAAAAGCGCTTGGCGCGCACGTTGCCATCAAGCACCCAAGCGCTCACCTGCTCGAAGCCGCCAGCGCTCAGCGCCTGTCGTACCTGCGCCCACAATGCTTCACCAATGCCTTGCCCCCAGGCCGCTGGGTCGAGGTATATGGCCATGAGCTCACCCATGTCTGCAGTGGCGCCCTCATCGCGGCTCGGGCCGAAGGAGCACCAGCCCACGGTTTGGCCATCGAGTTCCGCTACCCGTATTGACGGTGTGTTCTGTGCGATGGCCTGGGTCAGGAACGCCACGCGGCGTTCGACAGTGGTGCTCAGGGCGTTTAGGTAATTGGCTGACAGCAGGCCCTGGTAGGCGCTCTGCCAGCTGCGGATGTGCAGGGTGGCGATGGCGGTCGCGTCGTCGGGGACGGGTTTGCGAATCAGCAGCCCTGGCAATGGGGTTGAGTGGGTCATGGGGTTACGGCCTTTTTGCGCCTGTGATGACCGAGGCTGCTGCAAGTAAGGCGCCAGGTGCTCAGGGGCGGCTTTGGCAGAGCAAACATCCCTCAACTGTCGCGCTGGAGACACCACGGCAACAGCTTTGTCGGCTGCTTTACACTGAGTTTGCTGTTGAACTTGGGTGAGCAAATATCTTGTGAGCGCGTGCGTGTAGCGTCATTGGCACTGACTGGCCACAACGATTTGCGCAGCTTCTGATCGACAGCTGTGTGCGAACCTTCTATTTGGCTGCCTGTATCGTTACAATTCGCGGGTTGCACCCAAACACCCCCCCAAGCGTCGTCCGGCATTAACGACGACGCCAACCCTGGCGATGCTCCCTGCCCAGGGCTTTCACCCTCGACTGAGCCAAGGCTCAGTCGAAACCCTTGATTGGCGCTGCGGGAACCGCGGTGCATCTCGCCGACACGCGTGGTACCCCTGCGCTGTCGGCCTCTCGCCCGGCCAACGGAGCCGTGTCCAGAACCGGCAATCCTGCCCCGCACGATCAGTGTGGTCGCCGTTATCAGGCCCTTTCCTGGCTGGGCGTTTCATCAGCGGAACCGAGCTACCCAAGGTGGTTCGAGCCCCGCTTTCAAATGCGCTTTCCACGGCGTCTGCACGCTTGGCCCACGCACTTGTGCGGGCGCCGGGCGAGCCTGCTTTGGGGACCGCTGCCCAAACGCGCCCATGCGCGCGTGCATGAAACAACCGAATGGATGGAATTCGCTCCGACTGTAAGGCAAGCCTGAGCAGGCGGCGTCGAATGAAGTACGCAACAGGAGAAAGCTCATGCCCTTCGTACCTCCCAAGGATCAACACTGCAACGGTGATGATCCGACCACCCCAGCGACTGCTGGCCCCTGCGTGAAGTCGATGCCAGCACTCGAACGCAGCAAATTTGGCGGCACGCCTCGCCGCCCTGGGCGGCCAGGCGACGCTGACGACCCTCCGGTATCGCGCAGTGACCTCAGCAAAGGTCACGACCAATTGGTCGTACATCGGGAGGCGCGCATCAACTGGCGCGTGCTGCTGATTTCGTCAATGGTGATCCTGGCGTTTTCCATTGCCACGATCCTCATGCCCGATGCAGCACGCTCGACGATGAAGCACACCACCGACTGGATTGCGACGAATTTGGGTTGGTACTACGTGCTGACGATGACCCTGGTCATCGGCTTCGTGCTGTGGGTCGCGTTTTCCAAAGAAGGGGACGTGCGCATCGGCCCTGACCACTCGCGGCCGCAGTACAAGCTGGTGACCTGGGTCGCCATGCTGTTCGCCGCAGGGGTCGGCATCGACATGCTGTTCTATTCGGTCACAGGCCCGGTCGTGCAGTACTTGCACCCGCCCAGCGGCGAAGGCGGTACTGCCCAGGCCATGCAGGATGCGGTGGTCTGGACCATGTTTCACTATGGCATCGCCGGGTGGGCGATGTATGCCCTGCTGGGTATGGCCATGGGTTACTTCGCCTATCGGTGGGACATGCCGCTGTCGATCCGCGCCGCGCTCTACCCGCTGTTTGGCAAGCGCGTGCGCGGCCCCTTGGGCGATGGCATCAGCATCATTGCGCTGGTTGGCACCGTATTTGGCGTCGCCACGTCGATGGGTATCGGCGTGGTACTGCTGAGCGTTGGTTTTTCGCTGTTGTTCGGCCTGGAACAGGGCCTGTCATTACAGATCGCATTGGTGCTGGGGGCTGTAGCGCTGACCATTGCCGCCACCACCTCCGGGGTTGACCGAGGCATCCGCTGGATCGCCGAGCTGAACCTTTGGAGCGCCGTGGCGATGATGCTGTACATCCTGATAACAGGGCAGACGGCGTTCTTGTTGAATGCACTGGTGTCGAACATCGGCCAGTTTCTCGTCAGCTTCCCCGCGCGCACATTCCAGACGTTTGCCTACGAGCCCGACGGGGCCGGCTGGATGGCGGGGTGGACGTTGTTTTTCTGGGCCTTCTGGCTGGCCTGGGGGCCCTTCGTCGGCGTGTTCCTGGCGCGAATCTCGCGCGGCCGCACCTTGCGTGAATTCGTCCTTGCGGCAGTCACAGCGCCAGTGCTTTGCGACTTCATCATTGTCTCGCTGTTCGGCAACAGCGCACTGTTCCAGGTGCTTGAGGGCAACACCGAGTTCGCCACGCTGGCGATGGACAGCCCCGAGCAGGGTTGGTACGCACTGCTGCAGATGTTCCCTGGCTCGATGTTTCTGATTGGCCTGGCAACGCTGTCCGGCTTGCTGTTCTACCTCACCAGCGCCAACTCCGGAGCGATGGTGATGTCGAACTTTTCTGCAACGATCCCTGACCCTGCCCAAGACGGCCCGAGCTGGCTGCGTATCTTCTGGGCCTTGCTCACGGCCATGCTCACGGTGGCGATGCTGGTCGCAGGCGGGGTCACGACCATGGAGTATGCAACGCTGATCTTCGCGCTACCGGTGACGATCATCGCTTATCTGGTGATGGCATCTTTCTACAAGGTATTGCGCATGGAACGTGCCGAACGTGAAGGGCGCGTGCTGCGCCGGCCCTCGATGGCGGCTGGCGGCGGGCAGGTCCCGGAGCGCTCGTGGAAGCAACGGCTTGAGCACCTGCGGGCGTACCCAACGCTGCGCCAGGTCACCCAGTTCCTTGACCGAACAGTGGGCCCTGCGCTGGACGAGGTCGTCGCTGAATTTCGCCAGCAGGGCTATGACGTCATCCGCGAAAGCCTGGTCAATACCCGCGGCGTCGAGGAACCGATGCTGCGGGTATCGATGGACAGCTTCCGGGACTTCCATTACCACGTCGCCATTGTCGAGGCGCCTGTGCCCATGTTCAGTGGCCGCATGACGCGCGAGATCGATGTCTATTACCGTTTGGAGGTGTTCACCCAGACGGGGTCTGGTGGTTATGACTTGATGGGCCTGACCAAGCAGCAGGTCATGGACGATGTGCTCAATCGCTATGAGGCCCACTTGGCGTTCCTTGTTTTCTCCAGCGAGAACGCCACCCCCTCCGTGCTGACACCCAGGCATTGCCTTGATCGCTGATGGCGCACGGTAGCGGCAGGCGAAGAAGAGGGCCAGCGCCTTCGCGTGGCCCCTTGGGCCTGTGTCAGAACAGGTCCTGCAGGGTTTGCTGCGTGGCGTTCAGCGATGGGTCACCCCCCTGCGTGGTGCTCATCGCCGGCGCGCTCTCGGCCTTGAACACTTCCATGGCCGTCTGCGGCCCCTGCGCCGATGCCGCCGTCCCGTCCGCCGTGTTGATCAGCCGGGTTATCACCCCGTCGGGCATGGGCTGCGAGTGGGGGGCCGTTCCGGCAAGTGCCGCCTGCATGTAGTCCATCCAGATGGGCAGGGCGATGGTCACGCCCCATTCGCGCCGCCCCAGGCTTTGCGGCTGATCGAAACCTGCCCAGACGCTCGTCACGTAGTTGCCGTTGTAGCCGGTGAACCAGGAGTCCTTGGCTTCGTTGGTGGTGCCCGTCTTGCCCGCGATGTCGGGGCGATGCAGGGCGGAAGCGGCGCGGCCGGTACCTCGCTTGATGACATCCTGGAGCATGCTGGTGAGCAGGTAGGTCGTGCGGCTGTCCACGACCTGTTCTGCGGCTACTTCAGGTGCCGGGTTGTCGGCGCTGGGCGCGGAACGCGGGGTGGCCTTGAAGACGATGCGGCCTGCGCGGTCTTCGACCCGGTCGATGAAGAAAGGCGTGACCTTGTAGCCGCCGTTGGCGAGCACGCTCCAGCCACCGACCACCGCCATGGGGGTCACGGAGGCCGTGCCCAGGGCAAGGGAAAGGTTGCGCGGCATGTCGTTGGCGTCGAAACCGAAACGCGTGATGTAGTCGATGGTCGAATCGACGCCCATGGCTTGCAGCAGGCGTATCGAGATCATGTTCCTGGAGCGATACAGCGCTTCGCGCAGGCGAATGGGGCCGAGGAAGGTGCGGTTTTCGTTCTGCGGGCGCCAAGCTGGCCCCGCGTAGTCGCCGCCCAGCACGATGGGCGCGTCGTTGACGATGCTCGCCGGCGTATAGCCGTTGTCGAGCGCCGCACAGTAGATGAAGGGCTTGAAGCTTGAGCCCGGTTGCCGTTTGGCCTGTACCACGCGGTTGAAACCGCTCTGGTTGAAATCGAAGCCACCGACCAGGGCCTTGATCGCGCCATTGCCCGGCGCTACCGACACCAGCGCGCCTTGCGCATCGGGCACCTGGCTGAAGCGGCGCTGGGAGCCTGCCCGCTCAACGCGGATCACATCGCCCGGCCTGACGATGTCTGCAGGCCGTGCCGGTTGGCGCCCCTGTGCGCTGTGGTTGATGAAGGGGCGGGCCCACGCCATCGTCTGCCAGGCGACGTCGTGTTGCTGGCCGGCCTGGTCGAGCACGGTGATGCGGTCGGCGAACACCTTCGTCACCGCCACAGCTTCCAGGCCGCCCAGTTGCGGATACCCTTTCAACCTTTCCTGCCATGCCGGGCTCAGGCTGCCGGAGAGGTGGCCTTCGGGGCCGCGATAGCCGTGGCGCTTGTCGTAGGTTTTCAAACCGTTCTGCAGTGCAGCGTTGGCCGCCGCCTGCAGCGTGCCGGAGACCGTCGTTACCACGCGAAAGCCTTGCGTATAGGCGTCATCCCCGTAGCGGCTGACCATCTGCGCCCGGACCATTTCGGCGATGTAGGGGGCACTGACCTCGGGTGCAGGCGCGTGATAACGCGCGGTCACGGGGGCTGCCAGCGCGGCGCGGTAGCGGGCCTGGTCGATGCTTCCCAGCGCGTACATTCGCCCCAGAATCCAGTCGCGGCGTTGTTTGGCCCTTGCCGGGTTGTTGATAGGGTTGAAGCGTGAGGGCGCCTTGGGCAAGCCCGCGATCATCGCGGTCTGCGCCAGGGTCAGTTGGGACACTGGCTTGCCGTAATAGATCTGCGCGGCGGCTGCGATGCCATAGGCCCGTTTGCCCAAGTAGATCTTGTTGACGTAGAGGTTGAAGATTTCGTCCTTGGTCAATGTGCGTTCAATGCGCAAGGCCAGCAGTATCTCGGTCAGTTTGCGTGAGAACGTCTTCTCTTTGCTCAAGAAGAAGTTCTTCGCCACCTGCATGGTGATGGTGCTGCCGCCGGAGCGCACGTGCCCGCTGCTGATCAACTCCAGGGCCGCACGCAGCAGGCCTGTGGGGTCGACGCCACGGTGATGGTAGAAGTTGGCATCCTCCGCAGCCATGAAGGCGGCCAGGAAGTCGCCGGGGATTTGCGAGGAGGGCAGGGGGATACGGCGTATCTCGCCAAATTCGGCGATCAGCTTGCCTTCTGCGCTGTATACCTGCAGCGGCTCTTGCAGTTGCACGGCCTTGAGGGTTTCTACATCGGGCAATTGTGGGTCGAGGTACAGATAGGTGCCGCTTGCACCCAGCACCAGCACGCTGGCAAGTGCCAGGGCACACCAGCCCAGGGCCTTTGAAAGCCGCATTCGTTGCTCCTTGAGTGGGTATTTCGATGGCGGTGGGGAGCGTCAGAGCATTCCAACGCGTGCGTCGGTCGGGGCGTTTTGCAGGGCATGCGCGACGTCGAATTCCGGTTTGAGCTGCCCGTGTGCATCCAGTAGCCAGGCGTCCATGACCTTCCTGACCACCGGCCCTGCGACCCGGGCCCCGGCTTCGCCGTTCTCGATCATCACGGCGACCACGATGGCCGGGCGTTGCGCGGGGGCAAAGGCGACGAAAAGGGCGTTGTCGCGGTGGCGTTCGCGGGTCTTGTTGCGGTTGTAGCGCTCGCCCTGCCTGATCGCGATGACCTGCGCGGTGCCACTCTTGCCGGCCATTCGGTAGGGCGCGCCCTGGGCTGCCCGGCGCCCGGCACCGCGCGGGTTGTGCATGACCATTTCCATGCCCTTTGCCACCTCGCGCCAGGTGTCCAGGTTTTTCAGGGTGATGTTGGGCAGTGGGTGGGGGTCGGCCGGTTTTTGCCCGCCAATCGACAGCGCCAGGTGCGGCCGATTCCAGATGCCTCTGCTGGCAATCAGGCTGGTGGCCTGGGCCATCTGCAGCGGCGTCATCTGCACATAGCCCTGGCCGATGCCGGCGATCAGCGTTTCGCCGGGGTACCACTGCTGGCGGCGGGTGGCGCGCTTCCAGGCTGGGGAGGGCATCAGCCCGGGCGCTTCCTCGAACAGGTCGATCGACACCCGCTGCCCCAGGCCGAACGCGGTGAGGTAGCTGTGCAACCGCTCGATACCCAGCCTGTGGGCCAGGTCGTAGAAGTAGGTGTCATTGGAGCGCATGATCGCGTCGTACATATCCACCCAGCCGTCGCCGGCCCGATTCCAGTTGCGGTACTTGTGCCGGTAGTTGGGCAGCTCGTAATAGCCACGGTCGAATACCCGCTGGTAGGGGGTGATGACGCCACTGTCCAGCCCTGCCACCAGCACCATCGGTTTGATGGTCGAGGCCGGGGGGTAGAGGCCGCGTAGCACGCGGTTGAACAGCGGCATGTCGGCTGAATCGCGCAAGGCTGCGTAGGCCGGGGCAGTGATGCCCTTGACGAAAGGGTTGGGGTCGAAGCTGGGCCGGCTGACCATGGCCAGCACTTCGCCGGTTGCCGGGTCCAGAGCGACCACAGCGCCACGCCGGTCGCCCAGGGCCTGCTCGGCAGCACCTTGCAGTGACGCGTCGATGGTCAGCACGATGTCCTGGCCTGGGGTCGGGTTGTGCCGGCCCAGCACGCGGATCACCTTGCCTTGCGCATTGGTTTCCACTTCTTCGAAACCCATCTGGCCATGCAGGGCGTTTTCATAGAAGCGCTCGATGCCGGTTTTGCCGATCTGTTCCGTGCTCAGGTATTTTGCGTGGTCGAGTTGCTTGTACTCTTTTTCATTGATGCGCCCGACATAACCCACCGAATGGGCGAAGTGTTCGGCCAACGGGTACACCCGTGAAAACTGTGCGTGAACATCTACGCCCGGCAGTTGAAATTGATTCACTGCCACCCGTGCGATCTGCTGTTCGGTGAGGTCCGTCATCAACACGACGGGCTCGAAGGCTCTGCCCCTGCGGTGCAAGGCCCGGTCCAGCTTGTCGCGTTGACTGGCGCTCAAACCCAGCACCTGGCACAACTGGCTGACGACGGCCTTGGTATCGCCCGCGCGTTCGCGGGTGATGGTCAGGTTGAAGGTGGGGATGTTGTCGGCCAGCACGACGTTGTTGCGGTCATAGATGATGCCCCGTGCTGCTGCGAGTGGCCGCACATGCACGCGGTTCTTTTCTGCGACCGCAACGTGTAGATCATGCTGAGTGACTTGCAGGAAGTACAACCGGCACACCAGTGCGGTTGTCAGGGCCAGGACCAGTATGGCGCTGGCGATAATTCTTGTTTTTACAATCCTGTGGCTGGCTTCCCTGTCCTGTAGTTCGGTGGGATGTGTCATCTGGAAATACTTACCGCTTTTTGCAGGCCTTACGCTTTTGGGTTTTTTATTCTAAGGCGCGTGAAGTATTCATCAATGCGCACTTCGGGCTATCTGATATCAACCCGGTTGATGTCACACAAGGGCTATTGCGGGCTCAGGTCAGGCAAAAGGTTTTATCCACCAGTTCGATGATCATCGCCTTGACCCTTTGCAGCGTGCTGTCGTGCTTGCTGCCCACTCGCGTGCCGATTTCCAGGTCGTAGGAGGGCATGGGCACGGGGCAGGGGAATGTTTGCAGCGTGCTGACCCTTTCCATGGCGCGTGCCGCGTGGGTTGGCACCGTGGTGATCAGTTTCGAGCCCATCAGCAGAAACGGCACGGCGGCAAAGTGCGAGGTCGAGGCGTGGATACGGCGTTTGTAGCCTACGGCATTCAAGCCTTCGTCGACGATGCCGACGAAACCCGCCGACGAGACCAGCAGGTGGGGCCGCTGGGCGTAGTCTTCGGCGGTGGTGGGCAGGGTGTTGTCGGCATCGGCAATGCCCAGGTAATTGCCCCGGCCAAGGCGCTGCCGGGCGATCAGCGGCGACGACATCCCGCCCGCCGACAAGGCGATGTCTATCTGGTGACGCATCAGCATGTCCTGGACCAGGCCGCTGTGGGTCTGCCGAAAAATCACCCGCAAGCCCTGCAGGTGCTCGTCGATCTGCGCTACCAGGCTTTGGCCCAGGGCGATTTCACTGTCATCGGACAAACCGAGGGTGATCGTCCTGCCCTTGATGTCCTGGTCACCGCCTGAAAGCGCAAGGGCTTGCCGGCAGCAATTGAGGGCCTCGCCAATCAGCGGTGCCAGCTCGTTGGCGCGCCGGGTCGGGCGCAGGCCACGGCCGGTGCGCTCGAACAACGGGTCGGCGTAGATTTCACGCAGGCGGCCAAGTGCGGCACTGACCGCAGGCTGGGTGACGCCCAGGCGTATGGCCGCGCGGCTGGCGCCGCCTTCTTCGATCAGGGCGACGAAAACCCTGAGCAGGTTCAGGTCGACACTTTCGATATCAAAGCTTTTCATATCAGATATCTTGATAGTTGATTGATTAATAGTATAGGGGTGCGGACAATGCCCGGCAAATAGTTAGCTAATGCATGAATCGGTTATTGGTTGGGCAGGTAAATTGATATTGATGAACGCAAGCAAAGTTGTTGCGGGCTTACTGCTGGCTATTGCTGTCGGCACGTTGAATGCCGCCTCCATCGCGCCACAAGGTGAGTTGCACGGCAGTGTAATGACGCCGCTTGGCAAGCAATTGATAACTGAACTTCAAGTCGCGCTGCAGGGGCATAACTATTATCAAGGCGATATCGATGGTTTGTTTGGCAGCGAAACACAAGAGGCCATCTATCTGCTGCAGTTGGACCACGCGTTGCCCTTGACCGGGAGCGTCAATGTGCAACTTCTGGAATGGCTCGGTATTGAACCCCCCGCCTGGCTGTTGCCCTGATTCATCGCTGTGAGTGTTTAGATGCGTTCCCCTTCTAGAACGCTGCCCGGTTATCCGTGGCGGTTCAGGCTCGTGGTCGGCCTTGTACTTATTCTTGCGTTGACGCTGTGCTGGCGCATTGTCGAGCTGCAAATCGTCGATAACGCCTTCCTGCGCCAACAGGGTGATGCGCGCAGCCTGCGTTATCTGACCCACCCCGCGCCCCGAGGGGTGATCACCGACCGCGCCGGGCACCCGCTGGCTGTCAGCACCCCCGTGGTGACCCTGTGGGCTGACATGCGTGAACTGTCTGCCGAGCAGGCCAAATGGCCGTCGCTCGCCCAGGCGTTGCAGATGCCGCTTGCGACGCTCGAAAAACGCTTTGCGCAAAACCGCCACAAGGCGTTTTTCTACCTGCGCAGGCGCCTGCCCCCTGACCGGGCCGGGCAGGTGTTGCAGGTGGTCCACCAACAGCACATCAAGGGTATCTACAGCCTGGAGGAATCGCAGCGCTTCTATCCTGCAGGTGCCATCGCCGCGCAGGTCGTCGGTTTTACCGATATCGACAACAACGGCCGCGAGGGCGTGGAGCTGGCCTACGATCAGGCCCTACGTGGGGTCAGCGGCAGGCAGCATGTGGTCAAGGACCGCAGGGGGCAGGTGATCCAGGACCTGGGCGTGAGCCGGCCTGCAAAACAGGCGCAGGACCTGGCGCTGTCCCTGGACATACGCCTGCAGTACCTGGCGAGCCGCGAGTTGGCCAAGGCCGTGGCCGACAATGGTGCCGACGCCGGAAGTGTCGTGATCCTCGATGTCGAGACCGGGGAGCTGCTGGCCCTGGCCAACTACCCCAGCTACAACCCCAACAACCGTGCACAGGCCAGCCCATCAGCGATGAGAAACCGAGCGCTGGTGGACGTGTTCGAGCCTGCCTCGACGATGAAACCCTTCTCGGTGACCGCTGCACTGGAAAGCGGGCGCTGGAAACCGTCCGACACCGTGCTGGTGAGAACCGGCAGCCTGAAGGTGGGCAGGTTCACCATCCGGGATGCCTCGCGCACCGCCGGCGAGCGGCTCGACATGGCCGGGATCCTGGTGCGCTCCAGCAACGTTGCGATCAGCCAGGTGGCATTCGACATTGGCGGCGAGACGATTCATGGCCTGCTGCAGCGCGTGGGCCTGGGGCAGACGACCGGTACGGCGTTCCCCGGGGAGCGTTCGGGCGTGCTGCCCTGCCGACGCCAGTGGCGCGACGCCGAAACCGCGGCGATGTCCTACGGCTATGGCGTTTCCGTCACCGCCGTGCAGTTGGCCAAGGCCTACGCGACCCTGGTCAATGGCGGCAGAAGTGTGCCGGTCTCGCTGTTGCGTGTCGGCGAACCTGCGCACGCACGTCAGGCGATACCGGCACCGGTGGCCAATGCGCTGAAGCACATGCTGGTACAGGTTGTCGAAGCGCCCAGGGGCATTTATCGGGCCAAGGTGCCGGGCTACCACGTGGGCGGCAAGAGCGGTACCGCCAGGCGGCCCAGCGCTACCAGCAAGGGCTACCAGCACAAGGCGTACAGGGCGATGTTCGCCGGGTTCGGCCCTGCCGCTGCGCCGAAATTCGTGGTGGTCGTGATGATCGACAACCCGTCCACGCACGGCTATTTCGGTGGGCTGGTATCGGCGCCGGTTTTCAGCAAGGTCATGGCGCAGGCGCTTCGGCTTTACAGCATCGCACCGGACAATCTGCCCTGACCTGTGGCCAGTACCGGCCTCATCGCCGGCAAGCCGGCTCCCACAGGAATATCACCGGCCTTCAGGCCTGCGTGGGAGCCGGCTTGCCGGCGATGGGCGCTTCACACCGCCGCGCTGCGCTCGCGGATATCAATGTTCAAGATGCGGTCGTTCTCGCTGTAGTCGACCGGGCAGTCGATCACGTGCACGCCTGGGGTCTTGATGCAGTGCTCGAGCAGCGCCAGCAAGCCTTCGGCGCTTTCCACGCGGTGGCCATTGGCACCATAGGCTTCGGCGTATTTGACGAAGTCCGGGTTGCCGTAGTCCAGGCCGAAATCGGTGAAGCCCATGTTGGCCTGTTTCCAGCGGATCATGCCGTAGCCGTCGTCACGCAGGATCACCACGGTGATGTGCATGCCCAGGCGTACTGCGGTTTCCAGCTCCTGGCTGTTCATCATGAAACCGCCGTCGCCACACACCGAGATCACCGGGCGGTCCGGGTACACCAGGTGCGCGGCCATGGCCGATGGCAGGCCGGCGCCCATGGTCGCCAAGGCGTTGTCCAGCAGTACGGTGTTGGGCTTGTGGGCCTTGTAGTTGCGGGCGAACCAGATCTTGTAGATGCCGTTGTCCAGGGCAACGATGCCTTCGGACGGCAATACGCGACGGAGGTCGGCAACTAGGCGTTGCGGATAGACGGGGAAGCGTGCGTCGTCAGCGCCTTCAGAGATCTGCGTTTCGTTTGCTTCACGGATGGCCATCAGACGGGTGAAGTCCCAGTGCGAGGTGTCAGTCAGGGCTTCATGGATCTGCCACACAGCGTTGGCGATGTCGCCAATCACTTCGATCTGAGGGAAGTACACGGCGTCGACTTCGGCGGCACGGAAGTTGATGTGAATGACTTCAGTGCCACCGCGAACCATGAAGAACGGCGGCTTCTCGATCACGTCATGGCCGATGTTGACGATCAGGTCGGCGGCTTCGATTGCACGGTGTACAAAATCACCGGACGACAACGCGGCATTACCGAGGAAGCAGGGATGGCGCTCGTCAACCACACCTTTGCCCATTTGGGTAGTGATGAACGGGATGCGAGTCTCGTCGATGAGTTGCTTGAGGACTTTGGCGGTCATCTTGCGGTTCGCACCGGCGCCGATCACCAGCAGAGGGTTGCGGGCTTTGTGCAGCTTCTCAACGGCCGCTTCGATCGCCTTGTGCTCGGCTAACGGTCGACGGTGGAGGCTCTGAGGGATCGGTAACGCATCGGTCTGCTCGGCGGCGATGTCTTCAGGTAGCTCCAGGTGCACCGCGCCCGGCTTCTCTTCCTCGGCCAGGCGGAACGCTTCACGCATGCGCGACGGGATGTTGTCGGCGGAGGCGAACTGGTGGGTGTACTTGGTGATGGGGGCCATCATGTCGCACACATCGATGATCTGGAAGCGGCCCTGCTTGGACTTCTTGATCGGCTTCTGGCCGGTGATCATCATCATCGGCATGCCGCCTAGATATGCATAGGCGCTGGCGGTGACCAGGTTGGTCGCGCCGGGGCCTAAGGTTGACAGGCTGACGCCAGTCTTGCCGGTCAGGCGCCCATAGGTCGCTGCCATGAAACCTGCAGACTGCTCGTGACGAGTCAGTACCAACTTGATCCTGGATTTACGCAGGGATTCCAGCAGATCGAGATTTTCCTCCCCGGGGATGCCGAACACATACTCAACACCTTCACTTTCCAAACATTGCACAACGAGATCAGCTGCCTTGGCCATCTATTGGTCCTGCCACTGTCGAGAGTGAGCCACGCGGGCAGAGGACGAGGCCTTTACCCGGTGCCGAATGAATTTCATGGAAAAGAGCAAACGCTTGGATTATTCGGCCATTCGGGGAAGTACCAGGGTGGCGTCAATGGCAACCAAGGCATTCAGTGCGAGCGCCGACACGCCGACCGTGGCGCGTGCGGGGTAAGGCGCTGCAAAGTAACGGCTCATGATTTCGTTCACGGCCGCAAAGTGCGAGAGTTCCGTGAGGTAGATAGTGAGTTTCCCTACGTCAACAAAACTACCGCCTGCGGCCTGTGCGACGGCCTGCAGGTTCTCGAGCACCTGAACGGTTTGGGCTTCGATCCCTTGCGCCAATTCCATCTTTTCAGGGTGAAGCGCGATTTGCCCGGTCAGGAAAACCAGGTCACCCATGCGCACGGCTTGCGAATACGGGCCGATAGCTTTCGGCGCCTGATCACTGTGGATAGCGATTCTGCTCATCAGATTTGATCCTGTCTTAGGGGGCGAGCCAACCTGCCTGCCAATGCTCGTCTTGCAAAATGAAGCGGGCCCGCTGGTGGATATCCTGGGAAAGGTCGAGCCACTCGATTTTTCTCAAATGGACAACCACCAGTGCGAAATTTTCAAAACCCTCCACGTGCGTTTCATAGGCTGCGCAAGGTGAAGAAATCGCCTCGCCTGGCAGGCGCCCATGGCGAAAGAGCGCCTGAGTACTGGCTCGGGCCTGCTCCCAGTGCTGGGCAAGGCGCGAAACATCCGACACAGGTTCAGCCTGGCCTTCTATCCGAAGCTGCAGCTTGCCGGTCGGATCTACGCAGGTCATAGCGACTCTGGGTTCGGCACGTATCTCTGCGAGCTTCGCCGAGCGCTTGTCCGCATAAAAGATGATCGACCTCGTCGACTCATCGGCATGGCGCAAGACCACCGTGCGTACCTTGGGTTGCCCTTCGATATCGACGGTGGCCAGTTGCATCAAGCGAAATGGATTTGGCGTACTGCCAACCGGTATGGATAAATCCGACCAGACCTTGGCCAATATCAGATCAAGCATGGCAATCGCCTAGAGGAGAAAGGGCCGCGTACCGAGTGCGGCCCGGAGATACTCAGACGCTGCGGGTAACGCCGCCGTCGACCTTGATGTTCTGGCCGGTAATGTAGGCGGCCCCGTCGCTCGCCAGGAAGGCGATGGTGGCGGCAATTTCTTCGCTGGTGCCATAGCGCTTGAGCGGCACACCTTCGCGACGTTGTTCGGTAGCAGGAAGACTGTCGATCCAGCCCGGCAACACGTTATTGATGCGAATGTTGTCGGCGGCATACTTGTCAGCAAAGATCTTGCTGAACGACGCCAGGCCGGCACGGAAAACCGCCGAAGTTGGGAACAGTTCGCTTGGCTCGAACGCCCATGCCGTAGAAATGTTGATGATCGCACCGCCGTTCTGGCGCTGCATGTACGGCGTCACCAGTCGTGCAGGGCGAATGACGTTGAGCAGGTAAGTCTCCATGCCTTGGTGCCAATCTTCGTCGCTGATCTCGAGGATCGGTGCCCGCGGGCCATGGCCGGCGCTGTTGACCAACACATCGATACGGCCCCATTTCTGAATGACGGCGTCGACCAGGCGCTGCAGGTCTTCGATTGACTGGTTACTGCCGGTTACGCCAATACCGCCGAGCTCCTGCGCCAGGGCCTCGCCTTTGCCAGAGGAAGAAAGAATACCGACATTGAAGCCATCGGCAGCCAGTCTGCGCGCAGCTGCCGCCCCCATACCGCTACCACCGGCCGTGACGATTGCTACTTTTTCTACTGTCATAGATCCTCCTGAGTGAAGTGTGGATAGGTTGTTTGTGGAATGAGAGTAGCGGCGCTCGGTCTTTCTAAGAGAGACAGCAAGCCTTTTAAATGACAGTAGAAAATCTATTGGCGAACAGTATTCAGGTGAAGCGTATCGACGGTTGACCACGGCCAGCCGGCGACCGGGATCGCACGCAGCATGACGCTTTGAATCTGCTAACTTGAACGCCAAGTACGCACCGCAAAAGCTTAGGACCGGCCATACCCATGGCTTCCCTGCCAAAGGAGTCACCCCATGTCGAAGCTCTATCCCAGTATTGATCCTGAGGGGCTGGTCGAGTATTCGGTGGTCTACACCGATCGCTCGCTCAATCACATGTCGCAGACCTTTCAAGGCGTGATGAGGAACATTTCCACGACCCTGAAACAGGTCTACAACGCCCAGGCCGTTGCGGTAGTGCCGGGCAGCGGGACCTTCGGCATGGAATCGGTAGCGCGACAGTTCGCCACCGGCAAGCAATGCCTGGTAATCCGTAACGGCTGGTTCAGTTATCGCTGGAGCCAGATCCTCGAGGTGGGCAACATCCCGGCGGCCACCACGGTGCTGAAGGCGCGACCGGTCGACACGGGCCGCCAGGCAGCCTACGCACCCCCGCCGCTGGACGAAGTGCTGGCAGCCATCGAGGCGCACAAGCCCCAGGTTGTCTTTGCCCCCCACGTTGAAACCGCATCAGGGATCATCCTGCCCGACGAATACCTGCGCGCCGTCGGCGACGCCGTGCATGCGGTGGGTGGGCTATTCGTGCTGGACTGCATTGCCTCAGGCACGCTGTGGGTCGATATGCACAAGTGCGCAGTCGACCTGCTGATCAGCGCACCGCAGAAAGGCTGGAGCGCCTCGCCTTGCTGCGCCCTGGTGATGCTCAGTGCCCTGGCCCTCGAGCGCATTGAGCAGACGCAAAGCAGTAGCTTTGCCTGCGACCTGAAAAAGTGGCTGCAGATCATGCAGGCCTACGAACAGGGCGGCCATGCCTACCATGCGACCATGCCCAGTGACGCGCTCGCGCGGTTCAGCGACGTGATCAACGAGATGCACGCCTACGGTTTCGACAAGCTGCGCGACGAGCAACAGGCGCTGGGTAACCGCGTGCGCGCCCTGCTGACCGGCAAAGGCTTCAGAAGCGTGGCCGCCGCCGGGTTCCAGGCCCCGGGCGTAGTGGTGAGCTATACCGATGATGGTGATATCAAGAACGGTAAGAAGTTTGCCGAGCACGGCCTGCAGATAGCCGCCGGGGTGCCGTTGCAATGTGACGAACCGGCCGACTTCCAGACTTTTCGCATTGGTTTGTTCGGCCTCGAGAAAGTGCGCAATATCGAGCGCACGGTCAGCATTCTTGAACAGGCACTGGACGAAGTGATGGTGAACTAAAGCCCGCCTAACGGGTTGCAGTTGTCCGCTTTGGGTCCGACCCGAAGCAGACACCTGCAACCGGGGCCGCTTCGCAGCCCGTCGCCGGCAAGCCGGCTCCCACAGTACAGCGCAGGCCTGAAGGAGGGTGTGATACTCCTGTGGGAGCCGGCTTGCCGGCGATGAGGCCGGTACTGACCACAGAGCTTTGGATCGTTGCGCGCAATCCAAGCTGAGTGCTCTCACGCTCTGATAAGACCCACCGGTCTGGCCCGCTTGCAGGGCAATCTTGCATAACTCAAAATCGCCGCTTAGCTCACCTCTCGGAAGCCGCGATGCCTGACATATTGCTGAAGCCGGAATTGCCTGGCGTAGCGCTTAAGCGATGGCGTTTGCTGCACCGCGTCAAACAGTCCCATGCGGCGAGCTTGTTCAACGTCACTCAATCAACTATCTCTCGCTGGGAGAGTGGTGTACTGGCACTGGACCCGTTCTCCCGCAGCACTTTGGAGAAGCTACTTACCGCTCGTCTTGATACCGCCGCAGATCAGGCATTGGCGCGGCTGGTGAAAGAAAGCGTGCGGCCCGTTCATCTCATGTGCGACCTGACGCATAGATTGCTAGCGTGCTCGCCCTCACGCGCAGCCCAGTTCACCAGCCCCGTCAGCACACTGCTGGGGCAGTCACTGTGGCGTTTCGCTTCGCCGCAGATCGTTGCCAAGGAATTGATGCTGGACGAACTGGGGTGGCGGGAAGCACTCGCGCCCCCAGCGCTGGAATTTGCAAGCGGTACCAATGATTCCTGCCTTGTGCCCATCAGCCACAGTCTCTGTCGCTGGACACGTATCCCGCTCTCGGATGGCTCTGCTGCACGTCTGGTGGAAACGCTGTGATCGATTGCGGCGCATAGCGCCCGCATTTTTTATGCGTGGACGCTGCGTACTTTCAGCTCTAGGCTGCTCTGATCCAGTCAAGGCAGCCCACAGTTTGCCAACAGTGCCAGGAGCAATCATGGATATCGAGAAGCTTAAAGGGCGTCTCGCCTTTCTAACTGAAGCGGAAAAACTCAAGGATGTACTCAGAACGGCCCATACCTCTTCCGGTCGTACCGAGAGCACGGCTGAACATAGCTGGCGCCTCTGCCTGATGGCCATCGTTTTCGAGGATCAACTGGCCGGTCTCGATAAGCTGAAACTCATCAAGATGTGCGTCATCCATGACTTGGGCGAAGCCATCAATGGCGATATTCCCGCTGTTAGCAAGGACGCGTTTCCCGACAAGAGCCAACAGGAGCGAAACGACCTTCTCCTCTTGACCCGTACACTGGATGACACGGTTAAAGCTGAAATCCTTGCGCTGTGGGATGACTATGAAAATGCACGTTCGCCCGAGGCCCAGGCCGTCAAGGCGCTAGATAAGCTGGAAACCATCCTTCAGCACAATCAAGGCAAGAACCCGCCAGATTTCGATTACGCGTTCAACCTAAGTTACGGCAAGAAATACACGGATGCCTATCCACTGTTCGAGGTGCTTCGCGGCCTTCTCGACGAAAACACCAGGAAAAATATCCAAAGCCCTCAAGATCGCCATGGCGAATGACCTTGCACAGCGGGTTGCATACTAGCCAAGTATCTTGTCTACCCGGCTCGATTGCCTTGCAGACGAACACCCGTGCGAGTCGCCGGTGAAGTGCCTGCCGTAGGCCGAGCAAGGGGCGCCAAGCTGGAGGCAGCGCCCAGGATCATGTCGGTGAGCTGTTCAATGATTTGCCGTTGTGACAGGGTCGAATCGATGTCCTGCGATTGGCAAAGGCTTTCGAGCATGCCGATGACCCTGTTGGCGAAGAACCTGGTCGCCGAGCTATCCAGGCCTCGATGGAGCAGGGTAGAGGCAATGATGGCGGTCAGCTGCTGGGTGTACTCATCGCGCATCGCTGCGTGCAGCCGATACTGTTCTGCCGTCAGGTTGCGCGCTTCACGCAGCATGAGTTGCAACCTTTTGCCCTCGCGCTGTTGAAGCTCGATGAAGGCACTCACGAATGCATGCAGGCGGGCGCGCGAGCCCTGGGCGGCCTTGAGCTTTGCTCGGGTGAGGCTCAGCAGGTCGCTCATGCATTCTTCGATGAGGTCGAAGAGCAGTGCCTGTTTGCTTTCGATGTGGTTGTACAGGGAACCCGCGCCGATACCCAAGCGGGCGGCCAGGTCGCGCAAGCTCGTATTCTGATAGCCCTGTTCAGCGAACAAGTCCACTGCCGCCAGGTACAGGCGCTGCTGTGTCCCGGCCGGTGGGGCAGGTTGTGTGTTGGTGTTCATGGGGTCTCTGGGCTGTTGGTGCCAGGGGCGGGCAGGTGGCTTGCCGCCCAGTGAGGGCGGCAAGCGGCTCAGGGGCTAGTACTGCTTCTGGGTAACGTCTTGCGCGGGAAATGCCTGAGGGTGCCGGGCACCGCGCCTGGCAAGCGAGTAATAGACGAGCGCCGGCAAGATCAAACCCACCAGCCAGGAAATGTCCGTCTCACCCAGGTATTGCACCAGCGGGCCGGTATAGAAGCTGGTGGCAATGAAGGGCATCTGCACCATCACCCCGAACCCGTAGGTGCCGATACCTACCCAGTTCCAGCGGCCATAGCGGCCATCGGGGTCGTCCAAGGCCGCGATGTCGTAGCGTTCCTTGGTGATGAAGTAGTAGTCCACCAGGTTGATGGCACTCCAAGGCGTGAAAAATGCCAGCAGAAACAGCAGGAAGGACTTGAACGCGCTGAGGAAGGAATGCTGCCCGATCAGCGCAAGGGTGGTGGAGATGCCGACAATACAGAGCACGAATACCAGGCGCTGGCCGGAGGACACCGTGAAGCGTTTGTGAAACGCACTGACAATGGTGGCGATGCACATGAAGCTGCCATAGGCGTTCAAGGTGGCGATGGTCACTTTGCCAAAGCCGATGCTGAAGAACAGCAGGCTCGCAATCAGCCCGCTGGCGCCCAGGCTGACGATGTAATTCACCTCATGCCCTGAGAAGGCACTGCCTGCCAGGGCGGCAGCGAACACGCCGAGCACCATGGAGGTCTGTGAACCGAGCACTGAGCCCAGGCCTACGGCAAGGAACGTGCGCAACGGGGAGGTGGCACTGGGCAGGTAACGCGAGTAGTCGGCCACGTAGGGGCCGAAGGCGATCTGCCACGAGGCCGAAAGCGAAATGGCCAGAAGGAACGTGTTCCAACCGAAGTGTCGGTTATCGAGCAAGGTGGCGATATCGTTCACCGAGAACATGCGAACGAAAAGGTAGGCGAATGCCACCAAGCCGAGCGCACTGGCAACCCGCCCCAGCAGGTGAATCACCCTGTAGCCACACACCGTCAGGGCCACGATCACGGCGGCGAAAACGAGGATGCCGCCGGTATCGCTGATATTGGCCATGCGGCCGATGGCCTGGCCGGCCAGCACCGTGCCGGTGGCATTGAACCCGATGTACATGATGCAGACCAGTACCAGCGGTATCACTGCACCGAACACACCGAACTGCACGCGGCTGGAAACCATTTGCGGCAGGCCCAGACGCGGGCCTTGAGCGCCATGCAGCGCCATCACGATGCCGCCGAACACCTGGCCGATCAACAGGCCGATCAATGACCAGAACACATCGCCACCCAGCACCACTGCCAAGGCACCGGTGACGATGGCCGTTATCTGCAGATTGGCACCGAACCATAAGGTGAACTGGCTGAAGAGGCGACCGTGGCGTTCGCTTTCGGGGATGTAATCGATGGATCGCGTTTCTATGAGGGGCTTGCCAGACATGAGCGTGTCTCCTGTGGCGCCACTGCCCATGGCGCCTCTATTGTTGTTATGTGACCGATGCCCTTTGAGCCTGAACGGCTGCTGCCGCCCAGGCTGACCACCTCACGCGCGGGCGGCGTCTAGTACGGCGCGGGAGATGATGATTTTCTGCACCTCCGAAGTCCCTTCAAAAATGCGCAGGATGCGTGCATCGCGCACCAGGCGCTCCAGCGGCAGGTCGCGAATGTAGCCATAACCGCCATGCAGTTGGAGTGCGGCATCGGTGATGAAACCGGCCGCCTCGGCGGCGAACAGCTTGGCGGTGGCCGACTCCAGGCTGAAGCGCCCGCCCGAATCACGGCTGGCCGCAGCGTGCAGGGTCAGCAGGCGCGCTGCCTGCAATTGGCTGTGCATGTCTGCAAGACGCCACTGTGTACCCTGGTAGGCAGCCAATGGCTTGGGGCCGATCTGGCGCTGCTGGGCCCAGCTGAGGCTGTGCTCCATGGCGGCGCGGGCGATGCCCAAGGCCATCGCCGCCACTTCTACCCGGCCGCGATCCAAGACCTCCATCGCGGTCTTGAAGCCATGGCCTTGCTCGCCCAGCAAGGCGCTGGCGGGCAGCCAGCAGTCCAGCGACAGCTCATAGATCGTGCTGCCGCGCAGGCCCATGGTCTTTTCCGGGCTGGAAAAGGTGATGCCCTGCGTCCCTTTGGGAATGACAAAAGCGCTGATGCCGTGATGACCCGCGTCGCCGTCGGTCTTGGCGTACAGCACGATGAAATCGGCTTCGCGGGCATTGGTGATGTAATGCTTGCTGCCACGGATCCGCCAGCCATCATTCTCCTGGCTCGCTCGGGTGCGCATATCGGCCGGGTTGGAGCCGGCCGCAGGTTCGGTCAGCGCGAACGCGCCCAGCAACTCGCCAGTGGCGGCGCGGGGCAGCCATTGCTGACGCTGCGCCTCGGTGCCACCGATGAGCAGCGAGTCGGTGGCCAGAAAATGCGCGGTCATTGCCGACGCGGTGGAGGCGCAGGCCGCGGCCACCGCCTCCACCACGCGGCTCATTGCAAGGCTTGTGATGCCAAATCCGCCATAGGCCTCAGGCAGATTGATGCCCATGAACCCCAGATCACCCAGGGCCTTGAGGCTGTCGGCGCAAAACGCCTCGGACTCATCAAGGCCCTGGGCCTTGGGTTTCAGTACGTCTTGAGCAACGCGCTCGGCAGATTCGATGATTGCCAGTTCCGCGGCGTCCAGTTCGTAGTTCATTGTTATTCTCCAGTGTGGGGCAGGCCGAACAGGGCATTGGCTTCGCCCAGGCGGGGGGCAGGCGAAGCGGCGTGGGGTTTGCTTGCGTTGAAAAACACCGGCTGCGGTACCAAGGGCGACTGTGCACCGCCCTCTATCAGCAATTGGCGCACCTGGGCTTGCTCGCTGCTGGTGGCCTGGGCCAGATCCCATACAGGCGAGGCGGGCACCCCGGCGTCCAGCAGCAAGTCACAGATCTGTTCAACGCGTTGGGTGCTCGTCCAGGACTCGATCCGTGCTTTCAAGGCCGCTTCGTTGGCGGTGCGCGAGCCGTCGTCGACGAAGCGCGGGTCATCGCCCAAGGCCTGGCATTGCATGGTCTGGCACAAGCGGCGGAACAGCTTGTCGCTGGCGACTGCGATCACCACCAGCCCATCAGCGGCGCGGTAGGTGTCGAATGGCGTCGAGACCGGGTGACGGTTGCCCACCAGCCCCGGGGCGCGACCCTGAGCAAACAGATTGGAGAGGCCGGTCATTTGCAGGCTGACCAAGACGTCGAACATCGCCACATCCAGGTACTGTGCGCCAGCGGCGTGGAACTCACGGGCGAACAGCGCCGAGCTGATTGCCCAGGCGGCGTAGACGCCAGCGCAGAGATCGCCAAGTGCTTCGCCACTGCGGGTTGGGCCGGTCTGGGGGAAACCTGTCACGCTCATCAGGCCGGACATGGCCTGGGCGACGATGTCGTAGGCCGGGCGGGTGGACAGTGGCCCGCTCTGGCCGAACCCGGAAATACTGGCGTAGATCAGCCGAGGGTTGAGTGCCTTGAGGCTGTCGAAATCGATGCCCAATCGCTGGGTCACGCCGGGGCGGAAATTTTCCACCACGACATCGGCATCGGCCACCAGTGCGTGAAAGCGCTGAAGCTGGGCCGGGTCCTTGAAATCAAGTTCGACGCTGCGCTTGCCACGGTTGATCAGGCCGAAATAGACGCTCTCGCCATTTTCGCCAAAAGGGCCCAGGTGGCGGCTGTCATCGCCATGCCCCGGCACTTCGAACTTGATCACTTCGGCGCCTAGGTCAGCCAGCATCGCAGTGCAGTGCGGGCCGGCCAGTACACGGCTCAGGTCCAGCACACGCACCCCTTGCAGCGGCTTGGGAGCGCAGTTCTGTGGATTCATGGCTTGGCTCCTCACGGCTGGGTGCTGGTGATCATCGGCAGGTTCAGGCCCTGCTCCTTGGCGCAGTCGATGGCGATCTGGTAGCCCGCATCGGCATGGCGCATCACCCCGGTGGCCGGGTCGTTGGTCAGCACGCGGGCAATGCGCTCGGCCGCCTCATCGGTGCCGTCGCAAACAATCACCATGCCAGAGTGCTGCGAGAAGCCCATGCCGACACCGCCGCCGTGGTGCAGGGAGACCCAGGTGGCGCCGCTGGCAGTGTTGAGCAGGGCATTGAGCAGCGGCCAGTCGGACACGGCATCGGAGCCATCCTGCATGGCTTCGGTTTCGCGGTTGGGGCTGGACACCGAACCGGAGTCCAGGTGGTCGCGGCCGATCACGATCGGCGCCGACAGCTCGCCGCTGCGCACCATTTCGTTGAACGCCAGGCCCAGCTTGGCGCGCAGGCCCAGGCCAACCCAGCAGATGCGCGCCGGCAGGCCCTGGAAGCTGATGCGCTCGCGGGCCATGTCCAGCCAGCGGTGCAGGTGGGCGTCGTCGGGGATCAGTTCCTTGACCTTGGCGTCGGTCTTGTAGATGTCTTGCGCATCACCCGACAGCGCAGCCCAGCGGAACGGGCCGATGCCGCGGCAGAACAGCGGGCGGATGTAGGCCGGCACGAAGCCTGGGAAGTCGAAGGCATTGGCCACGCCCTCTTCCTTGGCCATCTGGCGGATGTTGTTGCCGTAGTCGAAGGTCGGCACGCCTTGCTTCTGGAAGTCCAGCATGGCTTGCACGTGCACGGCCATGGACTGTTTGGCGGCCTTGACCACGGCGGCCGGCTCGGTCTGCGCGCGGTCGCGGTACTGCTCCCAGGTCCAACCGGCTGGCAGGTAGCCGTTGAGCGGGTCGTGGGCGCTGGTCTGGTCGGTGACCATGTCCGGGCGCACGCCACGCTTGACCAGCTCTGGCAGGATTTCGGCGGCGTTGCCGTGCAGGGCGATGGAGATGGCCTTGCCTTCGGCGGTGTACTTGGCGATGCGCGCCAGGGCGTCATCGAGGTCGCTGGCCTGTTCGTCGACGTAGCGGGTTTCCAGGCGGAAGTCGATGCGGCTCTGCTGGCATTCGATGTTCAGCGAGCAGGCACCGGCCAGGGTCGCGGCCAGTGGCTGGGCGCCGCCCATGCCGCCAAGGCCTGCGGTCAGTACCCACTTGCCCTTGAGGCTGCCGCCGTAGTGCTGGCGGCCGGCCTCGACGAAGGTCTCGTAGGTGCCCTGGACGATGCCCTGGCTGCCGATGTAGATCCAGCTGCCGGCGGTCATCTGGCCGTACATGGCCAGGCCCTTGGCATCCAGCTCGTTGAAGTGTTCCCAGTTGGCCCAGTGTGGCACCAGGTTGGAGTTGGCGATCAGCACGCGCGGGGCGTTGGCGTGGGTCTTGAACACGCCGACCGGCTTGCCCGACTGCACCAGCAGGGTTTCGTCGTCGTTGAGGTGGGTCAGGCTCTCGACGATCTTGTCGTAGCAGGCCCAGTTGCGCGCGGCGCGGCCGATGCCGCCGTACACCACCAGTTCCTTGGGGTTTTCGGCGACCTGCGGGTCGAGGTTGTTCATCAGCATGCGCAGCGGCGCTTCGGTCAGCCAGCTTTTGGCCGTCAGCTTGTTGCCACGCGGGGCGCGGATTTCGGTGTCACGGAATCGGGAAGCTTTCATGGCGGTTTCCTTCTTATGAATGCAGTGCAGAGGTGGGTGTTGTTAAGTCTTATACATACAAACATATATCAACCTGTATATACAACATGGGGTGCGCCAATGTGCCTGATGCCAGGTGAAAGGTTTCATCTGCGTCGGGAAAAAAAAGAATTGGCTTTGTTTTCAGTAGCTTGCGACTGAATAGAGCGCGGTCAAAGAGGAGGGAAAAGCGGGGTTTGACGACGGAAGGTCAAAAAAATTTTTGATCGATGCCTAACGCGATGCGCACGCGGTCATCGATCAAGCTCAGTCGATGACCCTGGCGGAGGAAAGCGCGGTTACTGCCCGAAACGGCCTTCCAAGCGGTAGCGCGAGCCTGGATAGATCAGCCGGGCGCAGCCAACTTGCCTTTTACCCGACCAGCTGCGGCGCCGGATGAGAAGACAAGGGTCGGTGCGTTTGATGTGCAGCAGTTTGCACTCCGCGGGTGTTGCCTGGATGGCCTCCACCATGTGCTCGGCTTCGGTCAGCGGCGCGAGTTGGATCAGGTAGGCAAACGGCGTGATACGGGTGAAATCCTGCTTGAGATAATCGGGGGCGATGTCGGCATTGACGAAGCGTTCCTCGATTTGCACTGGAATTTCGTTTTCGTAGTGCACCAGCACCGAGTGGAACAGGTTCTCGACCTCATCCAGGGAGAACAGCAGCGAAGCCGGGAGCGGCTCTGCAAGCGCCTCGAGCCGGACCACTTCACTGCGATGCAGGTGTCCGCGCTTGGTGATTTCCTCGGCGATGTCGTGGATCTGAAACAGTGCGGCATGCCCTTTGACCTCTGCCACGAAAGTGCCTACGCCTTGCAGGCGCACCAGCACGCCTTCGATGGTGAGTTCGCGCAAGGCCCGGTTGATGGTCATCCGGCTGACGCCCAGCTGGTTGAAGAGCTCACTCTCGGAGGGCAGCTTGAAGTTGGGGCCCCAGACGCCGGTGCGGATCTGTTGAAGGATGATGTCTTTGACTCTTGCATAAAGCGGGGCGGGGCTTTCTAGGGCAAATGCGGCCAAAGATGCACGATCGTCAGGTTGGGGCACTGTTTTTTCCTGGTGAGAGGGAGTGACTAGCGAAGCAGTTTAACCTTTACTTCAGGTTCCTCGCCATGGCGGGCAAACCCCTGAACGTAGCGTCGTGATAGGAGGCGTTGCAATGCCAGCAACCGATGCGACATCCCGCTTCGAAGCAACGCTTCGTCGCCCGGCAAAGCCCGGCGACGATTCCTCGTGGGCGTTCGTGATACTGCCAGAAGAGGCCAGTGCAAAACTGCCGAGGCGTGGAAGGACGAGCGTTGAAGGCACGATCAACGGGCGCCCGTTTCAGGCGACCTTGGAGCCGGATGGTCAACTGAGCCATTGGCTGCGGATTAGTGCGGCGTTGCTCGAAGCGGCACAGGCAGCCATCGGGGATACCGTCACAGTGGAGTTGGCGCCTGCGGAGCAGGAGCTCGAACCTGATATCCCGGCGGATTTTCAAAAGGCCCTGGCAGCCACGCCTGAGGCCCATCGGGTTTGGAGCAGTACGACCACCCTCGCACGGGTGGACTGGATTCACTGGATGACGTCGGCCAAGCAATCCGCGACGCGCGCAAAGCGCATAGCGGATGCATGCGACATGCTTGCATCCGGCAAGAAGCACGTTTGCTGTTTTGACTCGTCGGGCTATTACAGCAAGGCGTTTCGTGCGCCTGAGGCGGAAGATGACGCCTAGGGGCGGTCCCAGTGGATGGCACCGGCTGCGCCGGTGTTCGCGGGGCAAGCCCGCTCCCACAAGAAAGAAAGTGGATAGTGCCAGCTTTTGGGGGTTGGGCTAGCTTCTTGCTGCGAAACGCAAGGTCAGTGGCAGTACCAGCATCCAGATTGGCGCGAGGATGAGCCCGGTAAGCAAAGGTCCTAATGGCAACTCGATGCCCGCCACCCTGGCTCCGGCGAGGTAGGCCAAGGGGCCGCCCAGCAGGCCCAGCAACGCGGCGCGCCAGAGCGGTCGGCCGGCCCAGGCCAGGCTGTGGCGCAAGCCGCTGGCCAGCACCAGCCACAGCAATGCCAGCCATAACGGCAAGGGCCCTTGCGCGAAGCGAAACACCCCCAACAGGCCCAGCACGCTGTCGAGCAGGCAGCCGGCCAGGGCCACCCACAGCAAAACCCGCACCTCACTGCGCAGGCGTGGGCACAGGCACAGGTGCACCACCAGCCCCGCCAGCACCAGCCACAGCAGCCACGGCTGCCGCGCGCCCAGCACGCAGGCCCACCAGCCGGCCTGCAGCCACAGGGCATTGCCCAGCAGCCAGCCGCGGGCCATGTTCATGCCCCTGGCAAGGGCGCCCGGCGCGCCAGGGGCGCGGCCCAGAGCATCTGTGCCACGCCGATGGTGCGCTCCTCGAAACCGCCCTGGCAGTAGCACAGGTAGAACTCCCACAAGCGCTGGAAGGTTTCGTCATAGCCCAGCGCCGTGAGCTCCGAGCGCGCCAGGCGCAGGTTGTCGCGCCAGTGGCGCAGGGTGCGGCTGTAGTCCTGGCCGAAATCTTCCAGGTGCACCAGGTTCAGCGCGGTCTGGCGGCTGGCGGTGTCGAGCAGCACGCTCAGCGAGGGCAGGGCGCCACCAGGGAAGATGTAGCGCTGGATGAAGTCGACCGAGCGGCGGGCCTGGGCGTAGCGCTGGTCGCGGATGGTGATGGCCTGCAGCAGCATCAGGCCGTCGTCCTTGAGCAGCGCCGCGCACTGGCGGAAGAAGGCCGGCAGGTAGCGGTGGCCGACGGCTTCGATCATCTCGATCGACACCAGCTTGTCGAAGCGCCCGCGCAGGTCGCGGTAGTCCTCCAGCAGCACCGTGACCCGCTGCTCCAGGCCCAGGGCCTTGACCCGCTGCAAGGTGTAGGTGTGTTGCGCGGCGGAAAGGGTGGTGGTGGTGACCCGGCAACCGTATTCCAGGGCGGCGTGGAGGGCCAGGCTGCCCCAGCCGCTGCCGATTTCCAGCAGGTGCTCATCAGGCTTGAGCTCGAGCTGCTGGCAGATGCGCTCAAGCTTGCGCCGCTGGGCCTGCTCCAAGGTTTGCCCGGGGCTGTCGAAGCGTGCGGCGGAGTACATCATGCTGGGGTCGAGCAGGCGTTCGAACAGCGCATTGCCCAGGTCGTAGTGAGCCAGGATATTGCGCCGCGCACCGTGCCGGCTGTTGCGGTTGAGCCGGTGCAGCAGGCGCAGCGGCGGGCGCGCCAGGCGAGCCAGGCCGCCCTCCATGGCATCGAGCACCTCCAGGTTGGCGACGAACAGGCGCGTGACGGCGGCAAGGTCGGGGCTGCGCCAGTAGCCGTGGATGTAGCCTTCGCCGGCGCCGATCGAGCCGTTGCCGGCGACCAGCCCCCAGGCGGCGTTGTCGAGGATCTCCACTTCCGCGTACAGCGGGCTTGCGACGTCGCCGAAGGTCCATTGCTGGCCCTGGCTGATCAGCCGCAGGTGGCCGTGGCGCAAGCGGCGCAGCTGCGCCAGCACGGCGTGCCGGGCCAGGCCGCCGAGCAGGGGCGCGAGGCCGGCCGATTTGCTAATGCTCAAGGTCGGTGCGGGCATGGTCGTGCTCCTCGCGGGCAGGTTGGCCGAGCGCCAGGTCGTGCTGGCTGGTGAAGTGGTCGTGTACGGGGGTGCGCTTGAGCAGCAGGCGCAGGGCTTGCCAGTAGATGGCGCTGACGGTGCGCAGGCTCATCCACGGGAACGCCAGCAGGTAGCGCCGCAGGCTGGCACGCGAAAGTGGCTGGCGCTGCAGGGCCAGGTCGGCTTCGAAGCATTTTTGCCCGGCGCGCCAGTTTTCCATGTGGATGCGCACGTGCTGGGCGTCGAGGGCGAAGCGCAGGTGGTAGTCCATGTCCGCTGGCAGGAACGGCGAGACGTGGAAGGCCTTGGCCACGCTCAAGGGCTGGCCCAGCTCGCCCTGCACCGGCAGCACGTAGTGGAAGCGCTCGCGCCAGGGCGTGTTGCGCACCTCCAGCAGCACGGCGGCAACCTGGCCGTGGCGGTCATGGCAGAAGAACACGCTCACCGGGTTGAACGACAGGCCCCAGCTGCGCGGCTGGGTCAGCAGGTGCACGGCGCCTTCGGGCACCTGCCCGGTGGCCTGGCCGACCAGCAGCCGCGCGGCCTCGGCCAGCGGCATGCCCTGGCGGGTGAGGGCCGGCAGGTAGTCGGTCTGCCGCCAGCACAGCGGCGCCAACCGCGAGCGCCCGAGCCAGCGGCTCAGGCCTGGCAGTTGCGCTTGCTCGGCGAGGTCCAGGTAGAACATGCCGATGCGGTAGCCAAACGCATGGGGTCTGGGGGCCAGGCGCCGGTGGCTGACCCAGCCGTGGCAAAGGCTGCTGTTCACAGCTGTTCTCCAAAGTGTTCGGCCACCTTCAGCGCACTGAGCACGCCATCTTCATGAAAGCCGTTGGCCCAGTAGGCGCCGCAGTAGTAGCTGTGCAGCGGGCCTTGCAGCTCGGCGTGGCGGGCCTGGGCGGCAACGGCGCCGAGGCTGTACTGCGGGTGCGCGTACTGGAAGCGGGCCAGCACCTGCTGCGGGTCCACCAGGGCGCTCTGGTTGAGGCTGACGCAGAAGGTCACCGGCGCCTCGATGCCCTGCAGGATGTTCATGTTGTAGGTGAGCGCGGCAGGCGCCTGCGGGCTGCTGCCCAGGCGATAGTTCCAGCTGGCCCAGGCCTTGCGCCGGCGTGGCAGCAGGCGCTGGTCGGTGTGCAGCAGCACCTCGTTGGCGGCGTAGCGGATGGCACCGAGGATCGCCCGCTCCGCATCGCTGGGCGCCGCCAGCAGGGCCAGGGCCTGGTCGCTGTGGCAGGCGAACACCACCTTGTCGAAACGCTCGCTGCCGGCTGCGCTGCTGACCTGCACCCCTTGTGCGTCGCGCTCCACCCGCTGCACTGGGCAGCCCAGCCGGATGCGTTCGGCGAACGGCTGGCACAACGGCGCCAGGTAAGCCCGGGAGCCGCCTTCGATCACCCGCCATTGCGGGCGCTTGCTGACCGACAGCAGGCCATGGTTGCGGCAGAAGCGCACGAAGAACTGCAACGGGAACGCGAGCATGTCGGCCCGTGGCATCGACCAGATCGCCGAGCCCATGGGCACGATGTACTGGTCGATGAAGCGCTGCCCGTAGCGCTGCTGGTGCAGGTAGGCGCCCAGCGTGGTGTCGCTGGCGATCCGCTGCTGGTCGAGGTCGGCCAGGGCCTGGCGGTTGAAGCGCAGCACGTCGCGCAGCATCCCCCAGAAGCCAGGGCGCAGCAGGTTGCGGCGCTGGGCGAACAGGGTGTCCAGGTTGTGGCCGTTGTACTCAAGGCCCGTGGCCGGGTCATGCACCGAGAAGCTCATTTCGGTCGGCCGGCTGGCCACGCCCAGCTGTTGCAGCAGGCGAATGAAGTGCGGGTAGGTCCAGTCGTTGTAGACGATGAAGCCGGTGTCCACCGCGTAGGCCTGCCCTTGCCATTGCACGTCGACGGTATGGGTATGCCCGCCCAGGCGCGGCTCGGCCTCGTACACCGTGACCAGGTGGCGGCGTGACAGGAGGTGGGCGCAGGTCAGGCCGGCGATGCCCGTGCCGATGATGGCGATGTGCATGCTGGGCTAACCCTGGGGCTTGCGCGCGATGCGCCGGCCCAGTGCCAGGCGCCAGGCCGGCGGCAGGGCGCCGAGCAGGCGCAGAAGGCGAGTGAAGCCGCCGGGGAAGGCGATTTCCAGCGGGCGCCGGGGCAGGCGCGCGAGGATATGCGCGGCGGCGCGTTCGGCGCTCCACAGCTGCGGCATGGGGAAGTCGTTGCGCCGGGTCAGCGGGGTGTCGACGAAACCAGGGCTGACCAGGGTAACGTCGATGCCTTCGCCGACCAGGTCGATGCGCAGCGATTCCACCAGGTAGCGCAGCGCCGCCTTGGAGGCGCCATAGGCGCCCGCGCGCGGCAGCGCCAGCCAGCTGACCGAGCTGCCCATCACCACCAGGTGCGGCTGCTGGCCACGGCGCAGCAGGGGCAGGGCGGCGGCCAGGCAATGGCTGGTGCCGTTGACGTTGGTGCGCATCACCCGCTCGACCAGGGCCGGGTCGAACTGCCCCGGCTCCAGGTACTCGCAGGTGCCGGCGTTGAGTATCACCAGGTCCAGCGCGCCCCATGCCTGTTCGATCTGTGCGGCAATCTGCGCCACCTGCTCGGGCTGGTCGAGGTCACCCACCGCCAGCAATACCTGGCCCGGAAAGCGCGTGGCCAATGCTGCCAGGCTGTGTGCCTGGCGAGCACCCAGGGCGACCTGGTGGCCTTGCTCCAGCAAGCGCAGCGCCAGGGCCGCGCCGATGCCGCTGCTGGCACCGGTCAGCCAGCAACGGCTCATGCCAGCCGGCCCTTGAGCCAGCGGATCGCGCCGCCCATCAGCGGGAGATGCTCGTAGAGCAGGGCGCCTGCGTCGAAGTAGTCCTGGTGAAAGTGCACCCGCTCGTGCCAGCGCAGGTGGCTGCAGCCCTGCAGGCTGATCCGCCTGCCGCCGGCCAGGCGCGGGTGGCGGTAGTGCAGGGTCCAGCGGATGTAGCCGTGGCCGGGCTCCAGTTCGTCGGTGCCCTCGAAGTGGTACTGCACCTCGGACACGTTGGCGTACAGCTGGGCGAAGTAGGCACGCAGGGCAGGGAGGCCGTCGATCTGGTGCAAAGGGTCGCGGAAGGCTACATCCGCGCTGTACAGGTCGCCCAGTACCTCGAGATTGTGTGTATCCAGCGTGGCAAAGCGTTCGACGAAGCGTTGCAGGAAGGCGGACATGCACAATACCTGTACAAAAGTAAGGTTCTGTACAAGGTATAGTGCAGGTGCCTGGATAAATCTATACAGCAGAACTGTTTTGTACAATTTTCTCCTGCAGGGCATCACGCAGCTGGATCACCCCTTCGAGCGCTAGCGCCTGGGCTGAGTAACACAGGCCGATGCGCCGGCGCAGGTCCAGCTGCGGCAACGCTTCGCTGCGCACTTCGCGGTGTTCGGCGGCAAGCGAGGCCGGCACGATGGCGCTGCCCAGGCCGGCGGCAACCATCTCCAGGGCCAGGCCGAAGGTCTCGGCTTCGGCCACCGGGCGGCTGTCGTAGAACGGCAGCAGGCGCTGGTGGCTGGGTTGCGCGGGGCAGGTGACCCAGCGCCTTGCCTCGCCCGCCTGCGGCGACGCCAGCACGAAAGGGTCGCTGTGCAGGGGCAGGAACAGTTCGTCCTCGCAGCGCAGTTCTTCGCTGGCCAGGCGCGCCGCGCCCGCGCAGCCGGTAACCAGCTGCAGCTGCAGCGCAGGGCTGAGGGTCGCCGCCGCCTGCACCACCTGGCGCAGCACCGCAGCGCCCACGTCCTGCTCGACGCCGATCTGCAGCGGCGCCTGTTCCCGGTCGTGCTTGAAGCGGGTCAGCAACCGGCCGGCATCGGCCACCATGCGCTGCGCCTCGGGGTACAGCGCGCGGGCATCCTCGGTCACCTCCACGCCCCTGGCCTGGCGCACGAACAGCGTGGTGCCCAGGGCTTGCTCAAGCGCCTTGATGCTGCCGGACAGGGCCGGTTGGCTAAGGTGAACGGTGCGCGCGGCGGTGGTGATGTTGCGCGCCTCGAAGACTGCGATGAAGGCGCGAAGCTGACGATAATCCATGGTTTACCCATAAGTGATGCCGATGGCTGCCAAAAGAATATCCCATTTTTCGTGCCTGGAACTGGCTCCTATACTGCCAGCGCTACCTACCCATAGACATTTCGGATAACAGGACGCTTGCCATGACCGCTACCCACAAACCCCTGGTCGTCATCACCGGTGCCAGCTCCGGTATCGGCCTGGCCACCGCCAGGCTGCTCTCCGGCCGCGGCCACGCGCTGTTGCTGCTGGCCCGTCGGCTGGCGCCGATGCAGCAGCTGCAACTGCCCAACAGCCTGGCCCTGGCCGTGGACATCACCGACCGGGCGGCGGTGCTGGCTGCCGTGGCCGAGGCCGAGGCGCAGTTCGGCCCGGTGGACGCGATCATCAACAATGCCGGGGTGATGCTGCTGGGCAGCATCGCCACGCAAGACCCAAGCGAATGGGACCGCATGCTCGACGTCAACGTGCGCGGGCTGCTCAACGGCATCCACGCGGTGGCCGGCGGCATGGTCGCGCGCAAGCGCGGCACCATCATCAACGTCAGCTCCGTGGCCGGGCGCAAGGCGTTCCCCAACCACGTGGCCTACGTCGGCACCAAGTTCGCGGTCACCGGGTTGTCCGAGAACCTGCGCGAAGAGCTGGCGCCAAGCAACGTGCGGGTGATCACCATCGAGCCGGGGGCAGTGGATACCGAGCTGCTCAGCCACACCACCGACGACGCCATCAAGGCCGGCTACGACGACTGGAAGCAGGAGATGGGCGGGGTGCTCAGCGCCGAGCACATCGCCGAGGTGATCGACTTTGCCTATGGCCAGCCGCAGTCGGTGTGCGTGCGCGAGATCGTGGTCTGCGCGACCCGGCAACAGGCCTGACGCACCACGGCCGGCAAGACCTCAGGTCACCTGCGGGTGGCCTTTTGGCTTGCGCGGTCAATACTTCCCTGTACAGGCGGGCGTGTTGCGGGTTTCGCGCGCCGCGGGAGGTTACCGATGAACAAGCTAGCAATTGTGGGTGCCGGGCTGGTGGGCGAGGCGGCAGCGCAAATCATCGCCCGGGAAGAGTTGTGCCATGAACTGGTGTTGCTCGATGTGCAGGGCGAACTGGCCAAGGGCAAGGCGCTGGATATCTGGCAGGCGGCCATCGAGTCGGGCTCCGATACCCGGGTGGTGGGCGGGGCCGATGCGCAGATGCTGCAAGGTGCCGACCTGGTGGTGATCACCGCGGGCGTGCCACGCAAGCCCGGCCAGTCGCGCCAGGATGTGTTGAGCATCAACCTGCCGATTCTCGACGGCATCCTGGCGGATATCAGGCGCCATGCGCCGGCTGCGACGCTGTTGGTGGTGTCCAACCCGGTGGATGTGCTGACCTACCGGGCCTGGTCGGTCAGCGGGCTGGGGCGCGACAAGGTATTCGGCCAGGCCGGGGTGCTGGATACCGCGCGCATGAAGTGCTTCATCGCCGAGGAAACCGGCTTTTCCGCACGCGATATCACCGCGCTGGTGCTGGGCGGGCACGGCGACAGCATGGTGCCGCTGATGCGCTACTGTGCGGTCGGTTCGGTGCCGCTGGCGCAGTTTCTGTCCAGCGAGCAGATCGAGCGGATCGTGCAGCGCACCCGCCAGGGTGGCGGCGAGATCCTGGGCTTGAAGAAGGTCGGCAGCGCCTGCGATGCACCGGGTGTGGCGATTGCCCAGATGGTCGATGCCATCGCCCATGGGCGCAACCGCATCTTGCCGACGGTGGCGATCCTCGAGGGCGAATACGGGCGCACGGATATCGCCATGGGTGTGCCCTGCGTGCTGGCCAGGCAAGGGATTGCCCGGGTGATCGAAATGCCGCTGGATGCGCAGGAGCAGGCGATGTTCGACCACTCGGCCGATCAGGTCGCGCGTGATATTGCCGAAATGAAGGCACTCTAAAGCGCTCCCACAATGCCCACCACACAAGAGGCAAACCATGAGCAAGGTATTCGTCAACATCGGCCTGAGCCTTGACGGCTACATGGCACCGGACGGCATGAGCATCGAGCACTGGGACCACCCCGAGTACAAGGACTGGGGCGCCAAGTGGGGCGCGCTCATGAGCTGGATTCTCAAGCAGCAGTACTTTCGCGAACACCTGCTGTTCGCCAAAGGCGGCGAAACCGGCCCGGTCAACGACATGCTGCGCAGCACCATGGAGCGTGCCGGCGCCTACATCATGGGCAAGCGCATGTTCGATGCCGGCGAGCGCAGCTGGCCAGAAGAGGCGCCATTCCACGCTCCGGTGCTGGTCCTCACTCACCAGCAGCGCGAGCCGTGGGTGCGGTCGGGCGGCACCACCTTCCACTTCTTCAACCACGGCCCGGCCAAGGCGCTGGAGCAAGCCCGGGCACTGGCGGGCGGCCGCGACATCCGCATCTCGGGCGGCGCCGATGTGATACAGCAGTACCTGAACCTCGACGCCATCGACGAACTGGAGATCGCCCTGGCGCCGGTCATCTTCGGCAGCGGCCGGCGCCTGTTCGAGCACCTGCACGGCCCCGCCCCGCAGTTTCGCATCGACAAGGCCCTGCATACGCCAGACGCCACGCACCTGCGCTACGTGCGTGGCTGAAACCGCCAGTCCTCCCTGGCGGTGAGTTTCTGGCATCATGCACCGGCCCTTTCCGAACGCTGAACGAGCCTGAAACCATGGACCCGCATACCTTACTGGCCTTCACCCTGGTCGCCGCGATTGCCATCGCCAGCCCCGGCCCTGCGACACTGATGGCGATCAACAACAGCCTGGCCCATGGCCAACGCAGCACGATCTGGTCCTCGCTGGGCAACGCCAGTGGCCTGTTCTGCCTGTCGGCAGCCGCGATGCTCGGCCTGGGCGCGTTGCTGGCCAGCTCCGAATGGCTGTTCAACCTGGTGAAGATCGCCGGCGCCGGTTACCTGTTGTACCTGGGCGTGAAGCAGCTGCTGAACAAACGCCCGCTGCTGGCAGGCGACATCCAGGCAGGGGAGGCACGCAGGCCGACGCGCCGCAAGTTGTACCGCTCGGCGTTCTTCACCGCGCTGTCCAACCCCAAGGCGACGCTGTTCTTCACGGCGCTGTTCCCGCAGTTCATCGACCAGGGCGCCGCCTTGTTCCCGCAGTTTCTGATCCTGACGGCGATTTTCATGACGCTCTCGGTGTCGTCGCTGAGCCTGTACGCCGCGCTGGCCTCGCGCGCCAAGGGCGTGCTGCAGCGCCCCGAGTGGTCGCGCTGGGTCAGCCGCGGCGTGGGGGCGACCTTCATCGGCTTTGCGGCCGGGATCCTCGCCATGCGCCGGCAGACGGCCTGAGCCATGACCGACAGTGCAAAACCCAACCGGGCCATCTACGACCTGGACATGCTCCGCGCCGTGGTGATGGTGGCCGACTGCGGCAGCTTCACCACCGCTGCCGCCCGCCTGCATTCCACCCAGTCGACGGTCAGCCAGAAGGTGCGGCGCCTGGAAGAAATGGTCGGGCACCAGCTGCTCGACCGCAGCAACCGCGAAGTGCACCCCACCGATGCCGGCGAGACCCTGCTGGGCTACGCGCGGCACCTTCTGGCGGTGAGCAACCAGTTGAGCGAAGCCTTGTCGGGTGGGGTGACGGTCACCGTGCGCATCGGCCTGCCCGACGACTTCGTCGCCGGCAAGACCGTGCAGGCGCTGGCGGCTTTCAACCGGCGCAACCCCAAGGTCAAGCTGGAGATCACCGGCGGCCTGAGCCGTGACCTGATGAGCGCCTACGACCGTGGCGAACTGGACCTGGTGCTGGTCAAGCAGCGGCGCCACAGCCGCGAGGCCAATGCCTGCCAGCCGGAGCGCATCGAGTGGTTCGACAGCGCCCAGTACCCGTGTTTCGCCCAGGACCCGATCCCGCTGGTGACCTTCCCACCGCGCGGGCTGTACCGCGACGACATGATCAACGCCATCGAGGCCATGGGCCGCAGCTGGCGCATCGGCTTTACCAGCTCGAGCCTGGCCGGCATCCAGGAGGCGGTGGCCAATGGCCTGGGCGTGAGCCTGCTGCCGCTGCGCGTGGTCACGCCGGAGCATCGAATTCTGGGGGCAAAGGAGGGGTTCAAGCCGATCAAGGTGTTCGAGGCGGCGATCTTCCATGGGCCCACGGCGGACCCTGTGGTCAAGGAGCTGGCCGATATCCTGATCGGGATTCTCAGGGCCGAGGCTGAGTAGTGCCGGGGGGCGGCAAGCGCCCCCCGCTGGCCGTTTTCAGCGGCGCAGTTCCTGGGCGAATTGCGCTGCCTGCAATTGCAGCACCGCAGGCCCGCCGCAGAACGCGCCACGGCGCACGATCACCCGTTCATGCAGCGCCGCCGCCACCGCCGCGGCCGCATTCGGCGCCTTGAACAGCACGAAACTCGCCTCGTTGCCGACCTTCAGCCCGTAGTCCTGCTTGCCCATCACGCCGGCACTGGCCTCGGTCGCCATGTGCAGCGCCACGCGCAGTTCCTCGTCGGTGTTGAAGCCCGAGCGGTAGCTCACCAACATGGCCCGTTGCAGCATGTCGCCGTTGCCGTAGGGCCACCAGGCGTCCTGGATGTTGTCGTTGCCGGTGAACACCCGCACGCCACCGGCACGCAGGCGCAGCACCGGTGGGAAGGCGTGCTCGCCCGGTGCGTTGGTCATGATCGACACACCGGCCTTGGCCAGCACCTGGGCGGTGCGGTCGACCACGCTGTCGCTGACGTCGCCCAGGCCATAGGCATGGCTGACCGCGACCAGCCCTTGCATGCCCAGTGCCTGGGTGCGCGCGGCGATGCGTTCGAGCTGGGCGATGCAGATGTCGCCGGGCTCGTGCAGGTGGATGTCGACCTTCACGCCATGGCGCTCGGCGATGCCGAAGACGATGTCGAGCTGGCCCTCGGCGTCGCCGTCCAGGGTCGTCGGGTCGATGCCGCCGACCACCTGGACCCCTTCACGCACGGCTGCCTCCATCACCTCGGCGGTGCCGGGGCAGCTCACCACGCCGGCCTGGGGGAAGGCCACCAGCTCGATGTCGACCAGGTCCTTGCAGGTTTCACGGGCCTGGAGGATGGCCCGCAGGTTATCCAGGCCGGTGGTGGCGTCCACGTCCACATGGCAGCGCATGGCCAGGGTGCCGAACGAGGCGGCCTGGCGAATCAGCGCCTCGGCGCGCTCGACGATCGGCGGGGCGCTGGCCAGTTCGCGCTTTTCCACGGCCAGGCGCTCGCGCAGGCTGGCGACCACCTGGTGGGGGTGCCAGCGGTCGCCGACGAAGCTCTTGTCCAGGTGGATATGGCCGTCGACGAACCCTGGCAGTGCCAGCAGGCCTTCGAGGTCGATGGTTTCGCGGGCCGGCTCGGCGGCGCGCTGCGCGCCGAGGTGGCTGATGCGCCCGTTCTTCACGGCGATGTGCAGTGGCAGGCCATCGGCGTCGATGGCGTTGATGAACTCACGGTCGTTCATGGGAGGCCCTTGTGCAGCAGGGCCGGCTCGGCAGTACGCACCAGGCGAGCTGGCCCCTTTGGTTGTCAGTAGCGGTACACGGTAGGGAAGATGCCCGTGCCTCACAAATTAATTATCAGGATCGATTGCAGTGCGTTTCTGGATACAGCCCGGCAAACTTCGCCTGCATTAAAAAGCCCACTGCAGTCGATTTCGATATTTAACTTTCCAAGCTTTCGAACAGGCCCCAGGATTGACCGCGAACCGGCCTGAAAGCTGTCTATTACGGCACTGGCGGCGCGGTCGGTACACACAATAAAAACAACAGCCGTGTTCGGGGATCTGTTCATGATCAATGATTCCAGGCGCCTGCGCGCCGCCCTTATCTTCATTGCCTGCACTTCATTCATCGTCTGTGGCGTGCAGCCCATCTTCATGGGCTTGCTGACGGAACGCCTGAACCTGTCACTGGACCTGCAGGGCTGGGTGGTGTCGGTCGAGATGATCGGCATGACCCTGGGCACCTTGTTGTGCCCGCTCATGATGAAGCGCCATGGCGGGCGCAGCCTGTGCCTGCTGGTCGGCCTGCTGTGCGTGGCCTTGAGCATCGCCACCGCCTTCGCCACCACCCACACCGTGCTGCTGGCCGTGCGCCTGGCGGCCGGCACCTGCGCCGGGCTGGTGTATGCCTACGCGGTGTCGACCCTTGGCCGGCTGCCCAACCAGGACCGCTCGTTCGGCCTGATGCTGTTGCTGCAAACCCCGGAGTACTCGCTGTTTTCCGCCGCATTGCCGGTGCTCGCCGCGCAGAGCGGGGCGGTCACGGCCTTATGCTCGTTCGGCCTGTGGTACCTGTTGATCTGCGCCGCCGCCCTGGCCCTGCCGCGCCGCCCCGCAGCGCTGCTGGCCAGCGGCGAAGGCTCGCCGGCCCAGGGCGGCTCGGCGCGTACCGGGCGCACGGCATTGGTGGGCATGCTGTTCATGCAGATCGCCATCTACTGCGTGTGGGGCTTCATCGACCAGCTGGCACGCGACCAGGGCATCGACGGCGTGGACATCGGCTGGGCCTTCGGCCTGTCGGCGCTGGGCGGCTTGCCCGGGGCCGGGCTGCCGAGCCTTCTGGGTGCACGGGTCAACCGCCAGGTGATGATCGCCGTGGGCCTGGTGGCGGTGTTCATCTCCATCGCCATGCTCACCGGCCATACCCGCACGCCGACGCAGCTGTGCGTTGCGCTGCTGCTGATCAACTTCGGCTGGGTGCTGTCGCTGTCGTACTACATGGCGCTGATCACCACCAACGACCCGACCGGCAAGCTCACGCCGCTGGTCAGCATCACCCTGATGGGCGCCGCGGCGGTGACGCCTGCGCTGATCGCCATGCTGGTGGAAGGCTCCAACCAGCAGCTGATCTTCGTGCTGGGCACGGCGGCGCTGGTGATCGCGTTTGCCGTCACGTGCCTGGGCGCGGGGCCGAAGGCGCTGCGCGGCAAGGCCGCTTGCTGAACAGGCGTTCCCCCACCACCTCGTTGGCCAGTTCGATGAAGGCCCGTGCTGCAGCGCTCTGGTAAGCCCCCCGGCGCTGCATCAGCACGGCGGTGCGCTGCAGGCGCACCGGGTCCAGCGCAATGGCCAGCAGGTCTTCATGGGCCAGCGCGATGGTTGCGGGCAGCAGGGTGGCCAGGGCCGTCCTGCGCACGATTTCGATCACCGCGCTGATGGCGTTGGCCTCCATCCGCACCTGCGGGCGAATGCCGTGCTGCTGGCAGAAGCGGTCGATCTGCTCGCGGGTGGCGAACTCGGTGCCCAGCAGAATCAGCGATTGCGCGCTCAGCGCCTGCAGCCCGACGGACTGCGCCGTGGCCAAGGGGTGGCGGTCGTTGACCACCAGGGCCAGGGTTTCCACCAACAGCGGGGTGGCTTCGATGTCCTGGGCCTGCACCTGCTCGAAGGCGATCCCCACATCCAGCCCATCGGCGAGCAGCAGCGCCTCCATGCGCTCCTGGGACAGCTCGCGCACATCCAGGGTGATGTTCGGGTAACGGCTGTGAAAGGCCTCCACCAATGGGCCTACCAGGTAGGTGGTGAAGGTCGGCGTCACGGCAATGCGCAGCGCGCCGCGGCTGAGGTCGCCGACATCGTGGATGGCGCGCTTGGCTTCCTCCAGCTCCTGCGCCGCCCGCCGGGCATAGCGCAGGTACACCTCACCGGCATCGGTCAGGCGCGTGGTGCGCCCACTGCGGTCGAACAACTGCGCGCCCAGGCTTTCCTCCAGCTGCCGGACCTGCTGCGACAAGGCCGGCTGGGACACGTGCAAGGCTGCGGCGGCGCGGGTGAAGCTCAGGTGTTCGGCCACCGCGAGGAAGTACTGGATGTGTCGGGCAAGCATGGCTACTCACATAAGATTATCTGATGTACCTAATCATAAATGAGACTTTTACCTTATGTCATGCGCTGCGTAACCTTTGCCTCACACCACGCCAGACAGAGGCAACAGCCATGAAAGAGATCATCGACGGCTTCCTGAAATTCCAGCAAGACGCCTTCCCCGAGCGGGTCAAGCTGTTCAAGGACCTGGCCACCCAGCAAAGCCCACGGGCGCTGTTCATCTCCTGCTCCGACAGCCGCCTGGTGCCGGAGCTGGTCACCCAGCGCGAACCGGGCGAGCTGTTCGTCATCCGCAACGCCGGCAACATCGTGCCGTCCTACGGCCCCGAGCCTGGCGGCGTGTCGGCCTCGGTCGAGTATGCGGTGGCCGCGCTGCAGGTCGCCGACATCGTCATCTGCGGGCACTCGGATTGCGGCGCCATGACCGCCATCGCCACCTGCAAGTGCCTGGACCACATGCCCGCCGTGGCCGGCTGGCTGCGCTACGCCGACTCCGCCCGGGTGGTCAACGAAGCCCGCCAGCATCAGGACCGGCACAGCAAGGTCGAGGCCATGGTGCGCGAGAACGTCATCGCCCAGCTGGCCAACATCCAGACCCACCCCTCGGTACGCCTGGCCCTTGAAGAAGGCCGCGTCACCTTGCACGGCTGGGTCTACGACATCGAGAGCGGGCGCATCGACGCCTTCGATGGCCGCACTGGCCAGTTCCTGCCGCTGGCCGCCAACCCGCAAGTACACGCCGTATCCCATCAACCCAAGCACGTTGCCTGAACCATTACCCCAAGGAGACACCCCATGATCCAGTCCCAAGCCACCCAGAGCGTTCGCCAGGCCCTGACCGAAGTCATCCTCATGGCCAAGGCCCGCAAGGACCTGTCGTATGCGCAGATCACCGAGGGCACCGGCCTGTCCGAAGCCTTCGTCACCGCCGCCTTGCTCGGCCAGCACCCGCTGCCGGCCAGCGCCGCCCAGGTGGTCGGTGACAAGCTTGGCCTCGACGTCGATGGCATTGCCCTGCTGCAGACCGTGCCGGTGCGTGGCTGCATGGAGCGCGGTGTGCCGACCGACCCGACGATCTACCGCTTCTACGAGATGCTGCAGGTCTATGGCACCACGCTGAAGGCGCTGGTCCACGAGAAGTTCGGTGACGGCATCATCAGTGCCATCAACTTCAAGCTCGACATCAAGAAGGTCGAAGACCCCGAAGGCGGCTCCCGCGCGGTGATCACGCTGGATGGCAAGTACCTGCCGACCAAACCTTTCTGATACCCCGCTGATCGGCCTGGCGCACCACGGCGCCGGGCCTGCAGGAGTGAAGCGCATGGACCTGATCTTTCGAAGTGTGCGCATCGATGATGCGCAACCGCTGCAGGATGTCGCCGTGCAGGGCGGCAGGATCGCAGCGATCGCCCCGGCCATTGCCGGCCAGGCCAGGCAAGAAGTGCAGGGCAACGGCAAGGTGCTGATCCCAGGCTTCGTCGAGGGCCACCTGCACCTGGAAAAAGCCCACGTCATGCACCGCAAGGCCAACCGTTCCGGCACCTTGCAAGAAGCCATCGCCGTGACCGCCGCACTCAAGCCAAGCCTTACCCGTGACGACATCCTCGCGCGTTCCACCCAGGTGCTGCGGGCACTGGTGCAGGCGGGCAGCACCCATGTTCGCGCCCACGCCGAGTTCGACCCGGCGCAGGGCTTCACCGGCCTGGACGTGGTGCTGGAGCTGCGCGAAAGCTTCCGCGATTTCATCGATATCCAGGTGGTCGCCTTCCCCCAGGAAGGCATTCTCAAGCTGCCTGGCATGCAAGACATGATGGTCCAGGCGATGGAAAAGGGCGCCGATGTCGTCGGCGGCATCCCCTATAACGACAGCTCGCCCCATGAGCACATCGACTTCGTCTTCGACCTGGCCAAGCGCTTTGGCAAGGATATCGACCTGCACCAGGACTTTGCCGACGACGCCGAGCGCATGAGCATCGAATACGTGGCCCGCAAGACAATCGCCGAGGGCTACCAAGGGCGTGTCAGCGTGGGCCACCTGACCAGCCTCGGCGCGGTCGCCCCCGAGCGCCAGGCGCCGATCATCGCGCTGCTGCGCGAGGCGGGCATCAGCGTCATGTGCCTGCCCGCCACCGACCTGCACCTGGGCGCCCGCGGCGACAGCCACAACGTGCGCCGCACCTTGACCCCCGTGCGGGCACTGCGTGATGGCGGGGTGAACGTGTGCCTGGCGACCAACAACATCCGCAATGCCTTCACCCCCTATGGCACCGGCGACCTGCTGAACATCGCGCAACTGGCCTTGCCGGCCTGCCACCTGGGCGGTGCGGACGACCAGGCCACCTTGCTGTCGATGCTGACGACGGCGCCGGCCAAGGCGCTGGGGCTACAGGACTACGGGCTGGCCGTGGGCAAGCACGCCGACCTGGTGCTGCTGGACACCCGTGCGGTCAGTGATGTGGTGCTCGACCTGCCGGCGCGGCTGATGGTGCTCAAGCGCGGCAGGGTAGTGGCCACCTGCGAACATCGCCGCTCGGTGGGGTTCTGAGCGCGTGACGCTCAGTGCACGTTGCTGGTAACGGCGTTGACGCCCTCCAGCGTTGCAAAGGAGATGTCTTTGGCCGTGAGCAAGAAATCACTCATGTAGGGCACTTCGAGCATGTCACTGCGCACCGCCGCGAACAGCGTGGCCTGCAAGCCTTTGGCGCCCAGGCGCTTGGCGATGACATAGCCGCGTGTGGTGTATTCGTGCAGCGCCCAGTTCGGCAGGCAGCACACGCCCCGGCCGCTGGCCACCAGCTGCATCATCATCACGGTCATCTCGGCGGTGCGCACCTGGGCCGGTTCAAGGTCGGCCGGGTCGAAGAAGCGGGTGAAGATGTCCAGCCGGTTTCGCTCGATCGGGTAGGTGATCAGGGTCTGGCCGGCGATGTCGGCAGCTTCCAGGTAGGGCTTTTCGCGCAGGGCATGGTGCTTGTCGATGGCCAGCATCGCCTCGTACTCGAACAGCGGCACGTAGGTGATCCCGGGCAGGGGCAGCGGGTCGGAGGTCACCACCAGGTCGAGGTCGCCGCGCTCCAGGGCCGGCAGGGGCGCGAAGGAAAGGCCCGAGGCCAGGTCCAGTTCGATTTCAGGCCAGGCGCCGCGAAATTCGTCGAGCGAGGGCATCAGCCACTGGTAGCAGCTGTGGCACTCGATGGCGATGTGCAGCCGCTCCGCTGTGCCGCCCGCCAGCCGGGTCAGGTTGCGCTCTGTGCTGCGGATCAACGGCAGCACCTGGTCGGCCAGCTGCAGCAGCTTGAGGCCGGCGGTGGTGAAACGCACCGGTTTGGACTTGCGCACGAACACCGGCATGCCGATGCGGTTTTCCAGCTCGCGGAACTGGTGGGACAGCGCCGACTGGGTCAGGTGCAGGCGTTCGGCGGCCTCGGGCAGGCTGTCGGTTTCGCGCAGGGCATGCAGGGTGCGCAGGTATCTCAAGTCGATCATGGGCGAAGGCAAGCGCTCAGGCCGCGCCAGGCGCGGCGAGGTTGCAATATTGTCCTTTGTAGTACAGCAAGGGTTGAGTGGCGCCCGTGTCGTGCAGGTTCAGCGCTTTGACTTCGCCAATCACGATCAGGTGATCGCCGGCGGCGTGTTCGGCGTGGATTTCGCAATCGAGCCAGTGCAGGCTGCCGGCAAGCAGCGGGTTGCCCAGCGGCGAGGGTTGCCATTGCACGCCCTGCCACTTGTCGCTGCCCTTGCGGGCGAACTGGTTGGAAATGCCCACCTGTTCGCCGGCAAGGATGTTCACCGCGAACCGGCCCGCCTTGCGCATGCCGGGGTAGCTGGCCGATTCGCGCATCACGCTGAACGACACCAGCGGCGGGCTCACCGACACGCTGTGGAACGACTGGCAGGTGAAGCCGATCGGCTGCTCATCGACCAGTGAGGTGATCACCGTGATGCCGGAGGCGTAATGCCCGAGCGCCTTGCGAAAGCTCAATGGCTCGATGGCAATACTGGAAGGTGACATGGCAAGTCCTGAGGTTTGGCGGCCTTTAACGGCCCGAGAGTTCGCTGCGAACGATGGCTGCCCCGGCGCTCAGGGCATTGAGCTTGCCGCGCGCGACCTGGCGCGGCAGCGGGGCCATGCCGCAGTTGGTGCACGGGTAGAGCTTGTCGGCATCGACGAATTGCAGCGCCTTGCGCAGGGTGTTGGCGACTTCCTCCGGGGTCTCGATGGTGTGGCTGGCCACGTCGATGGCGCCGACCATCACTTTCTTGCCGCGAATGAGTTCGATCAGCTCCATCGGCACGTGCGAGTTGTGGCATTCCAGCGAAACGATATCGATGCTCGATTGCTGAAGCTTGGGGAAGGCTTCTTCGTACTGGCGCCATTCAGAGCCCAGGGTCTTCTTCCAGTCGGTGTTGGCCTTGATGCCGTAGCCGTAGCAGATATGCACGGCGGTTTCGCACTTGAGGCCTTCGATGGCCCGTTCCAGGGTCGCCACCCCCCAGTCGTTCACCTCGTCGAAGAACACGTTGAACGCAGGCTCATCGAACTGGATGATGTCGACGCCGGCAGCTTCCAGCTCGCGGGCTTCCTGGTTGAGGATCTTGGCAAACTCCCAGGCCAGTTTCTCGCGGCTCTTGTAGTGGCTGTCGTACAGCGTGTCGATCATGGTCATGGGGCCTGGCAGCGCCCACTTGATGGGTTGCCCGGTTTGCTGGCGGAGGAACTTGGCGTCCTCGACGAACACCGGCTTGCGCCGCGCGACGGCACCCACCACCGTGGGCACGCTGGCATCGTAGCGGTCACGGATCCTGACGGTTTCACGCTGCTCGAAGTCAACGCCGTCCAGGTGTTCGATGAAGGTGGTGACGAAGTGCTGGCGGGTCTGTTCGCCATCGCTGACGATGTCGATGCCTGCCTGTTGCTGCTCTTGCAACGCCAGGCGCAGGGCGTCCTGCTTGCCGTCGAGCAAGGCCTGATCCTGCAGTTTCCAGGGCGACCAGAGGGTTTCGGGCTCGGCGAGCCAGGAGGGTTTGGGCAGGCTGCCGGCAGTCGAAGTAGGTAACAGCTTATTCACGAGAAAAGACCTTGTAGTGTCTGAATGTCAGGCAGCGTAGTGGCTGGACCACTGCTCAAGTACCGCGCCGTAAGGTTTGATGAAGTGTTCTTCGACAAACCGCCCTTGTTCGATGGCCAAGCGGCTGCGTTCTTCCCGGTCATAAACAATACGCGTCAGCGAATAATCCTCGTGCTGCAAACTTGGCTGATAAGACGTGCCGGCGGCAGAGTTGGCGTTGTAGATTTCCGGGCGGTAGATCTTCTGGAAGGTATCCATGGTGCTGATGGTGCTGATCAATTCAAGGGCGGTGTAATCGCTGAGCAAATCACCGGCAAAATAGAATGCCAGTGGCGCAACGCTGTTTGCCGGCATGAAGTAACGCACGCTCAGGCCCATCTTCTGGAAGTACGCATCGGTCAGGGAATACTCATCTTGCTGGTATTCCTGGCCGAGCACCGGGTGCTGGTTTTCAATGCGCTGGTAGGTCTTGCTGCTGGACACGCTCAGGCAGATGACCGGCGGCTTGGCAAAATGCGCTTTATAGGCGCTGGAATTGACGAAGGCCTTGAACAGCTTGCCGTGCAGCTCGCCAAAATGTGCCGGTGTGCTGAACGCCGAGGCGCCTTGGTTGTGCCCCAGCAGCAATACGCTGAAGTCGTAATCGCGCACGTAGGATGAAAAATTGTTGCCCACCACGCCTTCGATGCGCGCGCCGGTGTGTCGGTCGACGATGCAGGTTTTCAGTATTTCGATCAACGGCAGGGCGTTATCGCTGCGTGCGGCATCCAGGGTCATTGCCACCGAAATGATTTCAAGCTCGACGCTGTAGCGGTCGCCTTTGGGATTGTCCCAATGGGCCAGTGCATTGAAGCGGTTATCGATCATGCGCAGGGTATTGCGCAAGTTCTGCTGGCGGCTCGCGCCCCTGGCCAAATTGGCAAAGTTGGTGGTGAGGCGAGTATTTTCAGCAGGCTGATAATGTTCGTCGAAACGAATGCTGTTGATCGCGAAGTTGAAAATGTCCTGCGTCATGATTGGCGGTCCCACTCGAATATTTATAATCGCTTAATTGAGGCGCATTTTAGGTTGAGGTATTGAGTGAGTGGAACTGAAACGAATTCACAAAACCTTTAGCCCTGTTCATGACGCACGCTGGGCAAACGTATTTATTGCCCGGCATCACCGGTTGCGAATGCGCTCGACAGGGTTTCAAGGCCGCGGAACAGGCGAATCCCCGCCTGCATGGCGTCGGCGTCGAGGATGATGATGCGCCCTTGCCTGACCGCCTCCATCTGCCGGGTCACCGGGTCGTTGCGCAGGAATTCGAGTTTTTTCTGGTGGTCGTCCGCCGGGAAGCGGCGGCGGTCCATGCGGGCGATGATGATCCAGGTGGGGTTGGCTTTTGCCAGGGTTTCCCAGCCGACCGTTGGCCATTCCTCGTGGGACTGCACGACATTGCGCACGCCAAGGGTCTGCAGCATGAAGTCGGCCACCCCTTGGCGGCCGGCCACGTAAGGGTCGAGGGCAAGGTCGGCGCTGGAGAACCAGAACAGCGCCGAGGTGTTCGACAAGTCCTTGCCGGCGAGCCGTTGCCGGGCATGTTCCAGCTGCCCCTGCAGCTGTTGGTTCAGCGCCTCGCCGCGGGCCTGCACATCGAAGATCGCCGCCAGCTGGCTGACACTTTTGTAGAGGGTCTCGATCCTGAAGGGCTGGGTACGGGTACCGTCGGCGCCGACCAGGTTGTCCTTGCCTTCGCAGTCCGAAGGCAGCAGGTAGGTCGGGATCTTCAGCTCGGCGAACTGCTCGCGGGTGGCGACCGCGCCCTGGGGGCCGACCATCCACTCGAACTGCACCGTCACCAGCTGCGGGCGCTTGCCGACCACGGCCTCGAAGCTCGGTTCGTTGTTGGCCAGGCGCTCGACCTTGGCGTCCTGCGCCTGGAACTCAGGCAGCACGTTGTTGAACCACAGCGAGGAGCCTGCGAGCTTGCTGCCAAGGCCCAGGGCATAGAGCATCTCGGTGCCGGCCTGGCCGATGCTGACGGCGCGTGCCGGGGCCTGGGCAAAGGTCTGCGGCGCACCGCAGTTGTCGATCGTCAGGGGGTAGTGCGTGGCGCCAGCCTGGGCCAGGCCTGGCAGGCTCAATGCGCCGAGCAAGGCAGCGATGCGGGGCAGCATGGGGCGATCTCCTGTCGAACGTTGCGCGGCACAGGCGCACGGACAGGCATCACCTTGCCCCGTGCAGGCACGGGGCAGGCCCAGGGCAGGGCAGAGGATGGCCATCCCGGACACCCCGCCGGTTGGTGAATGTGTGCCGGCAGGTCTCCTGACTGGTGCGTCATGGCCCGGCTCCTGCCTTCCCGGACAGTGTCCAGTGGCGTTTCAGGAGCGGGCTCGGCACCTACAGTTGCGGGGGCAGTTCCGTTTGGCTCGCATGCGGGCGAGCGACGGATTCCCTATTAGTTCCGTGATGAAAACCGGCGGGCGGCATCCTAGACCATCTGCCAGGCGATGGACAAGGGCGTGGGCCTACTTGCTGGCAATCGACTGGTTCGGCAATGGGCAGCTCTGGTCGTTGAGAAAGTGCGATTTCTTCAGCCAGTCCTGCTGCGGGTAATAGGCGAACACGTAGCTGCCACGCTGCAGCGTGTCGATCAGCTTGCCGGCGATTGCCGGGCGCACCGCAGGGCAGCCCTGGCTGCGGCCCAGGCGGCCGAGCCCGGGCACCACCTTGGGGTCGGCATAGGCGGCGGCATGCATGACGATCGCCCGCGACATGCTGTTGTCGTTGAACCCAGGCTCCAGCCCCTGCAGGCGCAACGAGCGGCCGTGCTTGCCGCTGTAGGTCTGGCCGGTTTCATACAGGCCGATGGAGGACTGGTAGCTGTTCGGGGCGTTGGAGAACGTGCTCGGCACATCGGCGCCGCTGTTCTTGCCGTGGGCCACCCACTCTTCGAACAACAGCTTGCGGGCGTTCAGGTCGAACACCCACAGGCGTTTGTCACGCGAGGCCTTGGAGTAGTCGATCACCGTCAGCAACTTGCCCGGGTCGTTGTGGCTGGCGCAGGTGTAGGCGGTGAGTGCCAGGGCCAGGGTCTCGACGCTGGCGTTCGGCGCCAGTTGCTGCAGTTCGGCGGCGCTGGGCAGTGATTGCGCCTGGGCGGGTAGCCAGGCGCCGAGGAAAAACAGGCCAATACTGGCCGCTGAGAGCCGCAGGGCTCCCCGCAAAGGTTCGAACATCGACATGGATTATCCTGTTGAAGACCTGTCTGGGGTCGCAAGCAAGATCAAGCGAAGATTCAGCTTGATTGAAGGCCAAAGGCCGCTACTTTGCTTGAAATTCACAGGTTTGCCGATCATTTCTTGACCAATGGCTTAGCATCCTCGCCGTCGTCGGTGCTGATCACGGTGAATTGGCCGTTGCTGCGGGTATCGCGGGTGGAGGCCCAGTCGGTGATCACCAGCATGGTGCCGACGTCCATCGCCGCACGCAGGTGATGGCGAAATTCCGGGCTCATGTTCAACTGCCCCAGCTGCTCGTAGGGCGTGTCCCCGTACTCCGGGTTGCTCAGGCCCACTACCGACCAGCGCAACGGCAGCGCGCCGTCGAGTGCCAGGGCAGACGGTTTTTGCAGCAGCGAATACACCGCCATGCCGCTGCGATGGCGGCTGCTTTCCAGGGTCAGGGCCGGCGCCGAGCCAATCAGCTGGCCGCCGCGAAACACGTAGGCGCGAAGGTCGGCGCGGCTGATCAGGATCGACAGCGGCCCGGCGGCAGGGTCGGGGTCGTTCCAGAACTGCTGGTTGTTCAACACCAGCGGGCCCTGGGCCTTGCCATCGCTGACCGTCGGCGCCAGCACGCCCGGGTGGTAGACCTCTACCGGGGCACTGTGGGTGTCGGAGACGATCACGGTGGTCGAGCTGAACCCGGTGACCTCATACAGCTTCTTGGCAAATTCCATCGGCAGCCGCACGCAGCCATGGGAGGCGGGGTAGCCCGGCAGATGGCCCGCGTGCAGGGCAATGCCGTCCCAGGTCAGGCGCTCCATGTAGGGCATGGGGGCGCTGTTGTAGAGGCTGGATTTGTGCTCGACCTTCTTCTGCAGAATGCTGAACACCCCGGTGGGGGTTTCGCGCCCGGCCTTGCCGCTGCTCACGGTACTGACGCCGATGGCGATGCCATTGCGATAGACGTAGGCACGCTGCTCGGTGAGGCTGATCACCACCGTGACCGGGCCCACCGGCGAGACTTGCGGGTACCAGAGAAACTGGCCCGGCTTGAGGCTGTCGAGTTGGCTCCTGAGCTGGGCCGGGCTGGGCACCTTGAGTGGGGCTGCCGTGGCCAGTGCGCCGGCAAGTAACAAAGCCATTCCTAGCGATACACGCAACATCGATTCCATCCTCATGGCGCCATGCGCGCAGCTTAATCGCAACCTTCGTTATCCGGCAAATCAGTGCAGTTTTGCCAACTAATCCCACACCCGCGCTATTGCAGTTATTCCAAATCAATCTGTCAGCCAGCCACTTCGCTTCGATTATTGCGCCCGGTCAATGGCGCGATACCCAGCGCTCACTACAATTGCCCTGCTTCATCCCTCCTGACACTCGCTCACCCGCCCTCAAGGCAGTGAACCAGTCGCCCGGCCCCACAGTGGCAGCCTTCGATCGCGCAATGGATTATCTGCTTGCCACTCAATCTGTGAAATCCAGAAAGATGGGAGTACTAGCATGAGTGGCTACAACGCCGTATTGGCAAGAAATACCGGCAATGCTCCAGAAGGCATTGGCCCTTATTCGCAAAGTGTCGCGTTCTCGCACTACAACAACCTTAGCGCCCAGTTACCCATCGACCCCGCATCCGGTGCCGTGGTGGCAGGGGGTGTGAAGGCGCAGGCGGAGCAGTGTTTCAAGAACATCAAGGCCGTGGTGCAAAGCGTCGACCACACACTGGAGGATGTGGTCAGGCTCAGCATCTTCCTGCGCAACATGGCCGATGCCGAAGTCGTCAACAGCGTCTATTCGGCCTATTTCCCAGGCTATGTGCCGGTGGTGACGACTGTCGCGGTTGCCGCATTGCCGATGGATGCCCTGGTGCAAGTGGAAGCCTTGCTTTCCAATGGCGTCGGCACGATCCCCAACGCCCCCCAGGCCGGCGACCTGATCAAGACGGTGTGCAATACCGAGCGTGCGCCGGCAAGCGCACTGTCCGCGCAGGCCGTGGCTTTTTCGCACTACAACAACTTGTCTGCGCAACTGCCGATCGACCCGCAAACCGGCAAGCTGGTGGCAGGCGGGGCCAAGGAGCAGGCGGCGCAGTGCCTGAAAAACATCAAGGCGATCCTCGAAGGCATGGACGTGCCTTTCGATGACATCGTCAAGATCACCCTCTTCGTGAAAAACCTCTCGGACCTCGCGCAGGTCGACCAGGTGTACAAGACCTTCTTCCCCGACTCGGCCATTGCCAGGGCAGTCGGTTACTTCCCCGCGCGCACGGTCGTGGTGGCCTCAGGGTTGCCCATGGATGCGCTGGTGCAGATAGAAGCCGTCATCTCCCACGGCGATGGCACGCCACCGCAAGTTGTCGAAGACCGCCACGGGATTGTCATCAAGGCAAACAACACGCCCCATGCGCCCCTGCACCCGCTGTCCACGCAAACGGTCGCCTTCTCGCACTACAACCACCTCTCTGCGCAACTGCCTTTGAACCCCAGTACCGGGAAGTTGGTGAGCGGGGGTGTGAAAGAGCAAACGCAGCAATGCCTGAACAACGTCAAGGCGATTGTCGAAAGCATCGGCCACGCCCTGAGTGATGTGGTCAAGGTCAACGTCTTCCTTGCCGATATCCAGGACCTTGCCGCCGTGGACGAGGTGTACACGGCGTTCTTCCCCGATGGCGTGCCTGCACGCAGGGTGGTTGGCGTGTCCGCGCTGCCCGAGAACGCGCGGGTACAAGTCGATGTGGTGCTGGCAAACGCTGAAGGCACCCCGCCAGGCCAGTAGCCGGCGAACCTTCAGCCCACGCGTCCGTAGCGCTTGCGGTACTCCGCAGGCGTTACCCCGACGTGGCGGACGAAGGCGCGGCGCAAGGTGTCGGCATTGGCAAAGCCGCAGGCGGCCGCCACCTGCTTGGGCGCTTCGCGGCCTGCTTCCAGGCGCGCCCTGGCGGCGTTGACCCGGGCCAGTTCGACCCAGGCCGCCGGGGTCATGCCCACCTCGCTGTGGAACACCCGGGCAAAATGCCGCGGGCTCAGGCCGACACGGGCGGCGAGGGCGGCAATGCCATGGCCCTCGGCCGGGTTGGCGGCGATGTAGCGCTGCAGGCCCTGCAGCGCCGAACGCCCGGCCGGCGAACTGGCGCCTTGGCGGCTGAACTGCAATTGCCCGCCCGGGCGCTTGAAGTACATCACCAGATGCCCCGCAACCTGTTTGGCCATTTCGTGGCCCAGGTCTTCTTCGACCAGGGCCAGGGCCAGGTCCAGCCCGGCGGTTACCCCGGCTGCGGTGCGCAGCTTGCCGTCGTGCACCTGGATGGCATCGGCATCGACCTGTACCGCGGGATAGCGCGCAGCCAGCGGCGCCGCCACCGACCAGTGGGTGGTCACCCGCCGCCCATCCAGCAGCCCCGCAGCCGCCAGGGCAAAGGCCCCGGTGCACACCGAGCCGTAGCGCCGGCAGGCGCCTGCGCGCTGGCGCAGCCAATCGAGAATGCCGGGGCGCAGGTACTGCTCGGCCGCCTGCGGGGTGCCCGCCACCAGCAAGGTGTCGAGCGCCGGCAGCGCCTCGCCTATCCAGCCATCGGCCAGCAGCCGCGTGCCCGAGGAACTCACCAGCGGCCCCGGTTCGCAGGCCAGCAACAGCAGGCGGTAGGCCTGATGGCCGAGCTGCCGGTTGGCCTCGGCGAACACATCGAGCGGGCCGCAGGCATCGAGCAGTTGAACGCCCGGCAACGCCAGGATGGCAAGGGTGATCGGCTGTTTGGGCATGGCGGTTTCTCAAGGGGCGCGGGCAAGGCTGTATGGCGCCGACAATGGCAGTATCTGACTGGTCAAGTCAATTGAGGACATAGGCGGCGACCAGCAGACTGGACGGGTCATCCACCCACCCGAGGTACGCACATGTCCACATCCATTGCCGGTATCCACATCCCCGACAGCGCCATGGCGCGAGAAATCACCGAGCTGGTGCGCGACACGGCATCGCCGCTGCTTTACCACCATTCCAGCCGGGTCTTCTATTTCGCCGCCCTGGCCGGCCAGCGCCTGGGGCTGAAATACGACAGCGAGCTGCTGTACGCCGGCTGCATGTTCCATGACATGGGCCTGACCCACTCGCACAGCAGCGATTGCTGCCGCTTCGAGGTCGACGGGGCCAACGCCGCGCGCGATTTCCTGCAGCGCCACGGCGTCGACGAGCGCGATGTCGAGCGGGTCTGGACGGCCATTGCCCTGCACACCACGCCCGGCATCCCGGAACACATGCACCCGCTGATTGCGCTGGTGACCGCAGGTGTCGAAACCGACGTGCTCGGCCTGCACCACGAAGGGCTCGGCAGTGCGGCGCGAGAGGCCGTGGTGCAGGCGCACCCACGTGGCGAGCAGTTCAAGGAAGCGATCATCCAGGCTTTCTACGAAGGCATCCGGCACAAGCCGCAGACCACCTTCGGCAACGTCAAGGCCGATGTGATCGCGGACAAGGAGCCGGGCTTTCGGCCTGGCAACTTCTGCAGCGTGATTCGCCAGTCGTGCTGGCCCAGTTGAACGCTGGCGCGCACATGCATGGACGGCACGCACGTAGTCGCGTAGGTTTGCCATCCGTCCATTTCCTGAGTTAGCCAGGCCATGACCGATCGCCAGATCATCATTCCAGAGCAGATGAAGTTGCTTAGCGAGCAGGCGGGTTACGCCCCAGCGGTAAAAGTTGGCAAGACGCTCTACTGCGCAGGCCAGGTAGGGCGTACCGCGCAGCTGACAGTCATCGAAGACCCGCAGCAGCAGTTTCTGGCCGCATGGGAAAACCTGCGGCTGGTCTTGAGCGCCGGTGGCTGCAACTTTGAAGATGTGGTGGAGATGACGACCTATCACGTCGACATGCACCGCCACATGCCAACCTTCAGGCGTGTGAAGGATCAGGTCTTTCCAAGGGGCACCTGTGCATGGACGTGCATAGGCGTCAGTGAACTCGCAAGGCCGGGCCTGCTGGTGGAGATCAAGTGCATTGCCGTGCAGCGCTAGCGCTTTTGGAGAGCAAATTCCATGAGTAAGGCTTGGGGGCTGTTGCTTGCAGCGCTTTTCACCGTGCCGGCCGTGGCCGGCACTTACCGCAACTGCGCGCAGCAGTGGAGCCTGCCCCCGTCGCCACCTTCGCGCATCGTTGCCCTCAACCAGCATGCGGCCGATCTGCTGCTGGCGCTGGACGCCGGCCCTGCGCTGGTCGGCGTGGCCTACCTCGATGACAATGGCGCGGGTTGGCGCCAGGGGCAGTACGCCGGCGTGCCGGTGATCGCCCGCGAGTACCCGGCCAGCGAAGTGCTGTACGCGCAAAGGCCCGACTTGGTGGTGGGCGGTTTCGCTTCGGCGTTCGGCGCCGGCATCACCTCGAGAAGCGCACTGGGCGCCAATGGCATTGCCTCCTACCTGCTGGAGTCAGCGTGCGACGGCCATTCGCTGGATTACTTCGGCCATGTGCGTCACGACCTGGCCACCCTGGGGGCGTTGCTGGGCCGGCAACGGAAGGCCGGCGAACTGATCACCTCCATGGACCGCGACCTGGCCCGCGCCCGGGCGCTGGGCAGCGCCAGCAAACCGCTGTCGGTGTTCTACCTGGACAGCGAAATCAAAGGCCTCGACAGCCAGGGCAAGCGCGGCTTCGTCACCCAGTTGTTGGCGGCTGCCGGGGCGCGAAATGTGTTTGCCGACATCGACCTGTACCGCGTCAACGCCAGCCGCGAGACCTTGTTGCTGAGTGACCCGGACGTGATCCTGCTAGCCGACGCCGTGTGGTCGCCCGCCAGCCGCAAGCGCCAACTGCTGCTGCGTGACCCGGTGCTGTCGCGCCTGCGCGCCGTGCGCGAGCAGCGCATGATCGACATCCCGTTCACCCACCTGATGCCCACGCCGGCCAGCGGCCGTGTGGCGCTGGCGCTTGGGGAGCAGTTCAAGGCATTGCAGGCGGCGGATTGAGGGGCTTGCCGTCATTGCCCAGCAGCCGCCACAGCCGTGGCGCAGTCAATGGCCGGACTCGCGATCGAGCAGCTCGCGCTTGCGCTCCACGCCCCAGCGATAACCCGAGATGTCGCCATCACGGCGCACCACCCGGTGGCAGGGGATCGCCACCGCGATGTGGTTGGCCGCGCAGGCCTGGGCCACCGCCCGCACGGCCTTGGGCACGCCGATGCGTTCGGCGATGTCGCTGTAGCTGGCCGTCGCACCTGGCGGGATCTCGCGCAGCGCTTGCCAGACGCGCTCCTGAAACGCCGTGCCCTGGATGTCCAGGGGCAGGTTCAGGCCCAGCGAGGGCGCTTCGATGAAGCCCACCACCTGGGCGACCAGGGCTTCGAACTGCGCGTCGGCGCCAATCAGCTGGGCCTTGGGAAACTGGTCCTGCAGATCGGTCAGCAGCGCCTCCGGGTCTTCGCCCAGGAGGATCGCGCAGATGCCGCGCTGGCTCTGGGCGACCAGGATCGCCCCAAGCGAACAGGCGCCGATGGCAAAGCGAATGGCCGTGCCCACGCCGCCATCCCGGTAGGCCTTCACGCGCATGCCCAGCAGTTGCTCGGAGGTGGCGTAGAAGCGGCTGTTGGAATTGAAGCCAGCGCCGTAGATGGCGTCGGTCACCGAGGTTTCGCCCTGGCCCAGTTCTTCGCGCAGCTTGCGGGCGCGGGTGGCCGAGGCATACGCCTTTGGCGTCAGGCCGGTTTCGGCCTTGAACAGGCGGTGGAAGTGAAAGGCACTCAGGCCCAGTTGCGCCGCCAGTTCGTCGAGCGTGGGTGGCGTGGGCGAGGCGTCCATCAGCCGGCAGGCCTTGGCCACCAGCGCGGCGCGCTGTTCGCGGGCGCCGGTCTGGTCGCGCGAGGCGCGCAGGCTTGGCCGAAAACCGGCGGCCTCGGCCTGCGCTGCGTCGTTGAAGAACACGACGTTTTCGCGCTTGGGGCGGCGCGCGCTGGAGCTGGGCCGGCAGTAAACGCCGGTGGTGCGCACGGCATACACGAAATGCTCGTCCGCGGCGGGGTCGCGGGCCTGCACGGCGGCCCAGCGTTGTTCATCCGTGTTGAAAGGGGCGCTCGACGGCTTGGGCAGGTTCATGGCGCAATCTCGCTAAGGGGGAGTGGGGCCAGTCTATGAACCCCTCGCCGCGCAAGCACTCCGGTTCTTGCGCTTGAATTCACCTGGCCTGGGGCACGCGCCACAGGTACCAGGCCGCGGTGGTGCGGTGGGGGCTCCAGGGTTCGCCGATTTCGCGCATCTGGCGCGGCGTCGGGGCTTTTTCCAGGCCTTTGAGGCGCCGGTAACCCTCGCGCACGCCAAAGTCGTCGACCGGCAGGATGTCGGCCCGCTCCAGGCTGTAGATCAGGAACATTTCCACCGTCCAGCGGCCGACACCGCGCAGCGACACCAGGCGCTCGACCAGCTCGGCGTCGCTCATCGCCTGGGCCTCGGCCAGCGTCGGCACCACGCCATCCAGGCGCGCCTGGGCAATCGCGCGGACAGTCGCCAGCTTGTTCGCGGAAAAGCCGCAGGCCCTTTGCCGTTCGGCGTCCGTGGCCAGCAAGGCGTCGGCAGCGGGGAATGCTTGGCCTGGATAGAGCGCAAGAAACCGCCCCAGGATCGCATCGCCGGCCTTGACGTGCAGTTGCTGGTAGGCGATGGCGCGAATCAGCGCTTCGTAGGGCTCGCGGGCCGGTTTGGTTTCATGGCGGCAGGGGCCGATGGCGCTGATGTGGCGCGCCCATTCGTCGTCCAGGCCCTGCAGGAACAGGGCGGCATTTGCATAAGTCACGGCGGGCGCTCCAACAGCCAGCGTTAACAGTGTAGGCTGCAAGCGTATCTCTTTTTTACCGAGCTCCGTATGAACCGCCGCAAGAAAATCAAACAGCTGATGCAAGCCCACGCCAAGAAAGCCAGCGCCAAGCTGGCCCCGCGCAGCAAACCCAAGTACATCTGCAAGGCCGAGCGCCTGAAAATGGCCGAACAGGCCGCCCTCGACGGCAACGCTGTCGTTCAAGAGTGACGCCTGCGGCGGTCAGTTCGCGTACTGGGCGATGCCGTTGCCGAACGACCAGTTCTCCTTGCGCACCTCGACCAGGTTGATGAACACATCCTCCGGGCGCACGCCGGCTTCGCGCTCGAGCCCTTGCGCGATGGCCAGGTACAGCGCTTTCTTCTGCTCCAGGGTGCGGCCCTCGTTGAGGGTGATCTGGATGAACACCTGGGCCTCGGTGCGCTGGATGCCCAGGTAGTGTGGGTCGTTCACCAGCTTGTCGCTGTCGTGTTCGGTCAGCACCTGGAAGTTGTCGTGCTCCGGCACGTTGATGGTCTGGCGCATGGCGGCGTAGACCACCTTGCCCAGGGTCTGCAGGTGGGTGGGGTTGGGCTGGCGTCTGATGTCGATGCGTACCAGTGGCATGTCGGGCTCCTCGAAGGGGAACGCTGCTGTGGGTTGGCAGTGCGACAGTAACGATAGCTGGGTGGGGCAGTACTATCCAAAAGCGTGCGCGCTGCTCTTCCTGTGGGAGCCTTGGCTTGTGGGCTCTCGATGGGGAACGCTGCGGCGGGTGGCAGTACTATCCAAAAGCGTGTGCGTTGCACCTACTGTGGGAGCCGGCTTGCCGGCGATGGGGCCCGAGCAGACGCTCAGGGTTGCCTGCCCTGGCCTCATCGCCGGCAAGCCGGCTCCCACAGGAGAAGTGTGCGACCCTTGCTTGTGGGCTAAGGCACACAAGCGTAGACAACCAGCTCCACCAGCATCTCTTCGCGGGCGAGCCCGGCCACCACCACGGCGGCGCGGTTGGGGTAGGGGGGCTGGAAGTACTGGCCATAGAGGCTGTTGACCGTCGCCAGATAGCTGCGGTCGGTCACATAGATCAGCACCTGGGTCACGTCGTCCAGCGAGGCGCCCGCCACCTCCAGAGTGTGGCGCAGGTTGTCCAGGGTCTGGCGGGTCTGGGCCTCGATGCCGCCGGGCACCACCTGGCCCTGGGCGTCGATCGGGATTTGTGCGGTGTACAGCGTGCCATTGCCCACCACCGCCCATTCCAGCGGTGCCTTGGAGGCATACAGGTCGGTCTTGATCGCATGTTTCATTGAAGGGTTCCTGAAGGTTGGCAATCAGTCGGCATCGCTACCGCCGCCGGCGCCATGACGGCGCGAGGCTTCGGTGCTCTCGACCAGGATCTGTTCGGCGAACTGCTGCAGCCGCTGCCAGGTCTGCTCGCTCACCACGAAGCCCTGGCTCAGCGTGCCAACGCGGGTGACCGCCGCCGTGGCGGCTTGCGGCGGCCGGCTGAACAGCACGGTGATGCTTTGTTCTGCGCAAGGTTCGGCGGTTTCGCTGTGCAGGGCGGGGCAGCTGGCGCCAGCGGCGAACGTCGCCACATGCCGCTGGCGTGCATCGCCCCACTGGGCGCGCACCGCAAGGCCGCGTTCGGCGGCCCGGCTCAGGTAGCCCAGCAACAGCAGGCGGTTGTGGCACTGCTGGATGCGCAGCACGGCCTGGCCGTCGCGCAGGGCCTTGCCCAGTGCCAGCTCCACCACGGTGGCGGCGCAGCGCAGCACGCTCTGGCCCTGGGCGTCGATCACCAGCAGGGCGCTGTCTTCATGGCACAGGCTGTAGGGCCGTGCGGCTTCGCTGTGCAGGTAATCCAGCGCCTTGGCCAGCGTGCCGACGCCGTCCAGCCCTTGCAGGTGCAGCCAGCCGACCAGCTCGGCGGCATCCTCGCAGTCACCGGGCGCAAAGCCCATGCCTTCGAAGGCCTTGCGGCACATCACCTGGATCTCGTTGAGCGATACGCGCATGGTCACACACCCTCCTGCGGCATCACCGCGAAATTCCAGTCATCGGTGAACGGCTGGCCGATGTCGGCAACCAGGGGCGCACCCTGGAACAGCGTGATGCGCACCCAGCGGCTGGATTTCGGGTCGAACTTGCCAGCGCCGAAGAACGCCAGCTTGCAGCGCAGCAGGTGGATCGGCAGCATGCCCTCGGCCAGCAGGTTGGCGCGGATCTCGCCATAGGCGGTGCGCGCCATGCCTTGCAGGCGGCGGACCGTGCCCTTGAAGCCGGGTTGGGCGATCAGGAAATGCGCCGTCAGCGCCTGGGGCTGGGTGCCCAGGTGGGCGAGCAGGGCGCTGTGGCAGCGCTGGATATTGCGCGCGATGCCCAGCTGCATTTCCTTCTCGGCGCCCGGCTCCTGGTGGCGCATGCCTAGGCGGGGTTCTTCTTTTTCCGCAGAGCGGTACCAGAAGAAGTGCTCGGCCTGCACGGCGCTGAAGTCGTAGGCCAAGGCCCAGGCATAGTGCTGTTCGATCAGCTCGCGCAGCTGCGCAAGCGGCATCTGCGCATCCAGCTGGCAGCCTTCGACCACGCCCATCTGCTCGGCCAGCGGCGTGACCTGTTCGGGGTACAGCTCCAGCAGCAGGCTGACCAGCAGCTCCTGGCAACCCACGCCGGCCTGGGCTTCGCTCCAGCCCTGCAGGCGCTGCCAGAGGCCGGCGCTGCAGGCTTGGGTGTCGAGCCAGTCGCCGAGGCGGGCGAGCTCGGCGAGGGTGCGCAGGTCTTGCTCGTGCTGGCGCTGGTCTTCGGTGCAGGTCTGTGCAAGGTGCGCCTGGGCCCTGGCCAGCAAATCGCGCAGGCGGGCCAGCCGTTCAGGGCTCGCGGCTTGTGCCAGCACCAGGGCCAATGCGCCTTCGCGCGTGGCGATCCAGCGTTCGACCAGCTGCGGGTGGTTGATCAGGAACGGCGCCATCCCCAGCCCGGTGGCATTGCCGACCCCCAGGTAACGCTGCAGCGCCGGCGCCAGCGGCACCGCCCGTTGTGGGGCGAGGGCGCGGGCCATGTGCTCGATTTGCTCGATGCTGAAATGGCGCAGCAGGTACACCGTGAACATCTGCGCGCTGAACGGCTGGTCGAAGTCCGGGTTGCCCTGCAGGCAGGCGAAGTCGGCGATGCCGAACTTGCCATTGCCGTACACCGCGGTGGTGCGGTACAGGTAGCCGACTTCGGCCAGCTGGCGCGGGTCGGGCTGGTTGCCTTCGGCCAGCGCCGCGAGGAAGCGGTCGAAGTTGCGCAGGCTGCGGTTGGCCCGCGACAGCACCAGCACCCGGGCATCGAAGCGGCCGGCTTCCTGTAGCGGCACATTGCGCTGCAGGTCGGCCAGTTGCGCCGCGTCGACGTCACCTGCCAGCAGCACGAAGGCCACGTCCCACTGGTCGGCGATCACCCGGTCGCTGCGCTTTTCCGGGGGCAGGTAGGCCGAGAAGATCACGCAGTGGTAGTGCGCGTTGGGCGTGTCGATGCGGTAGATGGCGGTGCCGAAGCCGTTGCCGTCGAGGTCGAAGCGGCTGCGGCTGATCTGCCAGCGCTGGTTCATCATCCGCCGCAGGCTGCTGCGCACGAAGCTCAAGGGGCTCTGGAAGTGGCTGCCCAGGCGGGCCAGGTCCATGACCTGGCTGGCCGGGCGCAGCCCTGTGGGTGCGAACGCGGGGTTGCTCATTGTTGTTGTACCTGCATGCATCATGGTTCAGACGCCTTGTTCGCGGGCCATGTGCCGGGCGATGCGCACGGCATCCCACAACGCTGGCAGAATCACCAGTGACACCGGCACCGCGGTGATGACGATAAAGGATTGCAAGGCCGTGACACCGCCTGCGCCGATGGTGATCAGCACCACCGCCGCCAGGCCCATGCCGATGGCCCAGAAGCCGCACAGCCATTTCTTCGGTTTGTCGTTGCTGGACATCGCCAGGGCCACGGTGAAGGCCATGGCATCACCATTGGTGGCCACCGAAATGAAGCTCAGGAACAGGAACAGCGCGCTGATCAGGCCGCCCCACGGCAGGTTCTGGGTCACCCCCAGCAGCAGGTCCTCGGCCTGGGTGCCATGGGCGGTGACGATGCCGGGGGTCTGCAGTTCCAGGCCGATGCCGGTGCCGCCGACCACGGTGAACCAGAACATGGTCACCAGCGGGGCGATGATCGACAAGGTCATGATGATCTCGCGAATGGTGCGGCCCCGCGAGATCCGCGCGACGTACAGCGCCACCATGGGGGCATAGCCGATGAACCAGCCCCAGTAGAACACCGTCCACCAGTCCAGCCACTTAGGGTCGGCGCGGAACAGCGTCATCGGGATGAACTGCTCGACGTGCAGGGCAAAGGCCGCCGGGAAGCCGCCGAGGATGAACAGCGTCGGCCCGCACAGCACCATGAACAGCGCCAGGCCGATCATTAGCCACACGTTGATCTCGCTGACGAAACGGATGCCCTTGAGCCCCACCAGGCACGACACGGTGTACATCGCCGTGACCAGGACGATGGTCAGCGACTGGGTGACGATGCCATTGGGCACGCCCCACACCGCGTGCATGGCGCTGCTGATCTGCAGGCCCAGAAAGCCGATCGGGCCGATGGTGCCGGCGACCACGGCGATGATCGAGGTGGCGTCGGCCAGGGTGCCGATCGGCCCTTTCAGCGCACGCTCGCCGAACAGCGGGTAGAGCAGGGTGCGCGGGGCCAGCGGCAGGCCCTTGTCGTAGTGCAGGTGCATCAGCACGATCGCCAGCAGGCTGCCGAGTACGGCCCAGGCAAGAAAGCCCCAGTGCACGAACGACTGCGCCAGCGCCGCGGTGGCTGCTGCTTCGCTGTGCGGCTGCACGCCGGCGAACAGCGGCGGTGGGCTGGCAAAGTGCATCAGCGGCTCGGCCGCCGCCCAGAACGCGCCGCCACCGGCGAGCAGGGCGCACATGATCACCGCGATCCAGTTGAAGGTGCTGATGTCCGGGCGCTGCTCGACGCCGCCCAGACGCACCCGCCCGCAGCGCGAGAAGCCGATCACCAGGCTGACCGCGAAGGTCGCCAGCATCAGCACCTGCCAGTACAGGCCAAAGAACCGCGTCGACCAGGCGAACAACGTGTTGACCAGCGCCGACACCGCGTCGATGTCGACCAGCGCCGCAACCAGGAACGCGGCCAGGAAACCGCCGCTGATCAGAAACAGCGGCCAGTCGATGTCCCGCGCCAGCGGCAGGCCCAGGGCCTGGCCTTCGGCCGGCAGGGTGGTGGGGTTTTTCATGAAGCCTCCGGAAGCTGCTTTGTTGTTATTGTCGATGCTGTCCGTGCGCGGCTCAGGCGTGCGGCGTGCTGGCGGTTTCCAGCAGGCGCAGCCAGTTGAGCCCCATGATCCTGCGTACATCGTCTTCGGCAAAGCCCCGGGCGCGCAGGCCCCGGGCGATGTTGGGGAAATCGCGGCTGTCGCGGAACCACTGCAGCGGCGCCGGCCAGTTGGCGTTGTCCTTGGAGCCCTCGCCGTAGTCCTTGTCCTTGCTCCAGCGCCCGTTGCGCATCCATTCCAGCACCGCCAGCGGCTGCGCCTGGCACAGGTCGGTGCCGATGCCGATGTGCTCCACGCCCATCAGGTCGGCCGTGCGCGCGACCATGTCGCAGAAGCTTTCCAGGCTGCACGCCGAGGCGTCCTTGAGGTGGAAGGGGTAGGTGCTGAAGCCGAGCAGCCCGCCGGATTCGGCGATGCCGCGCAGCACCGCGTCAGACTTGTTGCGCTTGGCGGCATGGAAACTTGCCGGGTTGGCGTGCGACACGATCACCGGCCGGCTGGACAGCTCGATGGCTTGCAGGGTGCTGCGTTCGGCGCTGTGGGACATGTCGATGAGCATGCCGACCCGGTTCATCTCGGCGATCACCTGGCGGCCGAAGCGGCTGATGCCGTTGTCCTCGCTTTCGTAGCAGCCGCTGGCGAGCAGGCTCTGGTTGTTGTAGGTGAGCTGCATGACGAACACGCCGAGCTGGCGAAACACCTCGACCAGGGCAATGTCGTCCTCGATCGGCGAGCAGTTCTGGAAGCCGAAGAAGATGCCCACCCGGCCTTCTTGCTGGGCCAGGCGGATGTCGCCGGCGCTGCGCACCGGGCGAATCAGCTCGGGCCAGGTCTCGAAGCGGCGGTTCCACTCGCCCAGGCGCGACAGGGTTTCGCGGGCGTTTTCGTGGTAGGCGATGGTGGCGTGCACCGCGCTCAGGCCACCGGCCTGCATCTGCTGGAATATTTCCGGGCTCCAGTTGGAGTACTGCAGGCCGTCGATCATCAGGAGGTCGTTCATGCTGGTCATCCTTCAGGGCCGCAGGTAGGTGGTCTTGACCACGGTGTAGAAGTCGCGGGCGTACTGGCCTTGCTCGCGCGGGCCGAAGCTGGAGGCTTTGCGCCCGCCGAACGGCACGTGGTAGTCGGTGCCGGCAGTGGGCAGGTTGACCATCACGCAGCCGGTCTGGGCGCGGCGCTTGAATTCGCTGGCATGGCGCAGGGACTGGGTGATGATGCCGGCGGTCAGGCCGTAGGCGGTGTCGTTGAGCGTGGCCAGGGCTTGTTCGAAGCCGCTGACGCGGATCACGCAGGCGATCGGGCCGAACACTTCCTCGCGGTTGATGCGCATGTCGTTGCGGGTATCGACGAACAACGCCGGGCGCATGTAGTAGCCGTCGCTCTCCAGCTGCAGGCGTTCGCCGCCCTCGATCAAGGTGGCGCCTTCGGCCTGGGCCAGGCGCAGGTATTCCAGGTTCTGCTCCAGTTGCCGGGCCTCGGCCACCGGGCCGATCTGCACCCCGGCGTGCAGGGCGTGGCCGACCTTGAGCTGGCGCATGCGCAGGCGCAGCGCGTCGACGAAGCGGTCGTGGATGGCGTCGCAGACGATCAGCCGCGAGGAGGCGGTGCACTTTTGCCCGGTGCCGAAGAACGCGCCATTGAGCGCGCATTCCACCGCCAGCTCGAGGTCGGCGTCATCCATCACCACCAGGGCATTCTTGCTGCCCATTTCCAGCTGGCAACGCACCAGGTTGGCGGCGGTGGCGACGGCCACGCGGCGGCCGGTCTGCAGCGAGCCGGTGAAGGTCAGGGCGTCGATATCGGGTGATTGCACCAGGGTTTCGCCGACGCTGGCGCCACTGCCCATGACCAGGTTGAAGGTGCCATGGGGCAGGCCCTGGCGGCTGATGATCTCGCTCAGCGCCCAGGCGCTGGCCGGCACCAGGTTGGCCGGCTTGAACACCACGGCGTTGCCGAAGGCCAGGGCCGGGGCGATCTTCCAGGCGGCGGTGGCCATGGGGAAGTTCCACGGGGTGATGACGCCGACCACGCCCACCGGCTCGCGGTGCACTTCGATGTCGATGCCGGGGCGCACGGAGCTGGCGGTTTCGCCCATCTGGCGCAGCACTTCGGCGGCGTAGTAGTGGAAGAACTGGCCGCTGCGCTGCACTTCGCCGATGCCCTCGGCCAGCGGCTTGCCTTCTTCACGCGAGAGCAGCTCGCCGAGCTCGGCCTTGCGTGCGATCAGCTCGTCGCCGATGGCCATCAGCACCTGCTGGCGGGCTTCCAGGCCGCTGGCGGCCCACTGCGGTTGCGCGGCGCGGGCGGCCTGGATGGCTTGCAGGGCCTGCTCGGCGGTGGCCTGGTGGTACTCGCCGATCAGGTCGCGGGTGTCGGAGGGGCTGTGGTTGGCGATGCAGCCCTGGCCCTCGCACCACTGGCCATCGATGTAGTTCTTGTAGGTGTTGTGTGACATGGATGAAAGCCTCTGTTTGCCTGGCGTTCATCTTGCGAGCAATATGGGGCAAATAAAAATTAATAAAAAAAATGCTTTGATAAGGAACGCTAACCATGTTGCCCGAGCTGAAAATCGCCCAGCTGCGCTACTTCGTGCTGGTCGCCGAACTCAAGAGCTTCCATGCCGCCGCCCGCCAGGCCTGCCGCACCCAGCCGGCAATCTCGCTGGCGGTGCGCGAGCTCGAGCAGAAGCTCGATCAGGCCCTGGTCGAGAAGGGCGGTGGCCGGGTGGAGCTGACGCCCTTCGGCGAACACTGCCTGCCGCTGTTTCGCGGCCTGCTCGAACACCACGACCGCATCGCCCGCGAGGTGACCCTGCTGGCCCACCACGAAATCGGCCAGGTCAGCATCGCCACCGTGCCCTCGGTGGCCAGCCGCCTGCTGCCGGGGCCGTTGGCGCGCTTCGTGGCCGAGCACCCGAACGTGCAGGTGAGCATCCAGGACGCCACGGCCGAGCGGGTGCAACAGCTGCTGGCCCAGGGGCAGGTGGATTTCGGCATCAGCAGCCTGTGGGCGCAGGATGAGCAGCTCGACTTCGCGCCGCTGCTGCACGACCAGGTGGGCGTGGTGTGCCGCGCCGACCACCCCTTGGCGCAGGCCGGCGCGCCCTTGCACTGGTCGCAGCTGCAGGGGCTGGCGATGGTGCGCAACGGCACCTCGCGGCTGCTGGAGGGCAGCGAGGCCGAGGCGCTGCTGGCGCACAGCCGCTTGTTCGTGTCCAACATGATTTCGCTGATCGCCATGCTGGAGCAGGGCGTGGGCATTAGCACCTTGCCTTACCTGGCCTTCCCCCAGGAGAACGAAAAACTTGCCTTCCTGCCCCTGGCGGCGCCCAAGGTCGAACGGCAGATCGGCCTGCTGACTCGCAAGGGGCGCAGCCTGTCGCCGGCCGCGCAGGCGCTGCGCGAGTTTCTGCAGGCGCAGATGGCGGGCTGACGTTCAGCCGTTGGCGGCATGGCTGAGCAGGCTGTCGGCATCGGTGCCGCTGCTTTGCTGAGGTATGATGCCGGTCCGTGTCCCAGAGCCTGCCGTGCCTTTCATGACTGCCTTCTACCTGAAATTCCTCATCACCCCCACGCTCATGCTGGCCATCTCGCTGGCGTCCAAGCGCTGGGGCACCAAGATTGGCGGCCTGCTCTCGGGCCTGCCGGTCACCTCGGCGCTGGTGATCCTGTTTCTGAGCCTGGAGCAGGGCGCGGGGTTCGCCTTGCAGGCTGTGCCCGGGGCCTTGGCGGGGCTGGCTGCGGTTCAGGCCACCTACCTGTTCTACTTCCTGGTGACGCGGCGGGTTTCGGCGCTCATCGGTTGCCTGGCGGCGTTGGCGGTGTACGCGGTCAGTGCCTGGCTGATGAGCCGGCTGGGGGTGCTGGCGGCTTCTGTTGCAGTGACCCTGGCGCTGCTCAGCGTGATCATCGTGGTCACCCGGCCCAAGGCTGACAGTGCCCCGCCCAAGGTGGTGGCGTTGCCGCGTTGGGTCATCCCCATGCGCATGCTCACGGCCACCTTGCTGCTGGTGGCGATCACGGCCAGTGCCGAGTGGCTGGGGCCGGTGGCCAGTGGCTTGCTGGCGCCGATCCCGGTGATTGCCTGGCCGCTGGCGGTGTTCGCCCACGTTCAGGGCGGGCACCAGGAGCTGGGGGCGATCGTGCGCGGCAATGCCATTGGTGCGGTGGGCGTGCTGGGCTTCTACCTGGCCGTGAAGGCCTCGATCGAAACCTGGGGCACGCTGCCATCGATCGCCACCGCCGTGGTGCTGGCGGTGGCGGCGACCTTCCTGTTGGCGCGCCTGCTGGACCGGCGCTAAGGCGTGCTTCAGGCGTAGCTGGGCTGCAGCAGCGGGCTGCGGCGGCGCATCAGCAGCAGCACGCAGGCGAACGAGATGAACGCCAGCAGCGAGTAGAACAGCGCCAGCGGCCACCACTGGCCTGCGGCCTGGCCGGCGATCAGCGTGCCGACCATCGGCGTGGTGCCGCCGATCAATGCGCCGCAGGCCTGGTACGCCAGCGAGATCCCCGAATAGCGCTGGTACACCGGGAACACGTTGACGATATAGCCGGCGATCACCGCGTAGAACGCCGAGGAGAACACCTTGGCCAGGGAAATGCCGAGGATGATCATGCTGTTCTGCCCGCTGGCCACCAGGCTGAACATGGCATAGGGCACCAGCATGCTGGCGGCGGAGGTCAGCAGCAGGAAGCGCCCGGCGCCGACCTTGTCCGCCAGCCACGCGGCGATGGGCTGGTTGATCAGCTGCACGATGGCCACCACCGACAGGCACTCGAGGATCACCGAGCTCTTGATGCCCAGGTACTGGGTGGCGTAGGCGATCATGAAGGTGTTGGTGAAGTAGGCCGAGGAAATGCCGATGGAGCAGGCACCCATCACCAGCAGGATCAACGGCCAGGCATCGCGAACCACGCTCTTGACCGGCGACTGCTCGGGCTTTTCCTGCTTGGCCTGGGCTTCGAACTCGGGCGATTCGTGCACGCCGCGGCGGATCACGAACGCCAGCAGCAACAGCAGCACACTGCCCAGGAACGGCAGGCGCCAGCCCCAGCTGTAGAGGTCGGCATCGGGCAGTTCGGTGATCAGGCGAAACACCATCAGCGACAGCACCAGGCCCGCCGGGCTGCCCAGCTGGGCGAACGAGGCGTAGAAGCTCTTCTTGCCCTCGGGCGCATGCTCACTGGCCAGCAGCACCGCGCCGCCCCATTCGCCACCCACGGCGATGCCTTGCAGGATGCGCAGGGCCACCAGCAGCACCGGCGCCAGCAAGCCGACCTGCTCGAACGAAGGCAGCAGGCCGATGCCGACTGTGGAAACTCCCATCAATACCAGGGTAAGAATCAGCGAATACTTGCGCCCGAAGCGGTCGCCCAGGTGGCCGAAGATCACCCCACCCAGCGGCCGGGCGAGAAAGCCCGCCGCCAGGGTGGCGAACGACGACAAGGTGCCCACCAGTTGGCTGCTGCCGGGGAAGAACACATGGCTGAAGATCAGCGCCGAGGCGGTGGCGTAGATATAGAAGTCGAACCATTCGATCAGGGTGCCGAGAAACGACCCGGCGGCCGCGCGAATCGGTTGCCGCGCGCGGGTGGGCGATGCGTGGGGTGAAGTGGACATGGGGCTTCCTTTGACTGTTATTGGCATTGTTCAAAAGGCATCAAGCCGGCGTTGTGTGTGCGTCTGTCGCGCCTTGCCAGCGTTGCGGGTCAGCCCGCCAGCGGGCGGTCTACATAGGGGCGGTTGAGCGTTTCCAGTGCCTGGGCAAAAGCCAGCAGGCGTTGTTCGTCGCGGTAGCGGCCGACGATCTGCAGCCCCACCGGCAGGCCTTGCTCGCTGAAGCCGCACGGCAGCGAAAGGCAGGGGTGGCCGCTCAGGGTGATCAGCGAGCAGCTGTTCATCCAGTCGATGTAGGTGTGCATGGGCTGCTCGCCAATCTGCTGGACGAAGGGTTGTTCCACCGGGAACGGCAGCACCTGGCTGACCGGCGCCACCAGGAAATCGTACCGCTCCAGCAGCGCCTGGGTGTCGCGGAACAGGCGCGCGCGTACCGCTTCGGCATCGATCACGTCCTGGGCGGTGAACTGGCCGGCCTGCTCGATGTTCCACACCACGGTGTCCTTGAGCTGCGCGCGGTGGCTGGCGAGCAGATGGCCGTAGCCGCTGGCGTAGGTCAGCGCGCGCAGTACCTGGAAGGCGCGGGCGCCGCCGCTGAAGTCCGGCTCGGCCAGCTCCACGCTGCAGCCCAGGTCGGCCAGGCGGCGCACGCCGGCTTCGGTCACGGCGCGTACTTCAGGCTCCACGGGCAGGCCGCCGAGGTCCGGGCTGTAGGCGATGCGTGCACCGCGCCAGTCGCCTTGCAGCTGCGCGTCCAGGGGCAGCGTTGTTGATTGCAGGGACAGCGGGTCACGGCAGTCTTTTCCGGCAATCACGCTCAGCAGCAGGGCCACGTCCGCCACGCAGCGGCCCATGGGGCCGGCCACCGTCAGTTGGCCGAAGCTGTTGCTGTTCGGCCAGTTCGGCACGCGGCCGATGGAGGGGCGCAGGCCGACGATGTTGCAGAAGCTCGCCGGGTTGCGCAGCGAGCCGCCCATGTCGCTGCCGTCGGCCAGGGCCACCATGCCCGTGGCCAGGGCCACCGCCGCGCCGCCGCTGCTGCCGCCGCAGGTCATGGCCGGGGCGTAGGGGTTGCGGGTGGCGCCGAAGACCTGGTTGAACGTCTGCGAGCCGGCGCCGAACTCCGGCAGGTTGCTCTTGCCCACCAGGATAGAGCCGGCTGCGGCCTGGCGGCTGACGATCAGCGAGTCTTGGCTGGGCACGTGCTCGGCATACACTTGCGAGCCCCAGGTGGTGCGCATGCCGGCGGTGAGGAACGAATCCTTGTGCGCCACTGGCAAACCATGCAGCGGGCCAAGCGCACCGCCCTTGGCCTGGTGCTCGTCGGCAGCCGCGGCCTTGGCCAGGGCGCCTTCGGCATCGACGGTGACCAGGGCATTGAGCGCCGTGTTGTGCCGTTCGACTTGCACCAGGCACGCCTCGGTCAGCTCACGCGCCGACAAATGCCCTGCGCGTATCTGCGCCGCCAGCTCCCAGGCGGGCCGGGTGGCCAGGTTGGAGGAGGGTTGACCAGGCATTCGAATCTCCTTAACGTATCGCTATGCAATACTAATTATTGTTGGGTGATACTATGTATATGCCAGGTCGCGCCCAGCGGTCAAGATGGCCTATGCTTGGCCACCCGAATGGAGGCACCGCCACGTGAGCGAGAAAGACCCGCGCCAGCAGCACCCGCAGTTCATCGAAACCTTGGAAAAAGGCATTCGCGTGCTGGAAATCTTCCGCGACGGCCAGCCCTCGCTGGGCCTGACCGAGCTGGCCGAGGCCTGCGACATGACCAAGAGCGCGGCCCAGCGGTTCACCCACACCTGGTGCGAGCTGGGCTACCTGGCCAAGGACGAACGCTCGCGGCGCTACAGCCTCACCCACAAGGCGCTGGAGCTGGGCTTTCTGTACCTCAATGCCTCGCCGCTGATCAGCCGCGCGCTGCCGGCGCTGAAACTGATTCGCGAGCGCTGCAACCTGACTGTCAACCTGTCCGTGCTCAGCGGCCACGACATCGTCTACGTCATGCGCATTCCAGGCCCCAACCAGACCCACGCAGAAATGCTGCCCGGCCGCCGCATGCCGGCCTGGTGCACGTCGGCCGGGCGCGTGCTGCTCGCCGACCTGCCGCCTGCGCGGGTGCAGGCGAGCCTGGCCGAGGTGGCGCCGGTGGCCTACACCGCCCACACCGAAACCGACCGCCAGGTGCTGCTGGAACGGGTGCAGGAAGCCGGCCGCAACGGCTATGCCATGACCCGCGAGCAGGTGCTGGTCGGCCAGGTGGGCATCGCCGCGCCGATCCGCAACGTGCACTTCCAGGTGGTGGCGGCCATCAACATCACCGCCCAGCTCAGTGCCTGGCCGGTGGAGAAGGTGCAGCAGGAGCTGGTGCCGCTGCTGATGGAAGTGAGCCAGGCGGTGACCCTCGGCTGAGCCGGTGTATCACCGTGTATCACGCCGCCTGCATGAGCCGTTCGCTTACAAAACCCGCTGCATCCTGATACGCCCCGGACACAGGCCTGAGGCCAAATGAGCCAGCCCCAACGCCCAGCCAGACGGCTGCGTTGCCAGGCCCATTTCGCCCTTGCGGCATGACCGAACCATTCAGGAGCAGCCTATGTCCCGTATCCAACGCCCCACCAAGACCCGCCTCGGCCTGCTGAGCATCGCCTTGCTTGGCGGCATCAACCTCACGCCCTCGGCCTTTGCCGTCGAGCCACTGCCCCAGGGCTATCAGCTGGCCGCCGCAGAAAAGGCCGGGGAGGGCAAATGCGGCGAAGGCAAATGCGGGGCCAGCGGCGCCTCGGCAAAAGCCACCCAGGCCGAGGGCAAGTGTGGCGAAGGCAAGTGCGGCGACGCCTCGTTCGCACGCACTGACACTGACCACGATGGCCGCGTCTCGCGCGCCGAACTGCTGGCCAAGGCCCCGGGCGCCAATGCCGAATTCGACGCGATCGACGCCAATCACGACGGCTACTTTTCCGAAGCCGAGGTCTATCAGTTTCGCAAGCATCAGTTCGACGCCAACGGCAAGCCGTTCCCCAGCGACCTCTACAGCAAGCTGAGCCAGGCCCGCGACTGACCTTCGCTGGCGTCCTCCCCGGGCCCATGCCGGGGAGGACACTCCACCCTCCAGGAGCTTGCCCCATGAACACACCCTCCGCGCTGCAGGGCGCAGGCCTCGGCTTGCGTCGAGCCCTGCTGCCCGAACTGCTGACCCTGGACGCCGGGGCCGTGGACTTTCTCGAATGTGCGCCAGACAACTGGATCGGTGTCGGCGGCGCCTATGGCCAGGGCCTGGCGCAACTGGCCGAGCGCTTCCCGCTGGCCTGCCACGGCCTGTCGCTTTCGCTCGGGGGCCCGGCGCCGCTCGACCACGTTTTCTTACGCCAGATCCGTGGCTTTCTCGATCACTATCGCGTGCCGCTGTTCAGCGAACACCTGAGTTACTGCGCCGATGACGGCCACCTCTACGACCTGATTCCGCTGCCGTTCACCGACGAAGCCGTGCGCCACACCGCCCGGCGCATCCTTGAGGTGCAGGATGCCCTGGGCCGGCGTATCGCCGTGGAGAACATTTCCTACTACGCCGCGCCCTACCAGGCGATGAGCGAGATCGACTTTCTTCAGGCCGTGCTCCGCGAAGCCGACTGCGACCTGCTGCTGGACATCAACAACCTGGTGGTCAATGCCTGCAACCACGGCTATGACGCCACGGAGTTTCTCACCCGCCTACCGCCTGGGCGGGTGGCCTGCCTGCACGTGGCCGGGCATTACGACGAAGCGCCGGGGCTGAAGATCGACACCCATGGCGCCAGCGTCCAGGCCGATGTCTGGGCATTGCTCGGCGATGCCTACCAATACCTGGGCCCGCGCCCGACGTTGCTGGAGCGCGACTTCAACCTGCCGCCGCTGGCCGAATTGCTGGGCGAGGTGCAGCACATCCGCACCTTGCAGGCTCCGGCAAGGCAGCGGCGCCATGGCTGACACCCTGCAAGCCCAGCAGCTGTGCATGAGCCGCCACATCCGCGACCCGCAGGGCAACCCACCGCCGCCGGGGATCGAAGCCCGGCGCCTGGCGGTGTATCGGCGACTGTTCTTTGGCAACGTGCTGACGTTACTGACGGGGAGTTTTCCGGTGCTGCAGGCGAGCCTGGGGCCTGAGCGGTGGCGAGCGCTGATTGAAGGCTTTTACGCCGACCATCGTTGCACCACGCCCTTGTTCACGGAGGTGGCGGGGGAGTTGCTGGACTATCTGCAAGCTCGCGCGGACCTACCGGGGTGGGTGGCGGAGTTGGCCCATTACGAATGGGTCGAGACCGCGTTGCTGCTGAGCGATGTTTGCGAGCCTAAGGATGATGCCAGTGCCGATGTGCTCGATGACGTGCCGGTGCTGTCCGGGCTGGCCATGCCGCTGGCCTATGCCTGGCCGGTCAGCCAGATCGGCCCTGGGAGCATTCCACGGCAGGCGCCACAGGCGCCGACACTGCTGCTGGCGTACCGGGGCGCCGACTTTCAGGTGCACTTCTCGCGTTTGGCGCCGCTGGCCCATGCGCTACTGGTGTCGTTGCAGCAGCAGCGATGCAGTGGCCGTGAGCACCTTGCTGCCCTGGCGCACAGGGCTGGCGTTGAACTGGCGCAGATCGAGCAGCAGGGGCTGGCTTTGTTGAATGCTTTCCGGGCCCAAAACGTGGTGGTTGCCCTGGCGCAGTAAGTGTGGGAAGGGCCAGAACTTGGCCCTGGTTTTCGGCGCAGGATGTAACCTTTATGTAGGACAATTTTCAGTCAGATGTAGGAGCTGTCTATATTTCCCTGGAAGGGTGGCCCCACCAAAGAATGTGCGCCAGGGTTCGGAACTTCACTGCAGTGGAGTTTCGAAAAATGTCGCAAGGCGTCTTTGATCACAGCCAGCACAAACTGGCAGTGGAGGGTTTGGCCGCAGCACTCGATGTGTTGTCCTTCGAAGGCAGGGAGCAGCTCAGCGAACCCTTCTTCTACCGCGTGGAATTCACCTCGGCAGAACAGGACATCGCCGTCGAGCTCATGCTCGGCAAACGCGCCACCTTCAGCCTGCACCCACTCCCCAGCAAGCTGCCCCTGCTGGGCCTGCCCGCACCCCAGATCAAACCGCTGCGCACCGTGCATGGCGTGGTCACCGGCTTTGAGCGCCTGTCCAGCTCGCGGGACGAAGCCCGCTATCAGCTGACCTTGCAGCCGCGCCTGGCGCTGCTGGGCCGCGGCCAGCAATACCGTATCTACCAGCACCAGTCGGTGCCACAAATCGTCGAGCACATCCTGCGCAGCCGCCATGAGTTCGAGGGCCAGCACTTTCACTTCGACCTGGTGCGCGAATACCCCCGCCGCGAGCAGGTGATGCAGTACGGCGAAAGCGACCTGGCGTTCATCACCCGGCTGCTGGCCGACGTCGGCATCTGGTACCGCTTCAGCAGCGATGACCGGCTGCGCCTGGACGTGGTCGAGTTCCACGATGACCAGCGCCGCTACCAGTTCGGCCTCGCGCTGGCGTGCCGGCCGCCGTCAGGCCTGAGCAGCACCGGCGAGGATGCGGTGTGGGCACTGCAGGCGCGCCACCAGGTGGTGGAGCAGCGCATCAACATGCGCAGCTACCAGCACCTCACGGCCCGCGCGTTTCTCGATGGCGAGGTCGACCAGAGCCGTGGCGCCACCACCACCTACGGCGAAAGCTACCGCTACGCCGAGCCCTACGCCGAGC
>NZ_JBIVAB010000014.1:0-154327 GCF_044745345.1 Pseudomonas sp. NPDC087029 | reverse complement strand
CGCCACCTGTGGCGCATCGCCGGGCACTACGCCAACTACAGCGTGTTCGACCTGCCCAGCGTCGAGGCGCTGCACGACACGCTGATGCAACTGCCACTGTTCCCGTACATGGACATCGAGGTCGACGGCCTGTGCCGCCACCCCTCGTCGATCCATGCCGACGACCGCTGAAACGCACCCTGCGCCACGACTACCCGACAAGAACAATACGAGGTAAGCAAGATGACCGTGAAGATCTCCCACACCCCCGATGTCCAGGCCTTCTTCGAGCAAGTGGCCGGCCTTGGCCAGGCCGAAGGCAACCCACGCTGCAAAGCGATCATCCTGCGTGTGCTGCAGGACACCGCGCGCCTGATCGAAGACCTGCAGGTCAGCGAGGGCGAGTTCTGGCACGCCGTCGACTACCTCAACCGCCTGGGCGGGCGCAACGAGGCCGGCCTGTTGGCCGCGGGCCTGGGCATCGAGCACTTCATCGACCTGCTGCAGGATGCCAAGGACGCCGAAGCCGGCCTTGGCGGCGGCACCCCGCGCACCATCGAAGGCCCGCTGTACGTGGCAGGCGCGCCGCTGTCCGAGGGTGAGGCGCGGATGGACGATGGCACCGACCCGGGTGTGGTGATGTTCCTCCAGGGCCAGGTGTTCGATGCCCAAGGCCAACCCCTGGCCGGCGCCACCGTCGACCTGTGGCATGCCAATACCCAGGGCACCTATTCGTACTTCGACTCGACCCAGTCCGAATACAACCTGCGCCGGCGCATCGTCACCGATGCCGAGGGCCGCTACCGGGCGCGCTCCATCGTGCCCTCGGGCTACGGCTGCGACCCCCAGGGGCCGACCCAGGAGTGCCTGAACCTGCTGGGCCGCCACGGCCAGCGCCCGGCCCACGTGCACTTCTTCATCTCGGCGCCGGGGCACCGGCACCTGACCACGCAGATCAACTTCGAAGGTGACAAGTACCTGTGGGACGACTTCGCCTATGCCACCCGCGATGGCCTGATCGGCGCGCTGCGTTTCGTCGACGATGCCGCCACGGCGCGTGACCGAGGCGTTGCCGGCGAGCGCTTTGCCGAGCTGGCGTTCGACTTCCGCCTGCAAGCGGCCACGGCCCCCGAAGCCGAAGCCCGCAGCCACCGCCCACGGGCGCTGCAAGCAGGCTGACGGCCCGCAGCGGCCCTATCGCCGGCAAGCCGGCTCCCACAGCAAACCCTGTGGGAGCCGGCTTGCCGGCGATAGGGCCGGTACACGCCCAGCCAATACCACTGCCATACACCATTCCAATAACAATAAAAGGTCCTTGGTCATGCATAACCCCGCCCTGCGTTCGCTCGCCTGTTGCTGACAGGTCACTGCCTAGTAATCCCTCCCCAGGCTGTCCCATCAGGAACCCTCGAGCATGACGAACCTCACCCAAGAGCAGCACCTCGAAACCCCCACCAAGCGCTACTACTACGAGTGGTACGTGGTCACCCTGTGCATGGTGGCGTACATCTTCTCCTTCGTTGACCGGCAGATCCTGGCGCTGATGATCGAGCCGATCAAAGCCGACCTGCAGCTCAGCGACACCCAGTTCAGCCTGTTGCATGGCCTGGCGTTCTCGCTGTTCTACGCCTTCATGGGCATGCCCATCGCCTACCTCGCCGACCGCTTCTCGCGGCCGCGCATCATCGCCGTGGGGGTGATCTTCTGGAGCATCGCCACCGCCACCTGCGGCCTGAGCAAGAACTTCGTGCAGATGTTCCTCGCCCGCATCGGCGTGGGGGTGGGCGAGGCTGCGTTGTCGCCTTCGGCCTATTCGATGTTCAGCGACATGTTCCCCAAGGAAAAACTCGGCCGCGCCGTGGGCATCTATTCGATCGGCTCGTTCGTCGGCGGCGGTGTCGCGTTCCTGGTCGGCGGCTACGTCATCACCTTGCTCAAGGATGCGCAAACCATCGAGGTGGCCGTGCTCGGCGCCATGAAGGCCTGGCAGCTGGCGTTCTTCATCGTCGGCCTGCCGGGGGTGATCGTCGGCCTGCTGGTCTGGCTGACGGTGCGCAACCCAGAGCGCAAGGGCGCGCAGCTCGGTGCCGACGGCCAGGTGCGCAAGGTCAGGCTCACCGATGGCCTGCGCTTCATCGGCCGCCATCGCCGTACCTTCAGCTGCCACTACCTGGGCTTTTCGTTCTACGCCATGGCGCTGTTCTGCATGATGAGCTGGACGCCCGCGCTGTATATCCGCAAGTACGGCATGAGCCCGCAAGAGGCCGGCTTCATGCTCGGCACCATCCTGCTGCTGGCCAACACCACCGGCGTTGTGTTCGGCGGCTGGCTCACCGACCACCTGGCCAAGCGTGGCTACCGCGATGCGGCCATGCGCACCGGGGTGATCGGCGCGCTGGGCATGCTCGTGCCGGCGGTGCTGTATTCGCAGGTCGAACCGCTGTGGCTGTCGGTCACCTTGCTGGTGCCGGCGATGTTCTTCGCCTCGTTCCCGATGCCGGCCTCCACGGCGGCCATGCAGATCCTCTCGCCCAACCAGGTGCGCGCCCAGGTGTCGGCGGTGTTCCTGCTGATCAGCAACCTGCTGGGGCTGGGCCTTGGCACCACGCTGGTGGCACTGATCACCGACCGCTACTTCGGCGCACCGGCGGCGGTCGGCTCGTCGATGTCGATCGTCAGCTGCGGCGCGTCGCTGCTGGCCATCGTGCTGCTGGCCAAGGGCTGCAAGTGTTTCCGTGACAGCCTGCAGCGCGAACACGCCGCCGAGGCTTGAGATGCTCGAGCGCTTCCCGCTGCTCGACTCGCGCGATGTGGCCCAGATGCAGGTGCAGCTGGCCCGCTACCTCTGCCCGCACCGGTTGCGCGTGCTCAATGGCACGCCGCCGCGCCTGCAGGCCAGCGGCGTGGCCTTTGCCGGGGCCTGGCTGCTGGAGCTGGACTATGACGTGCCGGTGGAGGTCAGCCTCGACGGTGGCGGCGCGCACTACCTGTTCCGCACCACCTTGCAGGGGCAGTGCGAGGTGACCCACGGCCGCCATCAGGCGGCGGTGGCGGCGGGCGGGCTGAGTGTCAGTTCGCCGTTTGCCAGCAGCCGCATCGTCACCGGCGGCGCCTGCCGCAACGCGGTGCTCAGCCTGCCGCGCGAGGCGCTGGAGGTGCAGTTGCAGCACCTGCTGGGGCGCAGCCTGCGTCAGCCGCTGGCGTTCGCCGTACCGCTGGCGGCGACGCACCCCGGTGTGCACGCCTTGGCCGCTGCGCTGGACTACCTGTGCAGCTTGCTGGCACTGGAGCTGAACCTGGCACCCTTGCGCCAGGGCCTTGCCGACCACCTGGTGCAACTGCTGCTGACCCAGTTGCCGCACAACTATTCCGATGCGCTCTGCCAGGGCGCCGGCACGCCGCTGCCCGGCCCCGTGCGGCGGGCGCGCGACCATATCGAAGCACACCTGGACCAGCCGCTGACCCTGGCGGCCCTGTGCGCGCTCAGCGGCGTGTCGGTGCGCACCCTGCAGACCGGCTTTCTCAAGTTCCTCGGCCAGACCCCGGTCGAATACATCCGCGAGCGGCGCCTGCTCGCGGTCAACCAGGCGCTGCAGCGCGGCGAGGGCAGCGTGACCGAGGTGCTGCTGCGCTTTGGCATCAACAGCCCCGCGCACTTCACCCGCCACTACCGCCAGCGCTTCGGCTGCCGGCCCTGCGACACGAAACTGCGCAATCGCTAGCCTGCCTGCGTGATCGGATGCGCGGGCCGGCTGGGTGCTGGCTAGCATCGGCCTACCTTCAACACGCGGAGCGAACCCCATGAATGTCACGATCCTTGGCGGCGGCCACGGCTGCTATGCAGCGGCCGTCGAAATGGCCGAACGCGGCCACCACACCCGCCTGTGGCGGCGCGACCAGGCGGCGCTGCAGGCGCTGCAAGCGATTGGCAGCCTCACCGTGCGCGACTACCGCGGCCGCCGCCAGGTCGCGTTGGGCGAGCGCTTTGCACTGGTCGCCGACCTGGCCCAGGCCCTGGAAGGCGCGGACCTGGTCGTCATCCCGCTGCCCTCCACCAGCCATCCGGCGCTGGCCGCCGAGGTGGCGCCGTTGCTGCGCGATGGCCAGGTGGTGTTCCTGCCGCCGGGCACCTTCGGCAGCTATGTGTTCGCCAAGGCGCTGCGGGCCTGCGGCAACACCGCCGAAGTCGCCTTCGCCGAAACCGGCACCTTGCCGTACCTGGTGCGCAAGCACGGCGCCGACCAACTGGTGATCAGCGCCTACGCCACCCGCCTGCCCACCGGCGTGCTGCCCAGCCGGCTGTCCGCCCACGCCTTCGCCGTGCTGCGCGAAGCCTACCCCAGTGTCGAGCCCATCGAGAACGCCCTGAGCGGCGCGCTGATGAATGCCGGGCCGATCATCCACCCGCCGCTGATCCTGATGAATGCCGGCCCCCTGGAGCATTTCGAGTCGTGGGACATCCACAACGAAGGCACCCAGCCGTCGATCCGCCGGGTCACCAACCAGCTCGACGCCGAACGCATGCGCGTGCGCGAGGCACTCGGTTACCCGGCCCCGCACTTCCCGCTGGCCGACCACTACAACACCGACCAGGGCGATGAGTGGATGTATGGCCGCGGCGCCCACGGCAAGCTCACCGACAGCGGCGACTGGCGCGAGAAGATCGACCTGCAGCAGCACCGCTACATGCTCGAAGACACCCGCCTGGGCCTGTCGCTGCTGGTGTCGGTCGGGCGCTGGGCCGGCGTCTCGACCCCGGTGGCCGAAGGCCTTTTGGCGTTGGCCGCGGCCGTGACTGGGCGCGACCTGTACGGCGAAGGGCGAACCCTGGAAAACCTCGGCCTGGCGGCGCTCGACCGGGCGCAGATGGCCGCCATGCTGCACGCCGGGGTGGCGCCATGAATGGCCCGTTGCGGCACATCGCCGTGGTCGGTGCCGGGCGCATGGGCGAGGGCATCGCCCTGGCCTTTGCCCAGGCCGGGCTGCAGGTGAGCCTGATCGACCTCAAGCAGCGCGCGGCGCAGGCGGACCATTTCCAGGCGCTCAGGCGCAATCTTGAAGCCGAGGCGCACAGCCTGGTGGCCCTGGAACTGATCGGTAGCGTGCAGGCCGAACAGCTGCTGGCGCGCATACAACTGCTCACCCGAGCGCAAGGCGAGCCGGCCCTGGCGGGCTGCCGGCTGGTCTTCGAAGCGGTGCCGGAAGTGCTGGCGGCCAAGCGCGAGGCCATGGCCTGGATCGACCGGCATGCCCCGGCCGACGGCATCATTGCCTCGACCACCTCGACCTTCCTGGTCACCGAGCTTGCGCAGATGGTTTCGGCGCCGCAGCGCCTGCTCAACGCGCACTGGCTCAACCCCGCGCACCTGATGCCGCTGGTGGAGGTGTCGCGCAGCGAGCAGACCTGCGAGGCGAAGCTTGCCGAGCTGCTGGCGACCTTGCAGGGCATCGGCAAGGTGGCGGTGGTGTGCAACGCGGCGCCCGGCTTCATCGTGCCGCGCCTGCAGGCGCTGGTGATGAACGAAGCGGCGCGCATGGTCGAGGAGGGCGTGGCCAGTGCCGAGCAGATCGACCTGGCGGTGCGCAGCGGTTTCGGCCCGCGCTTTTCGGTGCTCGGCCTGCTGGAGTTCATCGACTGGGGCGGCGGCGACATCCTCCACCACGCCTCGGCCTACCTCAGCCAGCACCTGGGCGAGCGCTACCAGGCGGCCCAGGCCGTGCGCGACAACATGGCCGCCGGGCGCAACGGGCTGCGCGAAGGGCTGGGCTTCTACGACTACCGGCACATCGATGTGCCGGCCTATCGCCAGGCGCGCCTGGCCGCGCTGGTGCAGCGGCTGCGCCAGGCAGGCCTGGCGCCGTACTTCGCATCAGGCCTTGAAGCGCTGGATCAGCCCTTGCTGCTCTGACGCCAGGTCGTTCAACTGCTGGCTGATGCCGGCCGAGCGCTCGGCCTGGCCCGACAGCGAAGCGGTGACATCGCGCACCGCTTCGACGTTGCGGTTGACCTCTTCGGCGACGCTGCTCTGCTGTTCGGCGGCGCAGGCGATCTGCACGTTCATGTCGCTGATCACGCTGACCGCCTGGCGAATCTGCGCCAGGGCATCCAGGGCCTGACGCGCCTGTTCGGCATTGGCCTGGGCCTGCTCGTGGCTGTGCTGCAGGCTGCGGGTCACCTCGCGGGTGCCGGTGCGCAGGCTGTCGGTGATGGCGCCGATTTCCTCCACCGAGGCCTGGGTGCGCTGGGCCAGCCCGCGCACCTCGTCGGCGACCACGGCAAAGCCACGGCCGGCTTCCCCGGCGCGGGCAGCCTCGATGGCGGCATTGAGGGCCAGCAGGTTGGTCTGCCGGGCGATCGACAAGATCACCGCCATCACCGTGCCGATCTGCTCGCCGCTGTTGGCCAGGGCGTGCAGGCGCTGCATGCCGTCGCTCATGTCATGGGCCAGGGCCTGGATGCTGGCGCTGGCGTGCTCGATCACCTGCAGGCCATCGCCGGTGGCCAGGTCGGCATTGCGCGCTGCGGCGGCAGCCTGGGCGGCGCTGTGCGCCGAGGCCTGGGCCGTGGCCGACATCTGCTGCAGCGCGGCGGCCATCTGCTCGATCTCGCGCAGTTGCTGCTGCATGCCGGCGTTGGTCTGGCTGGCGATGCGCGCCGACTGGTCGGCGGTGTCGCGGGTGTCGCGCACCCCGGCCTGCACCTGGGCGATCACCGGTTGCAGGTGTTCGAGGAAGCGGTCGAAGGCGCGGCTCAGGCGCCCCAGCTCATCGCGGCCGGGGTAGGCCAGGCGGCGGGTCAGGTCGCCTTCGCCTTCGGCGATGTCTTCGAGCACCTGGGCCACGTGCAGCAGCGGCCGGCTGACGCTGCGGGCGGTCAGCCACATCATCAGCACGCCGAGCACCGCGACGCTCAGGCCCAGGCCGACCTGCAGCGCCAGGCTGCGCAGGCGCTGGGCGCGCATCTGCGTTTGCAGCGCCGTTACCGGGGCGCCCAGCACGGCCTTGGGCACGCTGACCAGCACGGCCCAGGGGCTGGCGTCGGGCAGCGGCTGGATGGGCACCAGCATGCGCATGTCGCTGGCGTCTTCGAAGGTTTGCCCATGGCCTGCGCGAATGGCATCGAGCATGGCGGCGGCGTGTTCGGGGTGGCGCGCCGTGAGCAAGCTGCCCAGGCGCTCGGGGTGGCGGCTGTCACCGGCCAGCAGGCCGGCGGTGCTGACGATGGCGATATCGCCCTGGCCCTCGTAGAGCGCGGCGCTGGCGGCTTCGGCGTCGCGCTGCAGCGCGCCCAGGTCGATGTCCAGGCCGATCACCGCCACCACCCGGCCCTGGTCGAGCAGCGGCAAGGTCAGGCTGGTGACCAGCCGCGCGGTGCCGCTGGAGCTGTCGACGTAGGGCTCCAGCAGGCAAGGTTTGGCGGCCTTGCGCGAGCAGCTGAAGAAGGCATTGAACGGCGCGCCGCTGGGGCCGGGCGAGGTGTCGGCGAGCAGTTGTTCGTCACCTGGCACGGCCTGCAGCTGGCCGGGGGCCGATTGCAGCCAGTACAGGGCGAAACGGCCCTGGTCGTTGCTGCCCCGTGCCAGCTGGCCGGCGAAGTCGGCATCGCGGCCATCGAGGGCGTTGCGGTCGAAGGTGATGAACAGCCCCAGCAGCTCCGGCCGCCCGGCCAGGGCCTGGTGCAGCACCTGGGTGAGGTCGCTGCGCAGCTCTGCCGCAGGCACCTGGTCGCCGGCGGCACGTTCGCGCAGGTGCATGACCTGGCGGCCGACGCCTTCGGCGAAGGTGTAGGCGCGGGCGAAGCCCTGCTGGATCTGCAGCGCCTGGGCCTGGCCTTCGGCGCGCAGGTTCTGCCGCGCCGCGGCCAGCAGCATGTCGCTGGCACTGGCCTTGGCCTGGTCCTCGCTGGCCTGGCGCTGGGCCAGGGCGAGGGTGGTGAGCAGTACGACAACGGTGGCCAGGCACAGGCTGGCGAGCAGGGTGATCTTGTTATGGATGCTCAAGGCGTTGGTCATGTCGTTGTTTTCCGCGACGCGAATTGGGCTCGCGGCAGGCTACCGGGGCGGCAGCGGCAACGGTATGCCTGCGCGGGCAATTGGCAGGCAGCGCCAAGAGGTTGGCACGCCTGGGCAATCGCGGCTTCAGGCAAGCGGCGAGAAGGGCGCGGGCAGGTACACCACCGACTGCATCTTCTGCAGTTGCGGTGCCGAGTTTTCCGGCGGCCACACCCCATCGCGCACGGCGCGGGTGCGCACGTCGAGGCGTTGTTCGAGGCTGGCGTAGGGCCAGATGTGCAGGTAGCGCGGCACGCGGCCACTGGTGGCGTAGAACGCCGCGTACACCTGGGAGTAGTCGGCCCCGGTACGCGGGCCGACGGCCTTGCGCCAGCCGGCCAGGGTCGGGGCCAGGCCCGAGCTCACCAGGTCGTACTCGCGCAGCTCGAAGAACGGCCCGTGCTTGCCGGGTGTCAGTGGCTGCAGGAAGGGGAACAGGCGGTAGTCGTCGATGTGCTGCTTGAGGATGAACTCGCCGATACCGAAGGCATCGCTGGCGAGCAGCACGCGCTGGCGTTCGCTGGCCTGGGCCTGGGCATCGGTGAAGCGGCGCAGCACGGCAATGGTGTTTTGCGGGCCGATTTCCGAGAGCCAGCAGCCGACCAGCTCGACCCCGTCGCCGGCCTCCTGCAAGGCGGCTTGCAGGCGCGGCAGGGCCATAGCCTGGGTGCGCACACGGAGGGTGAAGCGCAGCAGTTCGTAAAGGTCGGACATGGCGGTGGTTCCTTGGTTTGCAATAAAAGCGCCCGAACCCTCCCCGCACGGAAAGGCCCGGGCAAAAACGGTGAGCGGCGGCTACCAGAACTTCCAGGTGTAGGAGGTGATCAGGCGGTATTCGTCGTAGTCGGCGCCGTACTTCTGCTGGGTGTGGATGTTCTTCAGGTCGAAGGCCAGGTCCTTGAGCGGGCCGCTCTGCACCACGTAGTTGAGCATGATGTCGCGCTCGCTTTCCTGGTCGCGGTCAAGGCCCGCGCCGCGGTCCACATCGGTGCCCCGGGTATAGCGGGTGAACAGCTTCAGGCCCGGGACGCCCAGGGCTGCGAAGTTGTAGCCGTAACGCAGCGACCAGCTGCGCTCGTCCGGGCGCAGGAACGGGATGCTGCCCCAGTTCGGCAGCCACAGTTGCGGCACGTAGCCGTTCAGGGTCGGGAATACCGTGTCACCGGTCATGCGCTGGTAGACCACGCCGACGGTGTGGCCGCTCTTTTCCACGCTCACCAGGCCGTAGTAGGCGCGGTTGTCCACCGGGCCGCTGCGTGCGGCGCCGTCTTCCTGGTTGTTGAAGTAGCCGATGTCGGTCTTGAGCTGGTAGCCGTCGGCAAAGCGCAGGGTGTGCTTGATGCCGGCGTAATCCTGCTTGTAGATGTCGTTGAGCACGCCGTGGAAGTAGCTGCCCTGCAGGTCGGGCGTGAGCGCATAGGTGGCGCCGGCGAAGTCCAGGCCGTCGCTGTCCTGGCTGTCGCTGGTGCCGTAGCGGTACAGGCGCTCGTGGTTGGACGACTCGCGGGTGACGATCGACCAGAACCGCCCGCCGACCAGGGTCAGCTTGTCGATGTCGCGCGATTCGATCACCGCGCCCTGGTAGATGGTATCGAGCTGGCGGCTCGGGTCGTTGGAGGCGACCGGGTAGAACGGCCGCTGGTCACCGACCTTGAGCACGCTCTTGGCGTACTTGAACTTGAGCGTGGCGCCGCCACGGCTGTAGTCGTCGGAGGTTTTCTGGCGGTGGCGGCTGTAGGGCAGCGAGCCGTCGTTGCCGGTGGCGTCCAGGCGCACGGCGTATTGCCCGTCAAGGTCCAGGCCGACCGCCACCGGGGTGTCGGTGTAGCCGGACTCGAACTGCAGGTCGAAGCCCTGGGACCAGTTGCCGGCCTTGGACGCCGGGGCATCGTGCTGGGTGTAGTTGCGGTTCAGGTAGAGGTTCTTGATGTTCAGCGAGAGGTGGCTGTCATCGACCAGGTCGGCCAGGCCGACCTGGGGGAGGGCGCACGCCAGGCACAGGCACAACGGTTTTGCACGCAGGGGCCATCGCAGTTCCATGGGGGTATTCCTGGAGGTGTGATCAGGACAAGACCGGGGCAGTGATGCAACTGGGCAGGAAGGGCCGCAGGTCGGTTGCCTGCTTGTCTGTCACGTTGTTCTTGTTGTTTTGGGTGTGCGGTGCACGACAGCAACGCTAATGGGCCAGCGCAGGTGGCTCAATGACAGGGGCGGGCAAAGTCGTTGCGTTTAGCGCAACGACCTGGGCGAAGGTCACAGCACCTTGCGCATGGCCTTGGCCATTTCGGTCGCCAGCGCCCGGCTCAGGTCGTCCAGGGTGCGGCCGCGGCGGGTGACGACCTGGATGTCGGTGGCGTTCATCTGCGCGCAGTCGACCGCCAACGCCTTGAAGGTGCCGCCCTTGAGTTCGTCGATGATCGGCAGCTCGGCGAGCAAGGTCGCGCCCAGGCCCGAGCGGACGAAATCGAGGATCACCGCCAGCGAGTTGGAGGTCAGCGTCGGCACGATCGCGACCCCCTGCGCCTGGCAGGCATCGTCCACCAGCTCGCGCACGCGAAAGTTGGCGCCGGGCAGCACCAGCGACTCGCGGGCGATGTCGGCGAGGCTGACCCGGCTGCGTTCGGCCAGGCGGCTGTCCCGGTGCACGATCAGGCGCAGCGGCTGGGCCAGGCTGAACAGGCGGCTCAGGCAGGCCGTGGGGCTGGGCGCGAACACCACGCCCAGGTGGGCCTGGTCGCTCATCACCAGGCGCTGCACCTCCAGCGAAGGCGCGCTGATGATCTCGGCCTTGTGCGCGCCATGGGCCTGGAGAAAGCCCTGCAGCGCGTTGATCGCCCGCGCCCCGAGCAGGCCTTCGCCGATGGCGATCACCGTCGAGGCCTGCTGCTGCTGGCGCAGGGCGTCCAGGCGGCTGAGCAACTGGCTGTGCTGGCGCTGGCGCTCGACGTAGTAGTCCACCGCGGCCTCGCCGGCGTGGGTCAGGCTGATGCGGTGGGTGTCGGGGCGCACCAGCTCGATGCCCAGTTCCGCTTCGAGCCGGGCAATCTGCCGGCTGACCGAGGAGGTGGCGACCCCCAGGGCTTCGGCGGCGGCGCGCATGGAGCCTTTGTCGTGGCTCAGGTGCAGGTAGCGCAGGCGGTGATCCTGCAGTTCGATGGGGCGGGTGGGCATGGCCTCGACCTCGGGGTGTGCACGCCAGGCATGGCGGGGGTGCTGTTCTGATTGTTCTTGTGGGCGCGATGCCCAGCCATGCTACACCAGCTTTTTTATCTCCGAAATCATGTGAAAAGTGTATTAAAAATTTTTCGACATATCGCCAGGCCTGGTTAGTTTTTTTGGCTAGCCAGCTGCTTCGAAATTCATCTTTAAAGCCGATAAAAATCAGATAGATAGCCTTGTTTTGCGGTGCTAGTCGGGCATGCGTCCGTCGAAAAAATGCGTTTTTAAGCGTGAAAATTCAATTGACAATTCACGTAATTGACCGCAGATTTTTGTCACCGGCACCCAAAACAAGAGAGACAGAACATGCCGCACGATCCCGCCTTTGCCCCCTTGCATGGCCGCTACCTTGCTGCAGCGAGCCCTGCCATTTCGCCTCCTGCCCAACGACACCTGCCTCAACCACAACACCGCGCCTGAGACGGAGAAAGTCCATGGATTCGCTTTGCCTGCGTGCTGCGCCCGAGTCGGCGCTTGCCAGTGGCCCTGCCTTCGAGGCTTTGCTGGACGGGGTTCGTGATCGAGCCCGTCTGGGTGAGTTCGATCGCCAACGCCATATTTCCCGCGACGTGATCGATGCCTTCAAGGCCCACGGCGTCTACCGTGCCCTGGTGCCCAAACGCTTCGGCGGCCTGCAATGCTCGCCCGGCGAGTTCTGCGAGATGGTCGAGCGCATCTCCCACGCCGACGGCTCCGCCGGCTGGGTGGCGAGCTTCGGCATGAGCCCGGTGTACCTGGCGGCGCTGCCGCTGGAGACCATCGCCCAGATCTACGGCAACAGCCCCGACACCGTGTTCGCCGGCGGCATCTTCCCGCCGCAGCCGGCCGAGATCGTTGCCGGAGGCTTCAAGGTCAATGGCCGCTGGAAGTACTCCAGCGGCTCCATGGGCGCCGACATCGTTGGCGTCGGCATCGCCCCGCGCAACGGCGACAAGCTCGACCTGCCGCGCCTGGCGGTGCTGCCGCGCAGCCAGGCGCGCATCGAAGAAACCTGGGACACCGTCGGCCTGCTCGGCACCGGCAGCCACGACCTGCTGGTCGAGGATGTGGTGGTGGGCGAGCAGTGGACCTTCGTGCGCGGCGGCAAGCCGAACCTGGACGAGCCGTTCTTCCGCTACCCGTCGCTGTCGTTCGCCACCCAGGTGCTGTCGGTGGTCGGCCTGGGCATTGCCCGCGCCGCCCTCGACGAGCTGTCGGGCATGGCCAGCGGGCGCATCTCGGTCACCGGCGCCCCGGCCCTGGCCGACCGGCCGCTGGCCCAGGTTGATGTGGCCAAGGCCGAGGCCGCGCTGCGTTCGGCCCGGGCGTTCTTCTACGAATCGATCGAACGCGCCTGGCAGCACGTGCTGGCCGGCGACCCGGTGCCGATCGAGGTCACCAACCTGTTGCGCCTGTCCTCCACCCATGCCGCGCGCGTCGCTGCAGAGGTGGCGCGCAGTGCGCAGCTGCTGTCGGGCATGACCGGCATCTACAACGAAAGCCCGCTGGCCCGCTGCGTCAACGATGCGCAGGTGGTCACCCAGCACGCCTTCATGGGCGACGTCACCTACCAGAACGCCGGGGCGATGTTCTTCGGCAAACAGCCCCTTCCGGGCTACCTGTAACTCTCGGGATACCAGTCATGAGCGATAACAAAGCCTTGCGCGTGCTGTTCTGCATGGGCATCAACCAGAACTTCTTCGACGCCGCGCGCGAGGAGCAACTGCAGGTGTGGGCCGCCTTCAGCGCGATGTGGAACGCCATCCACGACCTGCCCGGGGTGAACGTGCTGGGCAACATGGACGACGACCAGGGCATGGTCGGGCCGTCCGATGGCTTCCCCTGGACCACCTACCTGCTGGCCGATGTGCCGGACATCCAGACCGTGCACGCCGCCTGCAACCTGTTCCGCACCACCGCCGTGGGCGAGGGGCCGTACAAGCTGTGGCGCTATGCCAAGGTCGAGGCCCGTGTCGGCCGCGAACTGATCATCCAGCGCGTCTGAGAAGAGGACTTATCCGTGACCAACCTGATTCCCGCCGTCAACCTGAGCGTCGACCCGGCCGAGCTGGTGCAGCCAGACCGCGTCCACACCTCGCTGTACACCGACCCGGCGCTGTTCGACGCCGAGCTTGAAAAGATCTTCCACAGCACCTGGATCTGGGTCGCCCACGAGAGCGAGATCCCCGAGGCCGGCAGCTACAAGACCACCTACATCGGCAAGCAGCCGGTGATCGTCGTGCGCGACCGCAAGAAGGCGGTGAACGTGCTGCTCAACCGCTGCCGCCACCGCGGCGCCACGGTGTGCGAACACAAGAAGGGCAAGACCAACAGCTTCGTCTGCCCCTACCACGGCTGGGGCTATGCCCTGGACGGCTCGCTGCGCGGCGTGCCGCACCCGGAAAGCTACGGCGACTGCCTGGACAAGGCCGAGCTGCCGCTGGTCAGCCTGCGTACCGAAAGCTACGCCGGGATGATCTTCGCCACCTTCAAGGACGACATCGAGCCACTGGAAGACTTCCTGGGCGCTGCGAAAAAGTGGATGGACCTGTTCATGAAGCAGGGCGCGGGCTACGGCATCAAGGTGCCGGGCGAGCACCGCTTCCGCTTCCCCGGCAACTGGAAGATCCAGCTGGAGAACACCACCGACGCCTACCACTTCCCGCTGGTGCACAAGAGCTTCCTGTCGTCGGTGGATGAACAGACCCTGGAGCTGTTCGACTTCGTCAAAGGCCCTGGCTACGTCGAGGACCTGGGCAACGGCCACAGCGTGATGGTGATGATCCCCGAGCTGGTCGACCTGGAAGCCGACCTCGACAAGCCGATCCCCGAGCGCTTCGAAGCGCTGGCCGCCGAGCTGCGCGACGAGGGCATCGACGAGCCGCAGGTGCGGCGCATCGTGCGTGCGGTGGGCGGGTCGGGCTTCAACCTCAACCTGTTCCCCAACGTCGCCTGCTCGATGGCGTTCTTCCGCGTGCTGCAGCCGATTTCGGTGACCGAGACCGAGATCCACCACTCGGTGATCACCATGGACGGCGGCCCGGCGGCGGCCAACCGCTACCGCCTGCGCCTGCACGAGCACTTCCAGGGCCCGATGGGCTTTGGTACCCCGGACGATTCCGAGGCCTGGGAGCGCGTGCAGAAGGGCGCCAGTGCCGGCGAGAACCTGTGGATCATGCTCAACCGTGGCTTGCCCGGCGAGCGAGCCAGCGAAGATGGCCTGGTTTCCGACGTGAGTGCCGAAACCGGCATGCGCGCGGCGTACCAGCAGTGGAAAAAGATGATGAGCGCGGAGACCAAGTGATGAACCTCAACCTACTCAACGAAGTCACCGCGTTCATCTGGCAGGAAGGCGACATGCTCGACCACGGCGAGTACGAAGCGTGGCTGGCGCAATGGACCGCGAAGGGGACGTACATCATCCCGATCAACCCGAAGGAAACCGACTACGAGAACACCCTCAACTACGCCTACGACGACCACCACATGCGCCGCCTGCGCGTGCAGCGGCTGATTGGCGGCGAGTCGATTTCCACCAGCCCGCAGCCGCGCACCGTGCGCAGCATCTCGCGCATTCGCGTGCTCGGCGATGACGGGGTCAACGTGACCGTGCGCGCCGCGCAGAACATCCGCGAGTTCCGCAAGGAAAGCCTCAAGCACTACACCGCCGACCTGACCTACACCCTGGTGCGCGCCGAGGGTGGGTTCAAGATCGCGCGCAAGGTGATCAGCCTGATCAACAGCGACGATACCCTTGCCGGTATCGGCTACATCCTGTGAGGGCCCGGCCATGAACCAAGTCGCATTGGTAACCGGGGCAGGGCAGGGGCTGGGCCGGCGCTTCTGCGCCCGGCTGCTCGCCGCAGGCTTCGACGTGGTGGTCTCGGACCGCGACCTGGCCTTGGCCCAGGCCACGGCCGAGCAGCTCGCAGGGCAGGGCGGCCGTAGCTTGGCAGTCAAGCTCGACGTCGCCAGCAAGGCGGACTTCGAGCAGGCCCTGGCCCAGGTGCTGGAGCACTTCGGCGCCCTGCACGTGGTGGTCAACAACGCGGCGGTGACCAAGACCACGCCGCTGATGCAGATCAGCCCGGAAGAGTTCGACGCGGTGGTCGGCCTGAACCTGCGCAGCGCGTTCCTCGGCTGCCAGGTATTCGGCGCGCACCTGGCCGAGCGCGGTTACGGGCGGATCATCAACATGGCCTCGCTGGCCGGGCAGAACGGCGGCACCGCCACCGGCGCGCACTACGCGGCGAGCAAGGGGGCGATCGTCACCCTGACCAAGGTCTTCGCCAAGGAATTCGCCGCCCGCGGCGTCACCGTCAATGCCATCGCCCCAGGCCCGATCGACTCGCCGGCGGTGCATGCCGCGGTGCCGGCCGAGCGTCTGCCGGGGCTGCTGGCGAACATCCCGGTGCAGCGCCTGGGCGATGCGGATTTTCTTGGCGACCTGATCGTGCAACTGGCGCGCCCCGAGGCCTACTTCACCACCGGGGCGACCTGGGACGTGAACGGCGGCCTGTACATGCGATGAATCACTACAGGACACCGCTGATGAACGAACAACTGTTGAACGTGATCGTGCGCAAGCGCGAGATCCAGGGGGCCGATGTGCTGGTCCTCGATTTGGGCCGGGCCGATGGCGCGGCGCTGCCTGCCTTCGAGGCGGGGGCGCACGTGGACATCCACGTGGCCCCGGGCCTGGTGCGCCAGTACTCGCTGTGCAGCGACCCGGCGGACGCTTCGCTGTATCGCCTGGGGGTGCTGAAAGACCCGGCCTCCCGTGGCGGCTCGGTGGGGGTGCACGAGGTGCTGGTGGAAGGGCGCGAGGTGCAGATCAGCACGCCGCGCAACCTGTTCCCGCTGGCTCCCGATGCACGCCGCTCGATCCTGCTCGGTGGCGGCATCGGCATCACGCCGATGATCGCCATGGCCCATGCCCTGCACCAGCAGGGCGCCGATTTCGAATTGCATTACTGCGGGCGTTCGCGCAGCCGCAGCGCCTTCCTCGAGGCCTTGGCCAGTGCGCCTTTCGCCGGGCGGGTGGCCACCCACTTCGACGACGAAGACGCCGCACAGCGCCTGGACCTGCCTGCGGTGCTGGGCGCCGCGCAGGCCGGCACCCACGTCTACACCTGCGGGCCGTCGGGCTTCATGGACTGGGTGATCGGCGGCGCGCGCCAGCAGGGCTACGCCGAGGACCACATCCACAAGGAGTACTTCCAGGTCGAGGTGGATGCCAGTGGCGCCAGCTTCGAAGTGGTCGCCGCGCGCAGCAACAAGACCGTGCAGGTGGCCGAGGGCCAGAGCATCCTCGAGGCCCTGGCCCAGGTCGGCATCAAGATCGACATCTCCTGCGAGCAGGGCGTGTGCGGAACCTGCATGTGCGAAGTGCTCGAAGGCGAGCCGGACCACCGCGACGTGTACCTGACCGATGAAGAAAAAGCCGCGAACGACCAGATCCTGGTGTGCTGTTCGCGGGCCAAGTCCAACAAGCTGGTGCTGGATATCTGAGGAGCATGACCATGGTTGACGTAACCCAATTTCGCAACGCGATGGCCATGCTCGGTGGCGCCGTGTCGGTGATCACCACCGATGGCCCTGCCGGGCGCTTCGGCTTCACCGCCTCGGCGGTGTGCAGCGTCACCGACGCGCCGCCGACCTTGCTGGTGTGCATGAACCGCGCCTCGTATTCCAACGAGCAGTTCAAGGCCAACGGTGCGCTGTGCGTGAACGTGCTGGCCGGCACCCACCAGGACCTGTCGGGGGCCTTCGCCAACCGCCACCTGAGCATGGAAGAGCGCTTTGCCACCACCCACTGGACCGTGCTGCAGAGCGGCGCGCCGGTGATGCACGAAGCGCTGGTGAACTTCGACTGCCGCATCGTCCAGGTGCACGAGGTGGGCTCGCACAGCATCTTCTACTGCCAGATCGAGGAAATCCGCCACGGCGGCGCCGATGATGGGCTGGTGTATTTCAACCGTGCCTATCACCGCGTGTGCGAGGCCTCCAAGGCCTGCTGAAACCTAGCGCCCGCGCCGCCGCGAAACCCGGGCCTCGATGTTCTTGCGGCCGATCAGCAGCGGTGGTTTTTCCACCACCGGCTCGTCGGCCAGCCACTTGTACATCACCAGGCAGTCCACCAGGCCCAGGCGGGCGTGGCGGAACGCCTTGGGCAGGCGGCCGACGGTGTCGAAGCCCAGCGTGTGCCACAGCGCCACGGCCGCTTCGTTGCTGGCCACCACCGAATTGAACTGCAGCGCCAGGAAGCCTTCCTGGCGCGCCAGCTTCTGCGAGTGCTCGCACATCAGGCGCGCCACGCCACGGCCACGGGCGGCCTCGGCGACCATGTAGCCGCAGTTGCCGACATGGCCACCGGGGCCGGCGGCATTGGCCTTGAGGTAGTAGCTGCCGAGCAGTTCACCGTCGGCTTCGGCCACCAGCGTGTGCATGGGCAGCTCCAGCCACAGCTGGCGGGCTTGTTCCAGGCTCAGGGCCGGGTCGTAGGCGTAGGTTTCACGGGCCTGGACGATGGCCTGGAAGGTGGGCCAGAAACGCGCGAAGTCGTCGGGCGTCATGGGGCGGATGTGAATCATGGCGGTACCTGTGGGGGCTAGGGCGCCAAGTCTGAGAGGCGCGGCGCCGTCGCGCAAGGGCGGCGACGCCGCAGGGGGCTCAGCCGCCGGCCTTGCCCACCGCGTCCATGGCGCGGGCCGAGTAGACCAGCGCGGCACCGGCATTCATCGCCACGGCCACGCCCAGGGCCTCGGCGATTTCTTCACGGGTGGCGCCTTGCTTGAGCGCCTGCTGCGAATGCACGGCGATGCAGCCGTCGCAGCGGGTGGTGACGGCCACGGCCAGGGAGATCAGCTCGCGGGTCTTGGCATCCAGGTGGTTGGTCTTGGCACCGGCGCCGCTGGCCGTCATGTAGCCGGCCACGGTGTCGGGGGACAACTGCTTGAGATCGCCGATGCCGGCCATCAACTGCTTACGGTAGGCGTCCCAGTCCATCATGCTCATCGTCTTCACCTTGGGGAGGTTGCGAGTGGAGCTATGAGGCTAGTCGAAGATGGCGGGGTCTGTGCGGGCCTCATTGCCGGCAAGCCGGCTCCCACAGGGTGTAGCTGTGGGAGCCGGCTTGCCGGCGATAGGGCCGAAAGGGCCAATCAGATATAGACGAACACCAGCACCAGCGCCGCCACCACCAGCCATTTCTCCAGGTAGTAGCGCATGCGGTTGCGCTTCTTCAGCGCCTTGCCGCGTTCGCGGATCTTGTAGATGCGGGTGAACAGGCGGTTGATGCCGCCGGTCTTGTCGTTGGCATCGTTCGGCGCTGCCGCCGCGGCCATCACGTTGCGGCTGAACCAGCGGTTGAACGCGGTGGCCCAGCGGTACTTGAGCGGGCGCTCGACGTCGCAGAACAGGATGATGCGGTTGTGCTCGGTGGTGTTCGCGGCGTAGTGGATGTAGGTTTCGTCGAACACCACACCCTCACCGTCGCGCCAGGAATACTTCTCGCCGTCCACGTCGATGTAGCAGCCATCGTCGTTCGGCGTGTCCAGGCCCAGGTGGTAGCGGTAGGAGCCGGCATACGGGTCGCGGTGGCGCACCAGCTTGGCGCCTGGCGGCAGGGTGGCGAACATCGCCGCCTTGACCGTGCCGATGCCCTGCAGCAGCTCGGTGGTGCGCGGGCACAGGGTCATCGCCGACGGGTGGCTTTCGCCGTACCACTTCAGGTAGAAGCGCTTCCAGCCGGTCTTGAAGAACGAATTGAAGCCGACGTCGTCATAATTGTCGGACTTCTTGATCTCGCCCACATGCAGCAGGCGCTGGGCTTCCTCGCGAATCTCCTGCCAATGGTCCTGCAGCGGCTGCAGCTCGGGGAAGGCTTGCACCGGCAGGTAGGGCTTGGCCGGGTGCTTGGAGAACAGGTAGAGGAAGCTGTTGACCGGGGCCAGGAAGCTTGAGTGGTCACCGAGCTGGCGAGTCAGCTTGTGACGTACCCGACCGCGCAGGTGAACATAGGCGATCGAGAGGACGAAGATCAGTACGAGTGCAATTTTCATGGACGATTCTTTGTCGAAAAATGGCCATGCGCCATGGCATAAGCCCGCCAGCATAAACAATCATGGGGCGAGTTTGTAGATATTGTTGGCCGATTGACGGGCGACTTAGGTGTAATGCCCTGCAGACTGCACAAACGTTTTAGTACGAGGAGCAACCATGGTTCAGGCCATGCGCCCCAGCGGCGCCCCCTTCAAGCGGCTGTTCTTCGCCTTGCCGGTTGCCGATGCCCAGCGCCGGGCGCTGGCCCAGTGGCGGCGCGGCTTGAACCTGCGCAGCGGCAAGCCGGTGGCGAGCGAGAACTTCCACCTGACCTTGCTGTTTCTGGGCGATGTGGACGCCGCCCAGGTGCCGGCGATCTGCGCCGCGGTGGACAACATCGCCCGCCCGGGCGCGCCGCTGCGCCTGCTGCTCGACCAGTTGAAGGCCTGGCCACGGGCCAATGTGCTGGTGCTGGAGCCGCAAGAGGCGCCGCCGGCGTTGCGCCAGCTGGTCTATGGCTTGCAGCAGGCGCTGCTGCCCATGGGCTTTGCCGAGCAGGCCCGTGAATACCGCCCGCACCTGACCCTGTCCCGCGAGTTTCGCGGCCAGGCGCCTGAAGCCACGGTGGCGCCCGACTTTTTCCTGACGGCCCGGCACTTCACGCTCTTCGAGTCGCGCAAAGGCCAGTACTGGCCGCTGGCGCAGTGGCCGTTGACGGCATGAGAGCGGATCAAAACTCAGGCGTGTACTTGACCGTGAACATGAAGTTGCGCGGCTCGCCGTAGTTGTTGCTGCCGTTGAGCTGGTTGAAGCCGGCCACCCAGTACTTCTTGTCGAACAGGTTGTTGCCGTTGACCGCCAGGCTTACTTCAGGCGTCAGCTGGTAGGCCAGGCGCGCGCTCCACACGGTGTAGCCGGGCACGGTGTAGGTGCGCTCGTAGCCCAGGGTGTGGCTCTGGGTGGTGAAGCCCAGGCCCGTGCTCCAGCGCTGGCCGTCCAGCGGCAGGGTGTAGTCGGCCCAGGCGCGCAGCATGTGCTTGGGCGTCCACTGGCTGTACACGCGGCCTTCTTCCTCCGGGTCGTCGAGGAACTTGGTGGTGTTGTAGGTGTAGCCGGCAAACAGCTGCAGGCCGCTGAGCACTTCGCCGCTGATCTCGGCTTCGATGCCCTGGCTGCGCACCTTGCCGGCGGCGGTGGAGCAGTACCAGTCATCGCAGGCAAAGCCTGAAACCACGTCGGTGACGGCGCGGTTTTCCTGGTCGTAGCGGAACAGCGCCAGCGAGGCGTTGACCCGGCCATCGAGCAGCTCGCCCTTCAGGCCCGTCTCGTAGTTGCTGCCAATCACCGGCTTGAGCGGCTGGTTGTTCACCGCGCGTTCGGTCTGCGGCACGAACACGTCGGTGTAGCTGGCGTACCAGGCCCATTCGCGGGTCAGGTCATAGACGAAACCTGCGTAGGGCGTGACTTCGCCGGTCTCGGTCATGCGGCTGGTGGGGTAGCGGGTGCCAGGGTCGCTATGGCTGTCGAAGTCGATCGAGTCCCAGCTGTAGTCGAACCAGCTGACCCGCGAGCCGACGATCAGGGTCAGGTCGTCGCTGGGCTTGATGCGCCACACGCCATACAGGCCCTTCTGGCGGATGTCGTAGCTGGCTTTGTTGGCGCGTGCCAGCTTGCCGTCGAGCAGGCTGTCGCGGCTGGGCTCGGGGCGGTGGTGGTCGATGTCGAAGAGGCTGTCGCCGGAGGCGTCGAAGTTGCGCCAGTAGGCGTCGTCGGAGGTCAGCTTGGAGTAGTTGCCGCCGACGGTGATCTCGTGGGCCAGGGGGCCGGTGTCGAAGTGGCCGACCAGGTTCATGTCCAGGCCCAGCTTGGTGTTGTGAAAATCGGTGATCCAGTCGGCGTAGGTGATACCGGTGCCATCGGCTTTCACGCCCTGGCCGGTGGACTGCACGCGCTGGTGCGTGGAGGTGTTGGTTTCGTCCATGCGCACGGCGGCGGCCTTGAACGCCCAGTCGTCGTTGAAACGGTGCTCCAGGTCCAGGTAGTAGGTGGTGACGTCGGTTTCGGCGCGGCTCCAGCGGGCGCCGGTGAAGGTCGAGCGTGGCAGGTCGACCGGCTTGCCGTCGGCATAGCGGGGGATGCCGCGCAGCATTGGCCGCGACTGCTGGCGGTTGTAGCTGATGCCGCCGCCCACCGTGGTGGCGTCGTTCAGGTCGATGTCCAGCGCGCCATACAAGGAGTGGGACTTGCCCCACTGGTAATCGATGAAGGTGTCGCTCTGGTCCTCGTCGGCGACCATCCGCCCGCGCACCCGGCCGTCGTCGGTCAGCGGGCCGCCGGCGTCCAGTTGCAGGCCGTAGTGGTCCCAGCTGCCGGCCTTGCCGGTGACGCTCACGGTCGGCGTGGCCTGGCCGCGCTTGCGCACCAGGTTGATCGCACCGCCCGGGCTGCCGGTGCCTTGCAGCAGGCCCGAGGCGCCGCGCAGCACTTCGACGCGGTCGAAGAACACCAGGTCCTGGGTCGCCCAGTTGCCCAGCGAGTAGTTGTTGCGCGGGATCGGCACGCCGTCGTATTGCCAGTCGTCGATCTGGAAGCCGCGCGAGGTCACCACCACGCCGGGGCCGATGCCCTGGGCGCCGACGATGCCGGTGGTGTGGTTGAGGGCGTCCTGCAGGTCGGTGATGCCTTGGTCATCGAGCTGCTTGCGGGTAATCACCGTGACCGACTGGGGGATTTCCTTGAGGCTGTGGGTGCTCTTGCCCAGGGTGACCGCACGGGCGGCATACGAGCCGCTGCCTTCGCTGGTGGCGTCGAGGTAGTCGTCGGTGATGCTGGTGCTGCCCAGCTCCAGTGCATCACCGCCTTGGCTGGCCGGGGCCACGCTGAAGTGCCCGCTGCTGCTCACCCGCAATTGCAGGCCGCTGCCGGCCAGGGCCGCTTGCATGGCTTGCTCGGCGCTCATCTGGCCGACCACGGCCGGGGCCTGCTTGCCCCGCACCAGCGCAGGTTCCAGGGCGATGATGGTGCCGCTCTGGCTGGCAATGCGGTTGAGGGTGGTGGCCAGGCTTGCGGGCGGCAGGTCGAACGCCAGGGCCTGGGCCTGGGCAAGGGCGTGGAAACTGGTGAGGGCGGCGACCAGGGGCAGGGCGCGGGGCCAGAGGTTGTGCACGGAATTCTCCCGATTGTGTTGGCTTGTCAGGAGATAGGTGCAACGAGAAATGAAAACCGGACACGCTTGATAATGATTTTCATGATTATTTTTGCGCAGGGCCGATCAGGGTCAGCCACGGGCCATAGTGCTCGACGCTGATCGGCAGGCTTTCGGCCAGCGCCTGCAGGGCTTGCCGGGGCTGGTCGAGGGGGAATACGCCTTGCACCCGCAGGTTGCGCACCGCAGGCGCCAGCCGCACGTAGCCGCTTTGGTACGGGCGCAGGGCATCGATCACCGCTTGCAGCGGTTCGTCGAGCACTTCCAGGCGGCCATTCAGCCAGGCGGCGCGCTGCTGTTGCTCATCGGCCAGCGCTTCGATGGCGTTGCCGTGCAGCAGCGCCGCCTGGCCCTGTTGCAGGTCAAGCCATTGGCCGTCGGGCAGGCTGGTGCGCACACTGTGCTCGAGCACCACGACCCGCGTGGCAGTGGCTTCCTGGCTGACCAGAAAACGCGTGCCCAGGGCCTGGGCCTGCCCCTGGGCAGTGCGCACGCGCAAGGGGCGGCGGGGGTCGGCGGCAACCTCGATCAGCAACTGGCCACGGCGCAGCACCAGCAGGCGCTGCCCGGCGTCGAAATACAGGTCCACGGCGCTGGCGCTGTCGAGGCTCAGGCGGCTGCCGTCGGCGAGGGTGAAACTGCGGCGCTCGCCACTGCCGGTATGCAGGTCGGCCAGCCAGTTCTGCGCCGTGTCGCTGCGCCAGCCGCCCCACAGGGCGCCACCGCACAGCCCGACACTGGCCAGCGCCGCGAGCACGTCACGCCGCGAGTGGGTGGGCTGCAGCAACACCTGGCGCGCCTCGGCGGCATGGCCCGGGGCGCGTTGCTCCAGGGCGCGCAAGGTGGCGACCGGCTTGCCCAGGCGGCGCTGCAGGCGCTCCCAGGCCTGCTGGTGGGCCGGGTCCTGCTGCAGCCAGTGGGCCAGGCGTTGCAGCAGGGCGTCGTCGGGCGTGCGGGCGTTGAGCGCCACCATCCAGTCGATGGCCTGTTCGCTGACCGCGTCGAGCTTGCCGCGGCTCACGGCTGCACCTCGCACAGGTAGCACTGGCGCAGGGCCTGCTTCATGTAGCGGCTGACGGTGCGTTCGCTGATCTGCAGCCTGGCGCCGATGTCGACATAGCTCATGCCATCGAGCTGGCTGTACAGGAAGGCCGCCTTGACGATGGCGGGCAGGCCGTCGAGCACCTGGTCGATGGCCACCAGCGCCTCGATCAGCAGCAGTTGCTCTTCGGCACTGGGGGCCACCGGCTCAGGCAGCTGCGCCAGGCGCTCGAGGTAGGCCTGTTCGAGCTGGCGGCGGCGGTGGCGATCGAAGATCAAGCGCCGCGCGATGGTCGAGAGGTAGGCGCGCGGTTGCGCGATGCTGTCGGGGTCCACGCGCGCGCCGAGCATCTGGCAGAAGGCTTCGGCGGCGGTGTCCTCGGCGTCGGCGCGGTTGCGCAGGCGCTTGTGGATGTGTTGGAGCAGCCAGCGGTGGTGGTCGCTGAAGAAAAAGCCCAGCTTGCGGGTCGACGTGCTGTCCAACGGCTGACATCCAAGTGTGAGTGTGAATCGTTCTCAATATTAGCCGGGTCGCTGGATGCCTCGCAATGGGGCGGCGTCGAACAGTTGCTCGCCCAGCTGCCGGGCGCTGGGCAGCAGCAGTGCGGCGGCGGGGCCTTCGCTGTCTTCGAGCAGGGTCGAGCTGAGCACTTCGGCGCCGCAGTAGTCGAAGATGCCGTGCTCGATCTGCACGCGCATCGCTTCGCCATAGCCGTGGCGCTGGAAGGTGCCGGCATCGGCGCCGGCAATGGCCACCAGGTGCACCTTTTTGCCGCGCAGTTTCTTGACGATGCTGCCGTTGTCGTAGGCAAACGCCCAGCCGTGGCTGAACACGCGCTCGACCCAGCCTTTGAGCAGGGCCGGCAGCGACCACCAGTAGATCGGGTAGACCAGCACCAGCGTATCGGCGCTGTCGATGCGCGCCTGTTCGCGCAGCACATCGGCCGGTGGTGCGGCCTGGCCGCGGTGCACGGCGTGGTCGGCGAAGCTGAAGCGCGGGTCGAAGCCTTCGCTGGCCAGGTCGGCGATCTCGCTGCTGTGGCCGGCGCTGGCCAGGCCGGCGGCGATTTGCTGGGCGAGGGCGTGGGTGAGGGACTGTGGGTCGTGGTGGCCTATGACGATCAGGGCGTGCATGGGAGTTCTCCTGGGGATACTACCTACTTTAGGTAACCTACGATTGGTAAGTTACTTTTGGTAGGATCCAGGTGTCAAGCGGTGATTGATTGGGGCCGCTTTGCGGCCCATCGCGGATAAATCCGCTCCTACAGGCCCCTGCAATTACACAGGCAAACTCTGATAAGGCAGCTCATCCCCCGGGCTGCGTTCGAACTGGCGCTTGTACTCGCGGCTGAACTGCGAGGTGCTCTGGTACCCCACCCGGTGCGCCGCCTGCGCCACCCCAAGCCCTTCGCCAATCAGCATCTGCTGCGCCTTGAGCAACCTCAGGCGCTTGAGGTACTGCATCGGCGCCATGTCGGTGCAGCGCTTGAAGTGCTCATGAAAGGTCGACACGCTCATGTTGGCGCGCGCCGCCAGGTCCTCGACGCTCAGCGGCTCGCTGTAGTGCTCGCGCAGGTGGGCGAGGGCGGCGGCGATGCGGGCGAAGTGCCCTTGCTGTTCGACCAGCGCCCTCAGCACCCCGGCCTGGGGGCCGCGCAGCGCGGTGTACAGCACCTCGCGCACCCGCGCAGGGCCGAGCACCTTGGCATCCAGCGGGTCCTGCAGGCAGCGCAGCAGGCGCTCGACGCTGTCGCGCATCGGCGCATCCAGCGCAGCCGAGGTCATCGACTGGGGCGTTTGCGCCTGCACCGGTGCGCCGGGCGCCAGGCCCATGCTCTGCACCAGCTCGCTGAGCACGCTGCGGTCGATATCCACCGCCACCCCCAGCAAAGGCGCCTCGGCGGTGGCGAAGGTTTCGCACATGAAGGGCACCGACAACGCCTGCACCAGGTAGTGGCCGGCGCCGTATTCCAGGGTCCGCGGCCCCAGGCGCGCCAGTTTGCTGCCCTGGGCCAGGATCATCAGGCTCGGCTCGTACAGCTGCGGGCTGCTGGCCACATAGTGCTCCCAGCTCAGCACCTGCACCTGGGGCAGGTGCGTGGGCACGAAGCCTGGGCGGGTGGCCAGGCAGCGGATCAGGGTGCACAACGTGGCGTTGGCGTCGACGTGACGAGTCAGTTGCATGATGAACCAGGGCAGAGAATCAGACACTGGCATCATCGCAGATTGAAGGCCAGGCGCCAGGTGGCCAGGGCAAGGTTCGGAGAATCAGGCATGCATGCCGGAGAATCTGCCGTGGGCAGGGCGGTTTTCGGCGCGCAGAATTCGCCGCCTGAATCGTTTCACTTCTATGCGAGGTCCTGCATGTATACCGCCATCGGTTACGCCGCCCAAACCCCCACCAGCCCCCTGGCCCCCATGACCTTCGAGCGCCGCAGCCCGCGCCCGGACGACGTCGCCATCGAGATCCTGTACTGCGGTGTGTGCCACTCCGACATCCACCAGGCGCGCAATGAGTGGGGCATCGCCGTGTACCCGCTGATGCCCGGCCACGAGATCATCGGCCGGGTCACTGCGGTCGGTGCGCAGGTCACCGGGCACAAGGTCGGCGACCTGGTCGGGGTCGGCTGCATGGTCGATTCCTGCCGCCACTGCGAGGCCTGCGCCAAGGACCTGGAGCAGTACTGCCTGGAAGGCCCGACCATGACCTACGCCACCCCCGACCGGGTCGACGGCAGCAACACCCTGGGCGGCTACTCCAGCAGCATCGTGGTCAGCGAGCACTTCGTGGTGCGCATCCCGGCCGGCATGGACCTGCCCAGCGCCGCGCCGATCCTGTGCGCCGGCATCACCACCTACTCGCCGCTCAAGCACCATGGCGTCGGCCCTGGCCACAAGGTCGGTATCCTCGGCATGGGCGGCCTGGGCCACATGGGCATCAAGCTGGCCAAGGCGCTGGGCGCCGAAGTGACCTTGTTCACCCGCTCTCAGGCCAAGGCCGAAGAAGCCCGCCGCCAGGGCGCCGACCATGTGATCGTGTCCACGGATGATGCGCAGATGCGCGCCGCTGCCGGGCGCTTCGACTTCCTGCTCGACACCATCCCGGTGCAGCACGACCTCAACCCGTACCTGGAAACGCTGAAGTTCGACGGCGTGCACATCCTCGTGGGCCTGATCGAGCCGATCGACCCGGCGCTGCATGCGGCCAACCTGGTGCTCAAGCGCCGGGTGCTGGCGGGGTCGTTGATTGGTGGCATCGCTGAAACCCAGGAAGTGCTGGATTTCTGTGCCGAGCATGACATCCGCTGCGATATCGAGATGCTCGATATCCGCAATATCAACCAGGCCTACGAGCGCATGATTGCCGGGGATGTGAAGTACCGGTTCGTGATCGACATGGCCACGTTGCAGGGCTGATTGCTGTCTGCTGCGCCGCCATCGCCGGCAAGCCGGCTCCCACAGGTGATGCACAGGCCTGAGGGCAGTGGCTTTCCTGTGGGAGCCGGCTTGCCGGCGATGGCGGCGCAGCAGATCTACCAGACCAGCGCCCTGTCCAACCCCTTCCAGAACAACCAGCGCCGCACCTCGCCATGCTCCCCGGTGCCGATCTGCCACTCAGGCCGCCCAGCGCCCAGGGCAATCACCGATATGAACCCGGCATGGCTCGCCGCAACCAGGGTGCGCCCGTCCGCGCTGATGTCCATGGCGCTGATGGTCGAGCCCAGGTAATGCTGCCAATGCTCCGCCCCGTCCTCGCCAAACGCCCGCAGGTAGCCATAGGCATCGCCGACGATGTATTCGCCATTGCCCGCCACCCCGGCATACACCCGCGCGCCCTCCTGCAGCAGCGGGGTGCGTGGGTCTTCGCTGTAGTACTCGGTATCCAGCCCCGGCAGGTCGGCCACGCGCACGCCCAGCGTGCCGCCGTTGTAGAAATGGCAGGCGTTGACGATCAGCTGGTCGCCCTTGCGGTTGAACAGGGCGAAGTGCGGGTACTCGCCGCCCGGGCCGATTTGCGCAAGGGGTTGCAGCTGCTCGTCCAGCACCAGGTGCCGGCTGCTCTGCTCACCCAGCACGATCAGCCGGCCATCTGGCGAGACTGCGCCATGCTCCATGGACAGGCCCAGGGCGATGTCGTCAGGGTCGGTGCCTTCGGCCAGTTCCTCGAGCACCTGCGCCGCACTGGGCAGCAGGCGCGTGGCGCCCTCGGCGGCCAGCACGAAAATGCCCTCGGCGCTGACCAGCAGCACCCGCTGGCCATCGGCGAAGGGCACCAGCGTGGTGGGGGTCGGCGGCAGGTCCAGAGGGTCGAACGGATAACCCGTTGGCAACCCCTCCAGCCCGTTGGGCCAGGGCAGGCGGGCAACCAGCGGGCCGCCCCAGCCATCGCTGACCCTGACCCCTTCGGCGTTGGCCAGGGCAAAATAGCGGCGCTGCGGGCAACGGCCGAAATGATCGATACCGATCACCGGCGTCACGCCGTGTTCGCCGATGCGCACCACCTGGCCTTTCTCGTAGGGCATGCCGATGCGCGCCAGCAGGCTGCCGTCATCGAGCAGCAGCACCGTGCAGATGCCTTGCCCATGTTGATCGAGCAGCGGCACCAGCGGCTGGTGCGCGGGCGGCCAGGCGGCGCGGAAGGCCTGGCGCCGGGCTTCGTCGACGCCTGGCTGGTTGATCGCCTGCAGGGCCGCCTGCCAGGCCTGGAGCAGGTGTTCGGTGGCCGGGGCCTGGGGTTCTTCGAGGTCGTCCCAACCGTGTTCGCGGCCTTGCGCAACGTAGTGGTTGATGGCCCGGGCATAGGCCGTGACCGCTTGCTGCCACTGCTGCTGAGGGTGTTGCTTGTCCATGGACGGATCGCACTCCTTGTTCCGTTTGCCTTCAGACAGACCGCGCATGGTACCCGCAATCCGCCCACGGTTGTGAGGCCCGGCATTGGCGCGTACCATGCCCGCATTCCCCCAATAACAAACCCGTGCCTCAGCGCGGCCGATACTTGGCCCCTGACGCGCGTCCTTTCGCCATGCCTGCGGAGAAAGCATCCCACCCATGAACGGACCCCTACCCAACGACCTGCCACCGACGGTCGGCAGCGGCAGTTGGCTGAGCGTGATCGCGCTGGCCCTGGCTGCCTTCATCTTCAACACCACCGAGTTCGTGCCGGTGGCGCTGCTCAGCGACATCGGCAGCAGCTTCGACATGAGCACCGCCCAGGTCGGCCTGATGCTGACCATCTACGCCTGGGTGGTGGCGCTGGCTTCGTTGCCGATGATGCTGCTCACGCGCAACGTCGAGCGCCGCCGCCTGCTGTTGTTCGTGTTTCTGGTGTTCATCGCCAGCCACGTGCTGTCGTGGCTGGCGCAGAGCTTTGCCATGCTGCTGCTCAGCCGCATCGGCATCGCCCTGGCGCATGCGGTGTTCTGGGCCATCACCGCCTCGCTGGCGGTGCGCGTGGCACCGCCCGGCCAGCAGGCCAAGGCGCTGGGCCTGCTGGCCACCGGCACGACCCTGGCGATGGTGCTGGGCATTCCGCTGGGGCGGGTGGTGGGTGAGGCGCTGGGCTGGCGGGTGACCTTCCTCAGCATTGCCGGGGTGGCGCTGGCCACCATGCTGTGCCTGATGAAATCGCTGCCGCTGCTGCCGAGCCAGAACTCCGGCTCGCTGCGCAGCCTGCCGGTCCTGTTCAAGCGCCCGGCGCTGGTGATTACCTATGCGCTGGTGACCCTGGTGATCACCGCGCAATTCACCGCCTACAGCTACATCGAGCCGTTCGCGCTGCATGTGGCGCAGATCGGTGGCGAGCGCACCACGCTGGTGTTGCTGCTGTTCGGTGGCGCCGGGGTGTTCGGCTCGCTGTTGTTCAGCCGCTACAGCGACCGCTTCCCGCATGGCTTCCTGGTGGGTTCGATCGGCTTGCTGGCTGCTTGCCTGCTGTTGCTGCTGCCGCTGTCGGGCAACTTCTATGCCTTTGCCGCGCTGAGCATGTTCTGGGGGGTTGCGATTCTGAGCTTCAGCCTGTCGTTGCAGTCCAAGACGCTGAAGCTTGCGTCCGATGCCACGGATGTGGCGATGGCGCTGTTTTCCGGGATCTACAACATCGGCATCGGCGGCGGGGCGTTGCTGGGGAGTATCGTCAGCAGCCAGATGGGCGTGGCCGATATCGGCATGGTCGGCGGCAGCGTGGCGGTGGCCGGGCTGCTGCTGGCGGTGGCCAGTACCCGGCGCTTTCGCGAGGCGCTTGGCAGGTGATTGAGCTTTAGGGCCCATCGCCGGCAAGCCGGCTCCCACGGGTACTCCACAGTATTTTGTGGGAGCCGGCTTGCCGGCGATGGGGCCTAGAAGTTCAGCCCAGCAGCGCGGCCCAGGCCGACACCAGCAACATCCCCGCCAACCCCCGGTTGAACCACAGCAACCGCCCCGGTGCCTGCAGGCAGCGCGCACTGCCCACCCCCAGCAGCGCCCAGGCCGTCATGCACGGCAGGGCGATCAGCAGAAACACCAGCGCCAACTGCCACACCGGCAATGCAGGCGCCGCGAACACGCCTATCACCGCCACGGCCATCATCCACACCTTGGGGTTCACCACCTGCAGGGACGCGGCGCTCCAGGCACTGAACGGCTTGTCTGCGCCGACCTCCAGCGGCTGCTGCGCGCTGCGCAGAATGCGCCACGCCAGCCAGCTCAGCCACAGCACGCCGGCCCAGCTCATCAGCTGCTGGGCCAGCGGGTGGCGCAGCAGCAACTCGCCAAGGCCCAGCCCCACCAGCAGCACCACGGCCGCCGCCGCCGCGCAACCTGCCAGGATCGGCGCCACGCTTGCGCGCAGGCCCAGGCGCGCGCCATGGGCGAGGATCAGCAAGTTGGTCGGCCCTGGGCTGATGCTGGCGACCAGGGCGAAGAGGATGAACGGCAACAACGAATGGGACATGGTCAACGGCTCCGAATGATCAGAGCCCCATGCTCGGCGATTGCCTGGCGTCAGTCTGGAAGGTTTGAGCAGCGCCGGCGGTAGTCGGCCGGGGTCAGCTGGTAGGCACGGCGGAACCAGCGCCCCAGGTGGCTCTGGTCGGCAAAGCCCAGGGCCATGGCCACGTCGCTGGGCGTTTGGCCCTGGGCCAGCAGGCGCCGGGCACGGGCCAGGCGCAGCTGGATCAGGTAGGCGTGCGGCGCCAGGCCGAAGGCCGCCTTGAACGCCCGGGTCAGGCGGAAGCGGTCGACGCCGCAGGCCAGCGCCAGGTCGTCGAGGCTGATGTCCTGGTCGAGGTGGGCATGCAGGTAGTCCCGCGCCCGCTGAGCGGTCAATGGCAGGCGCGGGTCGGGGTTCAGGCGCTTGCGCCAGTGCAGGTGGCGGGTGAGGCAACTGAGCAGGTCGTCGGTGGCGGTCTGCCGAACGATGCGCAGCTCCTCGCCATGCACGGCCTGGAAGGCGCGGGCGGTGGCACCGGCCAGGCGCAGGTCGTGGCACAGCGGGTCGGCGATGCTTGGCAGGCTGTCGCTTGGCGCCTGCTCGAACAGCGCGCGCAACTCGGCCTCCAGCCAGTGCGGCTGCAGGTACAGGGTGGAGTAGGTGAAGCCCTCTTGGGTGGGGGCGTGGCCATTGTGGATGTCGCCGGGTTCGAGCAGAAACACATGCCCCGGCGTGCTGTGGTGGCGCACCTTGCGGCAATCGAACTGCTGCACGCCTTGCTCGGTGAAGCCGACCAGGAAGCTGTCGTGCCAGTGCGGGTCGTAGGCATGGCCGACGAAATGCGCACGGACCGACTCGATGCCGGTGCCGGCGTCTTGCTTGAGGTCGATCCAGTTGGGCATGGCGGTGGGGCTGCTGTGGTACAGGGCAATACACCTTAGCGCGTCGGCGCCGACGGGTTTAGAACATTTGTGCAGGCTGCAGGGCGCTGAAGCGCTCGCGCAGCCACAGGTGCAGCTGCGAAACCGCAGGCGAAAGCTGCTTGCGGTGCGGGCACACCAGGGTCACCGGAGTGAGTTCGCCGGGGTGCTCCGGCAGCAGCACCTGCAGCTCGCCCGCCGCCACGTTGGCGCTGACATCCAGCCACGACTTGTAGGCAATGCCTTCACCCAGCAACGCCCAGCGCCGCACCACATCGGCGTCGTCGCTGAACAGCGGGCCACTGACCTGCACCGTGCGGTTGCCGAGGCGCCATTTGTCATACACGCGCCCCAGCTGCAGGTACAGCAGGCAGGCATGCTGTTGCAGGTCGTCCAGCTGCTGCGGCCGGCCGTGGCGCGCCAGGTACTCCGGCGAGGCCACCAGCACCCGGCGGTTCCACGGCGCCAGCGGCAGGGCGATGTAGTTGGCGTGCTCGTTGAGGCCGTAGCGGATGGCCACGTCCACCGGGTCGCGGAACAGGTCGGCGACCTGGTCGGAAAGAAAGAAGCGCAGGCTCAGGTCGGGGTGGTCGCGGCGAAAGTCACTCAACCACGGCAGCAGGATATTACGCCCAAGGTCCGAAGGCGCCGACACCTGCAGCACGCCGCGCAGGGTGCTGTGCGCGCCGTGCAGGTTGTCGCGCCCCTGGCGCAGGCTTTCCAGCACGTTGAGCGCGGTGGGCAGGTACAGCTCGCCTTCGGCGGTCAGGCGCAGGCTGCGGGTGGTGCGGGCGAACAGGCGCACATCGAGGTCGCGCTCCAGGCGCTTGATGGCGGCGGCGACTTGCCCGGGCAACAGGTCGGCCTCGTGGGCGGCGGCAGTGAAACTGCCCAAGGCGCTGCTGCGCACGAACAGTTCGAGGTCGGTGATGCGCAGCATTTTCACTCCAGAAGATAAAGTGTTCCTGCATTTTGCCGGTTTTTCTTATCTGCAGGAAAGATAGTATGCGGCCCATGTCCTCATCCCATTATCGGAGTCACCCCATGGATACCGTCTCGCTGGCCAAGCGCCGCTACACCACCAAGGCCTACGATGCTGCGCGCAAGATCCCCCAGGCCACCATCGATGCCTTGCTCGAGCAACTGCGCCACAGCCCCTCGTCGGTCAACTCGCAGCCTTGGCACTTCGTCGTCGCCGACAGCGCCGAGGGCAAGGCGCGCCTGGCCAAGAGCACGGTCGACGGGTATGCCTACAACACGCCGAAGATTGTCGATGCGTCCCATGTCATCGTGTTCTGCACCCGCACCGAGATGACCGAGGCACACCTGGACACGCTGCTCGATCAGGAAGCCGCCGACGGGCGTTTTCGCGATGAGCAGGCCCGCGCCGGGCAGAACCAGAGCCGCCGTCACTATGTGAACCTGCATCGTTTCGAGCACAAGGATGTGCAGCACTGGATGGAGAAGCAGACTTACCTGGCGCTGGGCACCGCGCTGCTGGGCGCCGCCGCCCATGGGCTGGACGCCACGCCGATCGAGGGTTTCGACAGCAAGATCATGGATGCCGAGCTGGGGCTGCGTGAGCAGGGGTACACCAGTGTGGTGGTGTTGAGCCTGGGTTATCGCAGCGAGGCGGACTTCAATGCCGGGTTGAACAAGTCGCGGTTGCCGGCTGCCAAGGTGTTCACCTTCCTTTGATGGGGGCGTGAAGGTGTATGCCGTGATTGTGATGGTGTACTCGAGATCGAGCGCCGCCCGCGCGGCGCATCGCGGATAAATCCGCTCCTACATTTGTTGCAACGTGCCATGGTCTGTCAGGCCATAGTTGTCCGCTTTTGCCGCCCGCCGAGATATTGCGTCGTACAAACAAGGCTGGCAACCATGGCCTATCAGGCATTGGCACGTTGCAACAAATGTAGGAGCGGATTTATCCGCGATGCGCCGCGCGGGCGGCGCTCGGTCTAAAACCCACAAAAGATCTCAAGCCAAGCCTCACCTCACCTCACCACAACGCCACCGCCCCCGCCGCAACCACCCGCGCAAACACCTCGATCGCCTTGTCCACGTCCGCCTCACGGGTAAACCGCCCGATGCTGATGCGCACGCTCTTGCGCGCCCGCTGCTCATCCAGCCCCATGGCCAGCAGCACATGCGATGCTGCATTGCTCGCCGAATTGCACGCCGAAGTCGTCGACAATGCCAACTCGCTGGCCAGGGCCAGGCTGTTGAACCCCGGCGCTTCGATGCACAGGTTGAGGGTGTGGGGGATGCGCTGTTGCGGGCAACCATTGAGGCTCACCCCAGGCAAAGCCAGCAACCCTTCGCGCAGGCGTCGAGCCAGCTGGTCCAGGCGCTGGTGCTCGCTATCGCCCGGCTGCCCGGCGAGGGCGAAGGCGCTGCCCATGCCGACGATCTGGTGGGTCGGCAGGGTGCCCGAACGCAGGCCACGCTCGTGGCCGCCGCCGTGAATCTGCGCGCGCATCAGCGCCCGCGCACGCGGGCCGACGTACAACGCACCGATGCCCTTGGGGCCATACACCTTGTGCGCCGAGAACGACATCAGGTCGACCGCCGTGTTGCGCAGGTCGATGGCCAGCTTGCCTACCGCCTGGGCCGCGTCCACGTGCAGCAGTGCGCCATGGGCGCGCACCCGCTCACCGATGGTGGCGAAGTCGGTGACGGTGCCCAGTTCATTGTTCACCGCCATCAGCGACACCAGGCGGGTATCGGCGCGCAGGGCCGCTTGCACCGCGTAAGGCTGGATCAGGCCCGCCGCGTCCGGGGCCAGGCGGGTGACGGCCCAGCCTTGGCGCTCCAGTTCGTTGACGGTATCGAGCACGGCCTTGTGTTCCAGCTGGCTGGTGATCAGGTGGCCGGGCTGGCCGATGCCCTGGGCGATGCCCTTGAGCGCGAGGTTGTTGGACTCGGTGGCGCCCGAGGTCCACACCAGTTCGTCGGCGCTGGCGCCAACGCGCTCGGCCACTTGCCCGCGGGCCTGCTCGACCGCGTCACGGGCTGCCTGGCCGTAGGCATGGCCGCTGGAGGCGGGGTTGCCGAAATTCACTTGCTGGCCGAGGCAGGTGAGCATGGTTTCGATCACCCGGTCGTCGACCGGGGTGGTGGCGGCGTAGTCGAAATAGAGGGGGGCGCTAGGCATGGGGGCGGGTCCGTTGCTGTCGTCGTGGAATCGTCGATCGTGGCAGCAAGCGTACCCGCGCTTGGCGAGATGGTTTTGTCCTTTTCTTGATGCTTGAGGGGTTGGGTGGAGAAAATTTTTCTCCTTTAAGTCAGCCAGGTAGAAATTAATTCAAGCTGGCGCCAATGCCCGTTCTTCTTCGGCCACCACCCGCTCGCACAACTCGATGATCTGCTCGCGCATCCAGCGGTTGGCCGGGTCCTGGTCGGTGCTTTCGTGCCAGTACAGGTGGGTTTCCAGCGGCGGCACGTCAACCGGCAGCGGGTGGTAGCGCAACTGATGGCGGCGGGCGAAGCGTTCGGGCACGGTCATCGCCATGTCGGTCTGCTGCAGCACCTGGGAGGCCATCAGGTAGTGCTGCGAGCGCAGGGCGACCTTGCGCTGCACGCCCATCTTGCCCAGCGCCAGGTCGACGTAGCCCAGGCCGTTGCGGCGGCTGGAGATATGGATGTGGGTCATGCCCAGGTAGGTATCGAGGGTGAGCTTGGCGTCGGCCAGCGGGTGGCCCGGGCGCAGGGCGCAGACGTAGCGGTCGTGGATGAGCTTGACATGACGCACCTGCGGGTCGGTGTTCAGCGGCGCGTCGACGGCGAAGTCCAGGCGCCCGGCGGCCAGCTCCTTGGTGGTTTCTCGGCGCTTGCACAGAAAGCTTTCGATCAGCACCGACGGGGCCAGGCGGCGCAGGCGCTGGAACAGCGGCGGCAGGATCACCGCCTCGGTGAGGTCGGTCATGCTGATGCGGAAGGTCTTGTTGGCTTGCTGCGGGTTGAAGATGCGGCTTTCCTGCACCGAGGTGCGCAGCAGCGCCAGGGCGTTGCGCACCGGGCCGATGATGTTCTGCGCCATGGGCGTGGGCACCATGCCCTGGGCGGTGCGCACGAACAGCGGGTCGTTGAAGGTTTCGCGCAACCGCGACAGCGCGTTGGACACCGCAGGTTGGGTGATGCCGACGATTTGCCCGGCGCGGGTCAGGTTGGCTTCGGTGTAGATCGCGTCGAAGACGATGAACAGGTTGAGGTCGACCTTGCTGAGGTTCATGGGCGCCGCTCTTTGTTGGAATTATCGGCCGATCATATATCGGTTATGAATGTTTATACACGTAGAAAATAGACTAGGTGGATTGAGTCCGGCTGCTCTAGGCTCTGCCCATGTACTTCCAACCGTGAAGGTAGCCCCGATGGATTTCGCCTATTCGCCCAAGGTCCAGGCACTGCGCGAGCGTGTCACCGCGTTCATGGACGCCTATGTCTACCCCGCAGAAGCGGTGTTCGAGCGCCAGGTCGCCGAAGGTGACCGCTGGCAGCCCACCGCGATCATGGAGGAGCTCAAGGCCAAGGCCCAGGCCGAGGGCCTGTGGAACCTGTTCTTGCCCGAGTCGGAATACGGCGCCGGCCTGAGCAACCTGGAATACGCGCCGCTGGCGGAAATCATGGGCCGCTCGCTGCTAGGGCCGGAGCCATTCAATTGCTCGGCGCCCGACACCGGCAACATGGAGGTGCTGGTGCGCTATGGCAGCCCAGCACAGAAGCAGCAGTGGCTGGAGCCGCTGCTGCGCGGCGAGATCCGCTCGGCATTCGCCATGACCGAACCGGACGTGGCCTCCTCGGACGCCACCAACATGGCCGCCACCGCCGTGCGAGAGGGTGACGAGTGGGTGATCAATGGCCGCAAGTGGTGGACCTCCGGCGCATGCGACCCGCGCTGCAAGGTGATGATCTTCATGGGCCTGTCCAACCCTGATGGCCCGCGCCACCAGCAGCATTCGATGGTGCTGGTGCCGACCGATGCGCCAGGCGTGAAGATCGTCCGGCCGCTGCCGGTGTTCGGCTACGACGACGCACCGCACGGCCACGCCGAAGTGCTGTTCGAGAACGTGCGCGTACCTTACGACAACGTGATCCTCGGTGAGGGCCGCGGCTTCGAGATTGCCCAGGGCCGCCTGGGGCCGGGCCGCATTCACCACTGCATGCGCTCGATCGGCATGGCCGAACGCGCGCTGGAATTGATGTGCAAGCGCGCCGTCTCCCGCACCGCCTTCGGCCGCCCGCTGGCGCGACTGGGGGGCAACGTCGACAAGATCGCCGACTCGCGCATGGAAATCGACATGGCGCGGCTGTTGACGCTGAAGGCGGCGTACATGATGGACACGGCCGGCAACAAGGTCGCCCGCAGCGAAATCGCGCAGATCAAGGTGGTGGCGCCGAACGTGGCCTTGAAGGTGATCGACCGGGCGATCCAGATGCATGGCGGGGCAGGGGTGAGCGGCGACTTCCCGTTGGCGTACATGTATGCCATGCAGCGCACCTTGCGGCTGGCGGATGGGCCGGATGAAGTGCATCGGGCGGCGATCGGCAAATATGAGATTGGCAAGTATGTGCCGGCGCAGATGATGCGTAGCGGGCGGTAGTTGCTGCTGATTCCTTTGCGGGGCAGGCGCAAGGCTTGTCCCGCATTGCTGGTTCAGAACTCTTTCTGAGCAGTCTTTTCGCAGTTTCTGTAGGTGCTGGTAGTGAACAGCACAATCACTGAAACCAGCGCCAGCGCTCCCCAGCCATAGGCATAGGTGCCAAGGCTGTCTCGCGATAGGCCAATGATCGGCGGTATCAGTACTACGGAAACCTGATTGGCTGTCATGGCCATCCCCAGCGCGAAACCCTTGCGATCTTCGGGAGCAGTCTCTGCTATATAGGCCACCCAAGGGCCATACCAGCCGTAGGCAAAGAAGCCCGTCACCGCCATGAAAGCACTCAGGATTGCCAGGTTCTGGGTTTGCAGAAAGGGTAAAACTACCAAGATGGCGGTTACCGCGCCCAGGCAAGTCATCACGGGGTAGTACCGTCCAGCCTTGCAACGGTCGCTCCAGGCCGCCAGGATAATTCTGCCCGCGATACCGGCTCCCAGCACCACGAAGAACAGCATGGCGGCAACGGAATTTTCAAGGCCTAGCGAAGTGTGGAGGTATAACACCAGAAACACCGAAATGGCGTACTGGGAGGCGGTAAGGCTGGCACCAGACAACATGATCTTTCTCATGGAAGGGTGCGATGCCATCGACAGTCGTGACAGCGCCGCCAACTTCAGATCGATCGGTTTTTTTGCAATGCGGGGTTGTGTTTGGGGTGTTTTGTATAGCGCCATGAATACAAGCGCACCAAACAAGGCGATCAGCCCGCCCGCGAGGAAAGCTGCATGAACCGAATAGTGGATGGCAATGAATGGAAGCAGCAGTGCAGCCATTGCGCCGCCAAGGGGCAGTCCGGCTTGTCGTATACCCATGGCGAAACCTAGCTGGTTTCCTTTGAACCAATTGGAGACGGACTTGCTCCCCCCGGGTTGGGCAGTGCTGTAACCGAAGCCTAACAGGATGAGCGCTATAAGCAGTTGCGCATAGGCGTCAGCCAGCGCCGCCGCGCACAGCGAGGCGCCCACGATCAACGTGCCAATGCCTACAACAAAGCGCTCGCTGTATCTGTCCAGCAGCTCGCCTGCAATCAGAAGGCCAGCCAGCGGGATCAATTGCGCAGCGGAAATCAGCAGGCCTATTTGCCAGTCGCTGAGGCTCATCTCGGACTTGACATTCGATGCGATGGAACCGAAGCCCTGGACGAAGAAGCAGGCACAGGCTTGAGCGAATATGGCTGTAACCAAGATCACCCATCGATAGGGATTATTAAGGGTATCCAACTGCCTGGTCTCATTCCGAGGGGTGGGAATGAGAAAGTAGGAATTCGGAGAGGGGTAGTCAATCTTTTATAATGTAGGGTTTTTCTTCTTATGATATGAGAGTAGTAAAGGCCGCTTTAGAAAAACAAATCACGCATGGTTGGTAGCCATGCGTGATTCTTGATGGGGCACTTCGAAGGTTCAAGTCCGCAACTCGGGATCCTTTTCCTTCACCTGAGGCGCAGCGTTTTCGCTCACTATCGATTCATCTTCCACCGCCGGTTTTTCTCCCCGTGTCGTGATCAACGAAACCACCACCCCACCCAGCAACAACCCGAACGTCACCCCCAACGACAATAGCGCCGGCACCTTGCCGACCATGCCGTGGTAGAAGATCTTGCAGCCAATGAAGATCAGCACCAAGGCCAGCGCATACTTGAGATACACAAACCGGTGCATCAACGCCGAAAGCGCAAAGTACAGCGAGCGCAAGCCCAGGATGGCGAAGATGTTCGAGGTGTAGACGATGAACGGGTCCTGGGTAATGGCGAAGATCGCCGGCACGCTGTCGACGGCGAATACCAGGTCGGCCAACTCGATCAGCACCAGCGCCAGGAACAAGGGCGTGGCATAGCGCAATGCCTTGCTCTGGCCCGGCGGGGTAAGGCGCACGAAGAAGTGCGCGCCGTGGATCTGGTCGGTGACGCGGATGTGCCGGCGGACGAACTTGAGGATCGGGTTGTTGGCCAGGTCCGGGTGGCTGTCTTCTTTGGACAGGGCCATCTTCACCCCGGTGAACAGCAGGAAGGCGCCGAAGATATAGAGCACCCATTCGAAGTTCTGCACCAGCGTTGCGCCCACGCCGATCATGATCGCGCGCAGGAACACCACGCCGAGGATGCCCCAGAACAGCACCCGGTGCTGGTAGCGGCGGGGGATGGCGAAGAAGCCGAAGATCATCGCCATGACGAACACGTTGTCCATCGACAGCGACTGCTCCACCAGGAACCCGGTGTAGAACTCCAGCGCCGACTGCGCGCCCAGCTCGTACCAGACCCAGGCGCCGAACAGCACGCCGACGCTGAAATAGCCTGAATACAGCAGCAGGCTCTCGCGCATTTCGATTTCGCGGTGCTGGCGGTGCAGCACGCCCAGGTCGAGCACCAGCAAGGCAATGACGATGGTGAGAAACACCAGCCACAACCAGGTGCTGGTGCCGAGCAAAGGTGAAGTGAGGAATGTCTGCAGAGCTGTCATGAGCCCCTCCTTGAATGTCGACGTTGCATGGCAACAGTGATCCGACATGGCGGCGCGGTTGCCGTCAGAGGGGCCCGGTATCACGTGGATTTGAGCCTAGACCCAATAAAGCGTGATGCCGAATGGCGCGATGTTACAAAACTTTGCCTGCCAGGGCGGCGGTCAATGCACCCACTGCGCCCGGTCGGCAATGGCTTGCGCCCGTTGCAGCAGTTCGCCAGCACCAGCCTCACCGGCCACCGCCAGGCGTAGCCTGCCCAAGGCCCGGCCCTGTATGCGCTCGATCGAACCTTCAAGCAGGCGCACCTGCGAGCCCAGGGCGGTGGCCAGCAACCCCAGGTCCGGCTCGATGCCTTTCTCTCCAGTGAAATGCAGCTCCAGGTGCGCCTCGTCCGTGGCCTGGCGCGGGCGCTCGTGGCTGCCCAGCAGCAACTGGCTGACCGCATGCTGCGGCGCCCCGAACACCTGCCACACCTCGCCCTGTTCGACCACGCTGCCGTGCTCCAGCACGGCCACGCGGTCGCACAGGTCGCGGATCACTTCCATCTCGTGGGTGATCAGCACGATGGTCAGGCCCAACCGCTGGTTGATGTCGCGCAGCAGCGCAAGGATGGCGCGGGTGCTTTGCGGGTCGAGGGCCGAGGTGGCCTCGTCGCACAGCAGGATGTCCGGTTGCAGCACCAGCGCACGGGCAATGCCTACCCGCTGTTTCTGCCCGCCCGACAGCTGCGCCGGGTAGGCATTGGCCCGCTCGGCAAGGCCGACCAGTTGCAACAGCTCGCTGACCCTGCGGGCGCGCTCCGGCGCCGGCACACCGGCCATCTGCATCGGCAGCGCGACGTTATCGGCGACCGTGCGGCTGGCCAGCAGGTTGAAGTGCTGGAAGATCATCGCCACCTTGCGCCGCAAGTTACGAAGGCCGGCAGTCCCCAGCGTGGCGATGTCCTCGCCGTCGAGCAGCACCTGCCCGTCACTGGGCGTTTCCAGGCGGTTGAGCAAGCGCAGCAGGGTGGACTTGCCCGCGCCACTGCGGCCGATGATGCCGAACACCTCACCGCGGCGGATGTGCAGGTCGATGCCTTGCAGCGCCGGCAGATCGCCATAGCGTTTGTGCACCCCGCGCACTTGCAGTTGCGCGGTTGCAGCCAGAACTTCTTGGGGAAAGCGGGTCATGGGTGACGTTCTCGCTGGTCAGAAACCCGGGGCGATCTGCCCTTTGTAGCGGGTCAGGATGAAGTTGCGAACCTCTGGCGAATTCAGCGCCTTGGCCAGTTTCTGCAGGCCTTCGTCGTGCAGGTTGTCCGGGCGGGCCACCAGGTATTCGACGTACAGGTCCTTGCCCTTTTCGACGATCAGCGCGCTGCTGGTATCGATGCCGGCTTCCAGGGCGTAGTTGGCGAAGACGAACGCCAGGTCCACCTGCTTCACCGAGCGCGCCAGCATGGCGCCTTCCAGTTCGCGGATCTTCAAGTGGTGCGGGTTGGCGGTGATGTCGCGCTGGGTCGACTGCGGGTTGCTTGGCTCCTTGAGGCCGATCAGCCCGGCTTCGGCCAGCAGCACCAGGGCCCGGCCGGTGTTCACCGGGTCGTTGGGGATGGCCACGCTGGCGCCATCGGGCAGCTCGGTGATGCGCTTGTACTTGGCCGAATAGGCGCCGAACGGCTCGATGTGCACGCCGACCACCGGCACCAGGTCGGTGTGGCGAGTCTTGTTGAAGTCATCGAGGAACGGGCGGTACTGGTAGTAGTTGGCGTCCAGGTTCTTCTGCGCCAGTTGCAGGTTGGGCTGGATGAAGTCGTTGAACACCTTGATGTCCAGGTCGACGCCTTCCTTGGCCAGGGTGGGTTTGACGAACTCGAGGATCTCGGCGTGGGGTACCGGGGTGGCGCCGACCACCAGGTGCTCGGCCGCGTGCGCGGCGAAGCTGTTGGCGGCGATGAGGGTGGCAAGGGCAGCAAGGGTCTTTTTCATGGCAGTGTCCTGAAAGGGTTTGGAGTCAGCGTCGGGTGAAATGCCGAACAAGGCGGTCGCCGCCCATCTGCAGCGCCTGCACCAGCACGATCAGCAGCAGCACGGTGACCACCATCACGTCGGTCTGGAAGCGTTGATAGCCAAAGCGGATGGCCAGGTCGCCCAGGCCGCCGCCACCGATCACCCCGGCCATGGCGGTGTAGTCCACCAGCACGATGGCCGTGACGGTGACGGCTGCGAGCAGCCCGGTGCGGGCCTCGGGCAGCAGGGTGTGCCAGATGATCTGGCGGATGCTGCCGCCCATGGCCTGGCTGGCTTCGACCAGGCCCCGGTCGACTTCACGCAGGGCGGTTTCCACCAGCCGCGCGAAGAACGGCGTGCAGCCCACCACCAGCGGCGGGATGGTGCCGCGCACCCCCAGCGAGGTGCCGGTGAGCACGGTGGTGAGCGGGATCAGCACGATCAGCAGGATGATGAACGGCAGCGAGCGCAGCACGTTGACCAGCGCCGACAGCACGCGATACAGCGGCGCATTGGCCAGCAGCTGGCGTTGCCCGGTGAGGTACAGCAGCACCCCCAGCGGCAGCCCGAACAGCACCGTGAAGCCCAGCGCGGCGCCGAGCATGCTCAGCGTGTCGATGCAGGCCTGGAGGATTTCCGCCCAGTCCAGGTTCGCCAGCAGCTCGTTCATCGCCGTGCCTCCTGGCGCAGCGTCGCCACCGGATGCGGCGCGCGCAGGCGGTCGCCCTGGCCGAACAGTTTGTTGCGCAGCGTACCTTGGGCGTATTCGCGCTTGAACAGCCCGCGCGCCTGCAGCTCCGGCACCAGCAGGTCGACCACGGCGGTGAAGGTTTCCGGGGCCACCACGCTGGCCAGGTTGAAGCCATCGACATCGGTGTCCTCGACCCATACCTGCAACTGGTCGGCCACGGTCTGCGCCGACCCGACCAGCACCGGGCCGTCGCCACCGATGGCGCAGTAGTCGGCGATCTCGGCGGCGGTCCAGGTACGCGAAGGGTCGGCCCGGGTGAATGCCTCGACGACGGACTGGATAGCTTCGCTTGGGACTTCGCGCAGCACCTGGCCCGGTTCCAGCTTGGCAAAGTCGATGCCGGTCCAGCCCGACATCAGGGTCAAGGCGCCCGTGGCGCTGGCGTATTCGCGGTACTCGCGCAGCAAGGCCAGGGCAGCTTCATCGGTTGGCGCGACGATCACCGTCAGTTGCTCGAAGACCAGCACGCTGTCGGCCGCCCGGCCCGCTGCGACGGCGGCCGTGCGCAATTCGGCGACCTGCTTTTTCAATACTGCGCGGGTTGGCGCTGCGACGAACACGCATTCGGCGTTGCCGGCGGCGAACGCCCGGCCACGGCTGGAGGCGCCGGCCTGGTAGAGCACCGGCGTGCGCTGCGGCGATGGCTCGCTGAGGTGAAAACCGGGCACCTTGAAGTAGGTGCCTTCATGCTCGATGCCATGCACCTTGCGCGGGTCGGCGTACACCCCGCTGGCCCGGTCGGCGCACACCGCATCGTCTTCCCAGCTGGTTTCCCAGAGCTTGTAGCAGACCTGCAGGTATTCCTCGGCCAGGGCGTAGCGCTGGTCGTGGCTCAACTGGTCGCGCTGGCCGAGGTTGCGTGCGCCGCTGGCCAGGTACGAGGTGACGATGTTCCAGCCGGCGCGGCCTTGGGTCAGGTGGTCCAGCGTGCTCATGCGCCGGGCGAACGGGAACGGGTGCTCGAACGACACCGAGGCGGTCACGCCAAAACCCAGGTGGCGGGTGGCGGCGGCCATGGCCGGCACCAGTTGCAGCGGGTCGTTGACCGGCACCTGGGCGGCGTTGGCCAAGGCCGCGTCGGCGCTGGCGCCATATACGTCGTACACGCCCAGCACGTCGGCGATGAACAGGCCGTCGATGCAGCCGCGCTCCAGGGTTTGGGCCAGCTCCACCCAGTAGTGGATATCGGTGTAGCGCGTGGCCTGGTCGCGCGGGTGGCGCCACAAGCCCGGCGACAGGTGGCCGACGGTGTTCATGGCGAAGGCGTTGAGGCGAATCTGCTTGGTCATGGCGCGGGCCTCAGTTCCAGTCGTGGCGGGCCGGCTTGATGCCGTTCAAGGCCCAGTTGCCGACCAGGTGGTACTTCCAGCGCACCGGGTCGTGCAGGGTGTGCACGCGGGCGTTGCGCCAGTGACGGTCGAAGTTGTGGCGGGTCAGCGAAGAGCGCGTGCCGCCCAGCTCGAACAGGCGGTTGCTGGCTTCGATGGCCGCTTCGGTGGTCAGCACCTTGGCCTTGGCCACGGCCAGCGAGGCGGCGGCGACGTTGTCTTCGTCGGGCGCGGGCTTGGCCTTGTCCATGACCCAGCCGGCACGTTCGAGCAGGGCCTCGGCGGCCTCCTGGCGGATCTCCAGGGAACCGACCTGGATGATCGTCAGCGGGTCATCGCTGGCGCGCTCGACCTTGGCATCGATCCACGGGCGGGCGTGCTCGCGGACGAAGACGATGGTGTCGTCCAGCGCTGCCCGGCCGATGCCGGCATCGATCGCGGCGGTGGTCAGCTGGGCGAACGGGCCGGCCAGGGTCGGGCCTTCATAGGAGCGGTAGCTGGGGAACAGGTTGAAGGCCGGCACGCGCAGGCCGTCGAGCAGTACCGTGCCGCTGGAGGTGGTGCGCTGGCCCATGCTGCTCCAGTCGTCGACGATCACCAGCCCAGGGGTGCCGCGCTGGACGAAGGCGAGCTGGCCACGGCCCTGCTCGTCGAGGGCCAGCACGCCGAGCCAGTGGGCGTACAGCGAGCCGGTGCAATAGCCTTTGCGCCCGTCGATGCGGTAGCCATCACCTTCGGCGACCAGGCGGGTGCTGATGTCCTGCACGGTCTTGCCGCCGGTTTCGGAAAGGGCGTTGGCGAAGCGGTTGCCTTTCAAGGCCAGGTCGAAGAAGAAACGCTTCTGCGCATCGCTGCCTTGTAGGCGGATGTCTTCGAGCAGGCAGTAGTGGTTCTGCGGGATCTGGCCGAGCGAAGGGTCGGCGGCAGAGACGATGGCGATCACCTGCGCCAGGGTGGCGAAGGACACTTCGGCGCCGCCGTACTCACGGGGCACGGTGATGCCCCACAGGCCACTGTTGGAGTAGGCATCGACGATATCGGCGGGCACCGCGCGGTTGCGGTCGCGCTCGGCGGCGCCTTCGCGCAGCAGGGCGGCGACGCGGTGGGCGATGGCGATGGCTTCGTCGTCGTCGGCGATCAGGTGGGCGTTGGGGTGGCGGATGTCGTAGTGCGCAGAGACGCTTTCAGTCGGCATGTTGACCTCGGAGACTGGATGGTTGAATCCATGTCTGCAGGGCTCATGCCAGAATCAAATGCCTTTGAAATCAGGCGATTGGCGCGAAAAACGCAGCCTTTGTGTTGCGCCGCACGAACAAGTGTTGAAGGGCTGTCTGCCGTGCAACAGTTCCCTCGGCAACACTGGCGCGGCTGTGCGCCTCAGTACACCCACACTTCGACCCGGCGATTGCGCAGGCGCCCTTGCTCAAGGTCGTTGCCCGCCACTGGCAACTCATCGCCCATGCCGGTCACTTGCAGCACTTCGACGCCATCGCGCGCCAGTTCACGGCGTACCGCCTGGGCCCGCAGGCGCGAGAGCAGGGCGGCGCGGCCTGGGGTTTCCTTGGGGTCGCCAAAGCCCACCAGCACGGCCTTGCTTTGCAGCTTGCCGGCCTGGCGCAGGTAGTCGGCTACCCGCTGCACATCGCGCAGGGCCTTGTTGTCGAGGCTCGCGCTGCCTTCCTGGAAGCGGAAGTTCACGCTCAGGCGCTGGGCCTGCTGGGCCAGGCTGCGGTAGCGCGGCGGCATGTCGGCCTGGGCCGGCACCGGCTGCGCATTGATCTGCTGGGACACGAAGCCCTGCTCGGCGACGATGGCCTGGCCGGCCGGGCTCTGCGCGAAGTCGGCCAGGGCCTTGGCCTGGGGCTTGGCGTTGGCCGGCAGGTAGAGGTAGAGGCGGCGCGACAGCGGGTAGTCCTCGCTGGCCACCAAGGGGCGCTCGGGCAGCATGGCCGGGGCGTCGCCTTCGGCGATGGCCAGCACCTTGGCACCGTGCACGGCCGCCAGGCTGCTGAAGCCGATGGCCTGGCGGTCGGCGAGCACTCGCGCAGCCAGCTCGTCGCTGGCCTCGAAGCGTTGCACTTGGGCTGCCAGCGTTGCCTGATGGGGCTCGAGCACCAGGGCCTTGAATGTCTCGAAGGTGCCGGAGCGGTCGTCGCGGGCATACAGGTGGATGGCGCCGCCGGCCACGCCGAGCTGCTCCCAGCGCTGGATCTGCCCGGCATAGATCTGCGCCAGTTGCTGGGTGCTCAATTGCGGCAAGGGGTTGTCCGGGTGGACGATCACCGCCACGCCGTCCAGGCCGATGACTTGCTCGGCGCGTGCCGCACGCAGGTCGCCGAGGGTCTTGAGCTGCTGCGCCTCGGCGTCGCTGATGGGGCGTGAGGAGGCCGCCAGGTCCGCATCGCCGCGGCCCAGGGCGGTGAACCCGGTGCTCGAACCGTGCGCCGCGATGTCGATGCGCAGCGCCTGGCCCTGGGCGTCGTGGGCGGTGATGACGGTCTCGTTGGCCAGCGCGCCGGGGCGTTGTTCGATGGCGCTGGCCTGTTGGGCGCGCAACTGCCCTTGCACCAGCGCCGGCATCAGGGCGGCACCGATGGTGTTGGAGCCCTGCACGCGCAGGTGGGCGGGTTCGGCAAGCGCCGTCAGGGGCAGCAGGGGAAGGAGCAGGAGCAGCAGGCGCAGCATGCCGGGCTACCTTTGGCATAGAGTTGCCCGGCAGATTACGACAGCGGCGTGACCGAAATGTGACGGTTGCGGCCCCATCGCCGGCAAGCCGGCTCCCACAGGTACACCACTGAGCCTGAGTGCTGTGGAGTATCTGTGGGAGCCGGCTTGCCGGCGATGGGGCCAGGGCGCTGTTACCGCTCAGGCACCGGCAGCGGCGCCTCGTCGTTCCAGGCGCTGACCGGCCGGCTGAATTGGTTTTCGGTCTGGAAGTGCGCCATCCGCCATTGCCCTTGTTCCAGGGCGAAGCGCACCGTCAGCCGCGCAGCATTCAGGTGCGAGGCGCCGTCGGCGAAGGTGCTGGTCTGCAGCATCACCCAGCGGCCCAGGCCCTGGTCGCCGTCGGCCTCGATCACTTCGCTGGTCAGAAAATGCACGTTCAAGGCGAAGTGCGCCGGGGTTTTCATGTAGGTGGCGAACATCGCCCGGATCGCTTCACGGCCACGGTAGCCGCCAAAGCTTGCGGCATACTTGGCCCCTTTGCCTTCCCACACGGCGTCGCGGGTGAACAGTTCGGCCAGTTCGTCCAGCGGGGTGCTGGCGTCGAGCTGATCGCACAGTTCCATGTAGCGGTTGATGCACACGCGGATCGCCTGCTGGCTTTCAAAACGCTGCAGGCGGGCGTGCAGTTCATGGGTATCGGGCATGGTATTCGGCTCTGGTTGTAGGAGCGGCCTTGTGTCGCGAAAGGGGCGCGAAGCGGCCCCAGGGTCTCATCGGCGCCACCTCGATTGCAGGGGGCCGCTTCGCAGCCCTTTCGCGACACAAGGCCGCTCCTACAGGAGGTAGCCAACTCGTTTCAGTAAAGGTTGAGCAACAACCGCTCGGCCACGGCCAGCAGCTTCTCGTCGGCGCCCTTGGCCGCCACCAGCTGCAGGCCGACCGGCAAGCCGGCGGCGCTGCCCAGGGGGATGCTCAGGGCCGGGTGCCCCGACAGGTTGAACGGGCGCACCAGCGACGTCATGCCCAGCACTGCACGGGTGTCGCCGGCCTCTTCGAGGCGCAGCGGAAAGTCGGGCATGGTCGGCAACGCCAGCACGTCAAAGCCAGCCAGGGCCTGGTCGACTTCCTCGGTGAAGCGCTGGCGCACGGCTTCAGCTTCGGCCAGCGCGCTGTCGCTGGTGGTGCCGGCCGCGGCCAGGCGCCCGGCGATGTCGGCGCCGACCTTGCCGGTTTCCAGCAGGTGGCCACAGCCCTCGAAGGTTTCGCGGTTGATCACCACCATGCCGGCGTCGTAGGCCGCGCCAAAGTGCTTGAGCTCGACGTTGCCCAGCGGCAGGCCACTGGCGCTCAGGGCGCCGTGCACCACCTTGTGGATGGCTGCCTCGGCGGTCACCCGCAGCACGCCGATGCGGGCCTTGGCCGGTACCTGGGCGGGCACGAACGTGGGGTCGATCATGCTCATGGCCCGTACCAGCATCGGCAGGCTGGCGGCGAACGGGCCGACGCAGTCCAGGCTGCTGTGCGCTGGCATCACGCCTTTGCGGCTGACCCGGCCAAAGGTCGGCTTGAAGCCGAACACGCCGCAGCAGCACGCCGGGATGCGCACCGAGCCACCGGTGTCGGTGCCCAGGCTGAAGTCGGCCAGGCCCGCCGCCACGGCCGCCGCCGAACCACTGGACGAGCCGCCGGGAATGCGCCCGGGGAAGCGCGGGTTGGCGGCGGTGCCGGTGTAGTGGTTGATGCCGGTGGTGCCGAACGCAAGCTCGTGCAGGCCCACCTTGCCGGTCAGGCGCGCGCCGTTGGCCAGCAGATGGCTGACCACCTCGGCATGCCGTTCGGCCAGCGGCGCGTGCTCCAGCGCCTGGCTCGAGGCGCGGGTGGCGGTACCGGCGACATCGAGCGTGTCCTTGACCATGACCCGGGGGCCGGCGCCGCCCAGGTCGAGGGTTTCTACGATTATTGTCATTTTTATTCAGCCTTGAAGGAGGGGATGCCGGGCACGGCCCAGCCGATAAAATGCGTTTCAATTACGTGAAATGTCAACTGAATATTCCAGTATTGTATGGTGCCTGCCGGTAGCCAAATGCGCACAAACGGCTATGATGGCGCGACTATTTCCGCACAAGTAGTGAATCGATGAGCAACTCGAAGAACACAGGCCACAGCCACCACGACCCGGCCAGCGATGAATTTCGCAAGGAAGATTTCCCTTTCTACTGGCTGGCCCGTGTGCATGGTCGCTACACCCAGAACATGGAGCGTCTGCTCAAGAAGATCGACCTCGACGTGCCGCGCTGGCGCGTGCTGTGGATCCTCAACGAGAACGGTGAGTCGAGCATTTCCGAGATCTCCACCCACGCCATCGCCAAGCTGTCGACCATCACCAAGATCGTCTACCGCATGAAGGACGACGGCCTGGTGGACACCGCGCCCAGCCCGGAAGACGGGCGGGTGACCCAGGTGCGCATCACCGAGGTCGGCCTGCAGAACATCGAGCGCATGCAGGAGGTGACCCGCGAGCTGTTCCAGCGCAGCTTCAAGGGCCTGACCGAAGCCCAGGTACAGCGCCTGAACCGCATGCTCGAAGTGGTGTTCCACAACCTCGAAACGCTCTGAGCGCTACGGGGCGCGCCGCGCCCCTTGCGCCGGCTCAGAAGGTGCTGACGAACACCACCTGGCTATACAGGTTGTTGTTGTCGTTGCCCAGTTGCGTGCCGCCCCGGGCAGCGCTGCGGTCGGGCTGATACAGGCCCACCAGCGGCACCACCATCAGGTGCTCGTTGATCGACCATTGGGCATACACATCCAGCTCGCGGCCGTCGACGTTGCCCAGGTTGCGGTCGATCGTGTCGAACTTGAACAGCATCGCGCCCAGGCTCAGCGACGGGGCAGGGGTGACGCTCAGGCCAAGCTTCTGCACCCGCGCATTGCTGTTGAAGGGCCCGGCATAGTTGCCGGCCACTTCGCCCTGGAACCAGGTACCCAGGCCGCGGCCCAGCCCGTAGAACAGGGTGTCGTACTGCTCGGAGAAGCGGCTGTAGCGGTAGCTGACGTTCGGCTGCCAGGGCAGGTCGGCGAAGGTCCAGCCGGCTTCCAGGTACCAGGCATCCTCGGTGGCGCTGTGCGGTTTGTCCTGCTTTGCGTATTCGCCCGAGAGAAACAGGTTTTCCACCCCGGCATTGCCCTGGCCGCGCAGGCTGTAGGTCTTCATGCCGTCACGTTCCAGTTGCTGGGGCGAGGCGTACTGTTCGTCCACGTGGGTGGTGCCGACGTAGGTGAGGCCGACGGTGCCGGCGTCCGCCACGTGCTCCAGGGTGGCCACGTGCAGTTCCGTGTTGGCCTGGGCGCGGTTGTCCGACTGCAGCCACATCAGGTCGCCACGCCAGCCTGTCTTGCCGCCCAGGCGCAGCACGGCGGTCTTGTCGAAGCTCTTGCGCGCGGCCAGGTAGTAGGCGCCGCCGCGGTTGAACTGGCCGTCGGCGAGGCCATGGCCGACGTTGAGCGAGTCGCCCTGGATCAGGAAGCCGTCGCCGACCGCCACCATCTGCTTGCCGAACGACAGGTCGATGCCGTCCTCGCCCAGCTGCGGCACCAGGTTGCCCGACTTCCAGCCCAGGTATGCGTCCTCGATCTTGCTGGTGCGTTCGCTGCCGTCGCTGAAGCCCGCCGCATCGCCATCGCCCCAGGTGGCCGAGCTGAGCAGGGCGAAGGCGCCATACAGCGAGCCGGCGCCGCCCAGGCGCTGGTCGCCGCTCAGGCCGTACTTGATGTAGCCCTCGCGCCAGGCTTGGGAGCCTTCCCGGTCGCGGGCGATGGCATAGCTTTCTTCACTGTGGAACGCCCCGAACACCGCTTCGACATTGGCGTTGAGGTGGCGCTCGGCGTCGCCGTAGAGCTCCAGGGCGCAGGCCTGCAGCGAGGCCCCGGCCAGCACGGCGGCCAGGGTGAGACGGAACGGGCGGTGGAGCATGGTCTGGCTTCCTTTGTCATGGGTTTGGCAGAAAGGATCATGCAGCAAGCCCCGACGGCGGTTTTTGCCCTGGCTGCCAGTTGCCTTTGGCAGCGTGCCAAAACGCCAAAGGCCCCATTTCGGGGCCTTTGGCAGGGAAGCGCAGGGGTTACTTGAGGCTGGCGAGGAAGCAGGTCACCGCCTGGCGCTCGGCGGCGTCGTGCAGGCCGGCATAGGGCATGTAGGTGCCCGGCACGGCGGCTTGTGGCTGCTCGATGAAGGCGCTGATGCCTTGGGCGGTCCAGGCGGCCTGGCGCGATTTCATGGCTTGCGAGTAGTTGGCGCCGGGCGCGGTGCCGGGGGTGCGGCCGAGCACGTCGTGCAGGTTGGGGCCCATCATCACCGGGCCGTTCTGCTGAGCCGAGTGGCAGGCTGCGCAGTCGCGGGCGAACACCTGTTCGCCTTGCCGGGATTGCGGGGCGGCGCATTCTTCTGCCAGGGCCAGGGGGCTGGCCAGGGCGGCGAGCAGGAAGGGGATGGCCAATTTGCGCGGGGTGATGGTCGACATCAGTACGGTTCCAGGGTTGTTTCTTGTTGGTTTATGGCTCGATTGTGCGCCAGCTTGGCGCACCGGGTTTTGCTCTGCCTGCCAGGCTGTTTGCCAGGGTTGCCAAGTGGTGGCCTGTGGGGAGGTCAGTTCGCATGCCGCTTGCGATATTCCCCTGGCGTCATGCCAAAGCGCGCCTTGAATGCGGTGCTGAAATAGCTCGAATCGGAAAACCCCCAGGCATAACCCAGCGACGAGACTTTCTGGTCCATGGCCGGGTTGCGCAGGCTTTCGGCGCAGAATTCGAGGCGGCGGTTGCGGATGTACTGGGCGATCACCAGCTCGTGCTTGGCAAAGATGCGGTACAGGCTGCGCATGGAAATGCCCACTTCGCGGGCGATGAACTCGGGGCTCAGGCTTTCGCAGGTGATGTTCTGGTCGATCAGCGCCAGGGCCTTGCGGAACATGCGCTCGTGGCTGCCGGGCACCGAGTCCTGGCTGATGGCCGGGCGCAGCAGGGCGATCAGCGCATCGAGCACCGCCAGGCTTTCGTTGTTGGCCATGTGCCGGGTGCGCCCGGCTTCGAGCATCATCTGCCGGGCCATGCTGGCCAGCGGTGTCTGCGCCTCGATGCGCCTGGCGCAGGCAACGCCGATGCCGCGGGTGCCGGCTTGCACCTGGGCGCGCGGCAGGATCAGCGACAGTTGCCGCGAACGCTGGTGAAAGTGCATGTCCAGCGGGGTGCTGGCGTCGATCAGGGTGAGGTCGCCGGCCTGCAGTTCGATGCTTGCCTGCTGGTGCTCGATGCGTGAGGTGCCGGCCAGCTGCAGCACGGCGTAGTAGTTGTCGGCACCACTGGCGCGGATTTCCCGCTGGCCGCGGAACAGGTTCACCTGGGTCATGTCGACGATGCTCATGGAAATCTGGCCTACCTGGCATTTTTCCAGCTGGCCGACGAAGCCTGGGTCCAGCTTGCGGCCGTTGAAGTGGCCGCAGGCTTCATTCACCTGGCTGAGCCAGGCCTGGAAATGGTCGTCGGAAACACGGCTTGCAGGGGTCATGGATGCCTCGCACGGTATGACGTGGAACGGATCGCTTGGGCGAACTCTTGGAATGGGGGTATGCATTACTATTCACTTGAATATTCAAGCAAAAAGCGGGCCTGGGGAGGCATTTGGGTTTTTGCCTTTATATTTAACTGATTGAAAAATATGAGGTTAAAAGAAATTCAGGGTATGGAGGAGTGGAACTGAGGAGGGCGCGAATAGAGGGTCGATGCTCGCAGTTGTAGCATTTTGAAACGCGGGTGTTTCGCAAGCGGGCATTTGAGTGATTGTGCGGGCCCTATCGCCGGCAAGCCGGCTCCCACAGGGTTTGGTGGGGGCTGTGGGGTTGTGTGGGAGCCGGCTTGCCGGCGATGGGCTGCGCAGCAGCCCTAGGTGTGCGGCACCGGCTTGGGCGCCGCGCCGCCGGCATATTCGGGCTTCAGGTGGCCCTGGTCATCGAGCAGGTAGGCATCCATCACCTCGCGCACCACCGGCCCCGCCACCCGGCCGCCGGCTTCGCCGTTCTCGATCATCACCGCCACCACCACGCTGGGGTGGTCGGCCGGGGCGAAGCCGACGAACAGGGCGTTGTCGCGGTGGCGTTCGAGGGTCTTGTTGCGGTTGTAGCGCTCACCCTGCTTGATCGCCACCACCTGCGCCGTGCCGCTCTTGCCGGCGATGCGGTACTGGGCGCCGGCGGCGGCGGCGCGGGCGATGCCGCGCGGGTCGTGCATGACCATCTGCATGCCCTGGCTGACCTGGTCCCAGGCATGCCGGTCGTGCAGCACGATGTCGGGCATCGGGTTGGGATCGACCGGGGTTTCGCCGCCCACGGTCATCGCCAGGTGCGGGCGGTGCCACATGCCCTTGCTGGCCAGAAGGCTGGTGGCCTGGGCCAGCTGCAGCGGGGTCACCTGCATGTAGCCCTGGCCGATGCCGAGGATCAGCGTTTCGCCGGGGAACCAGGCCTGGCGGCGCGTCGCCCGCTTCCACTGGGCCGAAGGCATCAGCCCTGCGGCCTCTTCGTTCATGTCCAGCGAAACCTTCTGGCCCAGGCCGAATTCGGCCATGTAGTCGTGCAGGCGGTCGATGCCCAGCTTGTGCGCCAGGTCGTAGAAGTAGGTGTCGTTGGAGCGCATGATGGCGGTGTACATGTCCACCCAGCCATCGCCGCTGTGGTTCCAGTTGCGGTACTTGTGGTCGTAGTTGGGCAGCTCGTAGTAGCCCGGGTCGAACACCCGGCTGCCCGGGGTGATGACCCCGCTGTCGAGGCCGGCGATGGCCACTTCCGGCTTCACCGTCGAGCCCGGCGCATACAGGCCGCGCAGCACGCGGTTGAACAGCGGGCGGTCGATCGAGTCGCGCAGGGCGGCGTACTGCTTGAAGCTGATGCCCTTGACGAACAGGTTGGGGTCGAAGCTGGGGTTGCTGACCATCGCCAGCACGTCGCCGTTGGCCGGGTCCAGCACCACCACCGCGCCACGGCGCTCGCCCAGGGCCTTTTCGGCGGCCACCTGCAGGTGCGCGTCGAGGCTGAGCACGATGTCCTTGCCGGGGGTCGGGTCCTGGTGGTTGAGCACGCGCATCACCCGGCCCTGGGCATTGGTCTCGACTTCCTCGTAGCCCACATGGCCATGCAGCTGGCTTTCGTAGAAGTGCTCGATGCCGGTCTTGCCGATCGACTGGGTGCCCCGGTATTCGGTGCTGTCGAGGGTCTTGGCTTCTTTTTCGTTGATGCGCCCGACGTAGCCTACCGAGTGGGCGAAATGCTCGGCCAGGGGGTATTCGCGGATGAACTGCGGCTCCACGTCCAGGCCCGGCAGGCGGAACTGGTTCACCGCCACCAGGGCAATCTGCTCCTCGGTCAGGCCGACCATCAGGGTCACCGGCTCGAATGGCTTGCGGCCACGGCGCAGGTCCTTGTCGAACTGCAGGCGGTCATCCTCGCCAAGGCCCAGCACCTGCGCCAGGGTGTCGAGCACCTTGGCCGAGTCGCCGGCGCGCTCGCGGGTCATGGTCAGGTCGAAGCTGGGCTTGTTGTCGGCCAGCACCACGCCGTTGCGGTCGTAGACCAGCCCGCGCTCGGGGGCGATGGGCAGCACGTGCACGCGGTTGTTTTCCGATACCGCGCTCTGCTGGTCGTGTTGCAGCACTTGCAGCACATAGAGCCTGCCGACGAGGACGGCCACCAGGCTGAAGACCAGGGCAGCGCAGGCCAGGAGCCGGCGGTTGACCAGGTGCTTTTCCTTTTCGTGGTCCTTGAGGGGGATCGGCTGGGGCATGGGCGGTGGTGGGTCGGCTGCACGCGAAACTTGTGGGAGCCGGCTTGCCGGCGAGTACGCCAGGCCAGCCAACATGGATGTAGACGAGTGCTACGCACTCGAATCGCCGGCAAGCCGGCTCCCACAAGGATGCGGGGCGGCGATGCTACGCGTACCGGCGCCGGCCCTCAAGGCAAGGGCCGACGCACGGTGCGCGTTGCCTGGCGTTTCACCCCGCCATCAGGGCATCACGGCGTACATGAAGATTTGTTCATGCGCCTTCAGTTTCACTTGCCGGCCGCCAGCAGGTTGTCCTGGGTCTGCTGCTCGACGGTGCGCTGGATCTCCCGTGCCAGGGTCTTGACATCATGCTGGCCGATTTCCTTGGGCATGACGGCAAAGCCGATCGAGTTGTACAGCCGGCCCCAGGCTGCCTGGGCATCGGAGTAGGCCGCTTCGCGCTGGTAGCGCGAGAGCAGCATGCGCCCTTCGGCGCGGATCAGCTCCAGTTCGCTGCCCAGCGCCGCATTGCGCGAGGACTGGGCGTAGCTGAGCAGGCTTTGGTCGACGCGCAGGCTTTCGTCGGCGAACTCCACCTCCTGGCGGGCCAGCTGATAGCGCAGCAGGCCCACGCGCACCTGGGTCAGGATTGCCATCGACAGCGCGGTACGGCGCATGTCGTCGGTCTTTTCCTGGCTTTTTTCCGCGGCGGTGATGTCCGGGTACTGCAGCAGACGCAGCAGGTTCATCGAGACGTTGATGCCGGTCTGGTTCCAGTCGCTGTTGTACAGGTACTTGTTGGAGTCGTACTCGTAGCCGTAGTTGAAGCTCACGTTGGGCCACAACTGGGCCTTGGCGATCTTCAGGTCGTTCATGCTCACGCGCTTGCGGTACCACTCTTCCATGATTTCCGGGCGGCGCTCCAGGGACAGGCGCTCGAGCTGCTCGACATTGCCGGTCAGCAGCGGCAGCGGCGGTTCGCTGGTGTCGGCCAGCACCATGCGGGTATTGGGCGGCAGCGACATCAGCGCGGCCAGCTCGGCACGGGCGAACTCCAGGTCCTGGCGGCGCACGGTGAGCATGTACACCGAGTCGAGCAGGGCGCGCTGGTAGGCCAGGATGTCCTGGCGCGGCAGCAGGCCCTTGCCCTCGGCTTCACGGGCCGAGGTCAGGGCGCGGTGGGTGCGCATCAGCAGGCCGTCCACTTCCGGCAGCAAGCGCTGGGCGCCCAGGGCGCGCCAGTAGGCGTTGCGCACATCCTGCAGCACGTTCTGCGCGACTTTTTCGCGGCGCTCCTCGGCCATCAGGATCTGGTCGTTCTTCTGCTGGGTGCGGAAGTAGGCGACGCCAAAGTCCAGCAGGCTCCACGACAGGCCCAGGCTGTACAGCGTGCGGTAGCGCTCCTCGGAGGTGGAAGGGCGCAAGCTGACCTGGCGGTCCTCGATGCCGATCGAGGTGCCGCCGGAGTCGTTGTTGCGCCCGGCGTAGCCGGCGGAGGCCACCAGGCGCGGCAGCATCTCGTGGCTGGACACGTCGCGCAGGTCCGAGGCCAGCGCGCTTTCCAGCAGCTTCAGGCGGTAGTCGAGGTTGTACTTCAAGGCCCGCGCCGACGCCTCGTAGAAGGTGATGGGGCCGCTCACCGGCTCCTGTTCCTTGTACATGCGCGCCTGGTCGTCGATCACCCGCTGGCGCATTTCATCTTCGCTGTAGGGCTTGGGTTCGAAGGCCGAGCAAGCGCTGAGCAGAATGCTCACAGCAGTGAAGGTGCTCAGGCTTTTCAATGTGGCTACTGGCATAGGCAGTCCTTGGTCCATCCGTGAATAGGCATCGACATCATGGTGCGTTGCTGCCGCGGCGTTGGGCGGCTTCGCGCAACTGCGCACGGAAGCCGTGCGCGGGCTGTGGGGGCTTCTCGGCGGCCGGTACCATATCGGCCTGGAAGGGTGCCCACAGCGAAGGGTCCGGCAGCAGGCCATCAGCGCTCAGGCTGATGACGCCATGGCGGCCGTCGACCCAGTTCTTGTCCTCGGCACTGTCGCGCCGGCTTTCGGCCACTGCGCGCGCGACGAACTGGCCATTGACCTGGCCCAGCTGGCTGCCGATCGACTGGCTTTCGATCTCGGGGGTGGCGAACAGCTGCACATTGCTGCCGTCCGCGCTCCAGGCCGACAGGGTCAGGGTCTGGTTGACGCGCTCCACCACCGGGGCGACGAAGATCGCCGGCGACACGTCCGGCAGCGGCAGCGCCGCGGTGCCGCCCAGGCCATCCCGGTCCAGGTGCGGCCCTGGTGGGATGTACGGGGTGGCAATGTCCAGGGTGATGGTCAGCTGCGCCTGGTCGGTGGCCCCGGCAAGGTCGCTGATGGTGTAGGTGAAGTAATCCTTGAGCACCTGGCCAAGGCCGGCCGCCGCCAGCACGTCGCGGTTGCTCAGGTCGATGGTGTAGGTGTAGCTGCCGTCGGCATTGAGCACCAGGGTGCCGTACTTGCCGAGGATCGGCTGGCCGACCACCCCGGCGCTGCCGCTGCCATTCTCCTGGCCGGTGCGGATGCCGGTGACGGTGATCGCGTCGCCGCCGTCCTCGTCGCTGTCATTGACCAGCACGTTGCCGCTGGTGTGCGGCGCCGGCACCTGGTCGCTGGCAAAGCTGGCATCGTCGCGGGCCACCGGGTTGTCGTCGGCGCCCTGGATGGTCACGGTCAGGCGTGCGTCCGAGGTGATGCCGGCGGTGTCGCGCATGCGGTAGGTGAACACCTCGCGCAGCGACTCGCCGGCGCTGCGCAACGCCTGCACGGTGGGGTTGGCGTTGTCGACGATGTACTGGTAGCTGCCGTCGGCATTGATCAGCAGCGTGCCGTACAGGCCCTGGAGCACTTCGCCGGCGCTGGCGGTGCGGCCGTTCTCGCCGGTGTACTGCACCACGGTCTTGGTTTCACCGTACTGCACGCCGTCGATGTCGGTGTCGTTGTCGAGCACGTTGCCGCGTGGGTCGACGCCCGGCGTGCCGTTGTTCACGCCGCCGGCTTCCACCGCCTGGGCGGTGTCGTCATGGGCTTGCGGGTAGTCGTTGCGCCCGTCGATGGTGATGGTCAGCGAGCCGTTGGCGGTGCCGCCCCAGATGTCGCTGACCAGGTAGGTGAAGTTGTCGACCAGGGTCTGGCCGCTGACGCGCAGGGCCTGCACCGCCTGCAGGCTGTTGTCGAGCACGTAGCTCCAGGTGCCGTCGGCGTTGAGCGTGAGGTCGCCGTACTGGCCGCGCAGGGTTTGCCCGACCAGGCTGGCATTGCCCGGCAGGGGGCCGTCGCCGCTCCAGAACGCCAGCACTTCCAGGGTTTCCGGGAACAGGATGTTGACCGTGTCCGGGTCGCTGTCGTTGTCCATCACGTTGCCGCTGGGGTTGCTGCCCGGGATGTTGTTGTCGACGCCACCGGCCTCGACCGCCAGGCCCTGGTCGGGGCCGGCGACCGGCGGCTGGTTCTCGCCACGGATGAAGATGGTCAGGGTGGCGGTGTCGCTCAGGCCGCCGGCGTCGGTGACCTGGTAGGTGTAGTTCTGGATGACGAAGCCCAGTGGGCCCAGGGCAATGATGTCGGGGTCGAAGGAGTTGACCACGAAGCGGTAGCTGCCGTCGGCGTTGAGGGTCAGGGTGCCGTAGTGGGTGGTGAGCGTGGCGCTGCCGGTGAGCGGGTCGAGGGTCGGGTTGCTGCTTTCGGCACCCAGGCCCACGGCGGTGACCACCTTGGTGTCGTTGGCATCCACGTCGGTGTCGTTGTTCAGCACGTTGCCGGTGGGGTTGCGCCCGCCATTGCCATCGTCGTCCTCGGCCACGGCATAGGCGAAATCGTCATGCGCCACCGGCGTGTCGTAGCGGCCTTCGATGGTGATGTTGATCTGCGCCTGGGCGCTGGCACCGGCGATGTCGTGCATGCGGTAGGTGAAGGTTTCGCGCAGCTGCTCGCCGGCCTTGAGCGCCTGCACCGCGGCCAGGCTGTCGTTGACGGTGTACACGTAGTTGCCGTTGGCATCGATGCTCAGGGTGCCGTAGGTGCCGGCCACCACGGTGGCACCGGCATTGACCTGGACGAAGGTGCCACCTGCGGCCAGGGTGCCCAGGTAGATGCCATCGACGAACTTGCCGTCGCCGGCATCCACGTCGCTGTCGTTGCCCAGCGCGTTGCCGCTGCCGGCCTGGCCGGGCGTACCGTTGTTGACGCCGCCGGCCTCGATGGCGGTGGCGTTGTCATCGGCGGCGATGGGGGTGTCGTTGCGGCCGTGGATGACCACGGTGAAGGTGGCGGTGACGACCTTGCCGTTGCCATCGCTGACGCTGTACTGGAACACCTCGGTGAGGCGGTCGGCGTCGGTGCGCAGGGCCTGCACCGCGCTGTTGCTGTTGTCGACCACATAGCGGTAGTTGCCCTGGGCATCGAGCACCAGGCTGCCGTAGTTGCCAGCCAGGCTCTGGCCGGGGGCGGCGATGGCGCCGGTGGGGCTGAGCACGCCGCTGATGGTCAGGGTATCGCCTTCCGGGTCGGTGTATGCCGCGCGGATGCTGCCGCTGGGGTCGAGGCCAGGGGTGGCGTTGTTCAACCCGCCGGCCTCGATGGCGTCGACGGTGACCGGGTTGACCACGGGTGGGTCGTTGACCCCGGTCACGGTGATCACCAGCTGCGCCTGGTCGGTGAGCCCACCGCTGTCGTGGATCTGGTAGGTGAAGATCACGTCCAGGCTCTGCCCGGCCGCCAATGCACGAATGGCCGGGTCGGCGCTGTTGACCACGAAGGTGTAGGTGCCGTCCTGGTTGAGGGTGAGCTGGCCGAAGTTGCCGCTGATCAGGCTGTTGTCGGCCAGGCGGGCCACGGTGCCGGGGATGGATGCGGGGGCGCCGCTGGCCACCGAGGTGAGCGCGCCGCCGGCGCTTTCCAGGCCGCTGCGCACGCCGTCCACCTTGAGCTGGGTGGCGTTTGGCTGGTCGAGGCGGTCGACGTCGGTATCGGCGCCGACGCCGCCGTTGCCGGTGATCACGTTGCCGCTGGCATCCACCGCTGCCGGGCTGCCGTCACTGGCGCCGGCGCTGGCGGTGCCGTGGTCGTCCACTGCCACCGGTGCGTCGTTGGCGCCCTGGATGGTGATCACCAGCACGGTCAAGGATTTCAGCCCGCCGGCGTCGATCATCTGGTAGGTGAACTGCTCGACCAGCGTATCGCCTGGCGACAGCGCCTGCACGGCGGCGTTGTTGTTGTCGACCACATAGCGGTAGCTGCCGTCGGCGCTGATGGTCAGGGTGCCGAAGTTGGCCAGCAAGGTGGTCGGCTGGCTACCGTCAACCGGAATGATCCGGCCGCCCCCCGGGCCATCGTAGCGCACGGTATTGACGTGCTTGGTCTCGCCCAGCGCTATGGAGTCGACGTCGGTGTCGTTGTCCAGCACGTTGCCGATCGCGTCTTGCCCCGCCGTGCCATTGTTGGTGCCGCCGGCCTCGATGGCGGTGGCCGTGTCGCCGTGGGCGATCGGGGTGTCGTTGGCGCCGTGGATGTTGATCTGCAGCACCGCGCTGCTGGTCAGGCCGCCGGTGTCGACGATGTCGTAGCCGAAGAAGTCGCTGATGAAGTCGCCGGCGGTGCGCAGCGCCTGCACCTGCGGGTTGCTGTTGTCGACGATGTACTGGAAGCCGCCGTTGGGCCTGATCACCAGGGTGCCGTAGAGCCCCTGGATCACCGTGACCAGGTTGCCCGTTACCGGCACGCCGGCCGGGTTGACGTTGCTGGCGATGCGGGTGACGGTGAGCACGTCGTTGTTGGTCTGGATATCGACGTCGGTGTCGTTGGCCAGCACGTTGCCGGTCGGGTTCACCCCAGGGTCGGCGTTGTTGAAGCCACCGGCCTCGACGGCGATGGCGATGTCGTTGTGCGCCACCGGGGCATCGTTGACGGGGTCGATGATGATGTTCATCACGTCGGTGTCGGTCAGTGCGTCGGCCGGGTTCTGCCCGGGGATGCCGTCGCCGCCGACCGGCGCATCGCCGTAGTTGCCCTGGTCATTGGTGACCATGGTCAGGGTTTCGCTGTTGCGGAAGGTGTTGAAGTCCTGGTCGCCCTTGTAATAGAGCTGGCTGAGCAACGCGTTCAACTCGGCCAGGGTACCGGTCAGCACCAGGGTGCGGCCGGCGCCGGCCGGTGGCGTGGCGTTGGCGGCGGGCGGGGTGGCGGTCTGCCAGAGCACGCCGTGCACCACGCTCAGGGTGATGGTCATGACGCCATCGGCATTACCGGCGTTCACGTCCACGTCGCTGATCGCCAGGCCACCGATGTGCAGCACCGTGTCTTCCTGGCCGTGCTGGTCGGAAACGGTGTTCACCGGCGCCTCGTTGATATGCACGTAGCCGGCGTCCGCGGTGCCGGTGCTGCCTTCGCCCAGGGCCAGGTTGATGCTGCCAAGGCCTGCGGCTGCCGCAGCGGTGTCGCTATCGATGCGCACGCGGAAGTTGTTGCCGGGCGTGACCTGGTGGGTCTGGTCCACGGCGATCAGGTAGTTGCCCGAGGGCAGCAGGGCGAACTGGTACACCCCGCCGTTGGCGGTGGTGGTGCTGAAGACCTTGTCGTCGGCGGTGCCGAACAGGCCGTCGTCGCCGGCCCAGGTCAGGGTCACGCCGACCCCGTCCAGGCCCGGGCCGTCCGGGGTGACATTGTCCGTGGCGCTGCGGGTGTCGTCCCACAGCGTGCCGCGGATCACGCCCATGCCGGCGCCGTCGCTCAAGATGTAGTTGTTCAGGCCGTTGGCGCCGTCCTGGCCGGTGCGCTCGCCGGTTGCGCCGCCTGGGGTGGAAGGCAGCGAGCCACCCCAGCCGTTGCTTTCGAAGTCGCTGGGCAGGCTGGTCCAGGTCAGTACGGCGGAACTGGCGGCGTCATCGGCGATGTTGGCGGTGTTGGGCAGGGTGACGGTGTAGATCACCTGCACCGTGTCGTTGGGCGCCAGCCGGGCGAAATCGACGGTGATGCCGGTGCCATCGCTGAAGCTGATGCCCGCGGGCAGGTTGGCCAGGTTCAGCGCCGTGCCGTTGAGCAGGATGCTTTGCACCTGGTAGTTGCTGCCATTGGGGAACTTGTCGACCAGGTGGGTCTCGTAGGCGGGCACGCCGCCGTTCTGGGTGAAGCTCACCGACACCGTGGCCTCGGTGGTGCTGCTGCCGGGCGTCACGTTGATGACCGACTTGTCCATGTTGGTGAAGCTTGGCTCCACCACGCGCTCGAAAATGGTGTCGCTGCGGCCGCGGTCGACGCCGCCGTTGTCGCCCACGTGCTCGAAGACGGTCATGCCCAGGCGCGTGTCGGCCTGGTTGCCGGCCACGTTGCTGACGCGCACGTTGAACTCGAGGATGACCCCTTCGATATCGTTGTCGTTGATCTCGGTGTTGGTCAGGTTGCCGAGGCTGAAGGTGATGGTCTGGCTGCCGTCGCCGTTGGTGGTGATCTGCAGCCGGTTGTTGGCGGTGTCGAAGATGCCGCTCGGTACCGTGCCGCTTAGGTCGGGGTGGATCGGCAGGGACACATCGCTGTTCTGGTTGCCGGTCATGTACAGCGACGAACCTGCGATGACCAGGTCGCCGGCATCGGTGGTAAGGCCACCGTTGGACACCATCGCGATGAGGATCCGGTTGAATTCCTCGGGGATGAACTCCAGGCCCGCCGCCAGTTCGATGCGGATCTGGTAGTTGGGGTTGTCGCCGGTCGGCACCAGCACCGCCACCCGGTAGCGGATGATTTCGCCGACCGCGACGTTTTCCTGCAGGCCGCTGGTGTCGGTGGCACCACTGCTGTTGGTGGCCGGCGGCGTGTCGCTCACGCCACCGACGCGCGACACCTGGATGCCATTGGTGACCGGGATCAGCAAGGCGCTGATCACCGAGTAGTCGTTGAGCACGCCCGAGTTGAGCAGGCCGTCGTTGCCGTTGCGCTCGCCGTTGGCGGTGTCGGTGCTGCTGTCGATGCCGTTCAGGCTGCTCCAGTTGACCTGCACGTTGTTGGGGATCACCGCCATGCCGGCCGCCGAGGCATTGACCGTGCCCTTGAGGGTGATGACGATGCTGCCGCCGTTGGCGATGTCGATGTTGGCGCCGTTGGCGGTCACCAGCTGGCCACCGCTGATGATGAAGTCGATGCTGCCGTTGTTGGTGGCGCCACCCAAGTATTGGATAGTGCCGTTGATGACCAGGTTGTCGATCTGGGTCGGCAGGTTGTCCAGCAGGCTGATGTCGAAGGCATCGGTGCCGGAGTTGTTGGCCACCGTGATGGTGAAGATCACCTCATCGCCCTGGTCGAAGCCGCCGAAGGAGGGGGTCGAGATGATCTGCTGGGTTACCGTGAGCGTCGGCTCGACGATGGTCACGCCGGGCTGCTGCGCGCTGTCGAGGCTGCGGTCCACGGCCACTGCGCCGTTGGGGGTATCGCCGTCGGGGTCGCTGTAGACCAGCTGCGCGCCATTGTTCAGCGTGGTGCCCTGCTGGTTGCCGGTAACGTTGCTGGCCACCAGCACCAGGCGGATGACGAAGCTGTTGTTGCCGACGATGTTGTCGGCGGTGGCGCCGGCACTGCTGAACACCAGCATCAGGTCGCCGCCGTCGCTGCCGTCCGGGGTCAGCGGGTTGACGTTGAGCACGCCATTGAAATCCGCGCCCAGCGCGCCACTGCCGGAAGCCAGGGTGATGATCTGGTAGCCCAGGTTGCCGTTGAAGCGTGGGTCCAGGCGCAGGCCCGGGGGGATCAGGTCATTGATGCGCAGGTTGCCGGTGGTGCCTTCGGGCAGGGTGACGACGATGTCGTAGGTGATGCTTTCGCCGATCACCAGGTTGCTGCCGGTGGTGTGGCTGGCGCTGGAGTCGTCGTCGCTGAGGCTGCCGTCCTTGTAGGTCTTGCTGATGGTCGGCGCGGCCACTTGCTGGTTGGCCACCTCCACCAGGTCGGTGGGGGTGAAGTCCTGGCCGCCGTCGACGCTGGCGTAGTAGGTCAGTGCCGCGGTGCTCTGCAGGGTGCTGGAGGCGAGGATCGCATCGTTGACCCTGACGTCGTAGGTGATCACCACCACGTTGGCGCCGGACAGGTCGCTGGCGGTGCCGCTGCGCCCGGCCAGCAAGGTGGCCTGGCCGTTGGCGTCGAGGAAGGTGATGGTGTTGCCGCTGACGCTGTAGTCGGTGCCGGCCACCAGCAAGGTGCCGTCGCCCCGGTAGATCTGCAGGTTGGCCGCGCTCAGGCTGCCGCCGACGAACGAAATGCCGGCCGGCAGGGTGATGCTGGTGCTTACGTCGAAGGCACCGCCACCACCGCTGTTCTTCAGCGCAGTGGCCAGGCGCAGGGTATCGGCACCGTCGATGCCGCTGACGTTGCCGTCCACCGCGGCCAGGCTGGTGACGCTGCCGCCGAACGGCACGCCGCTGGTGCCGGGGGCGGTCCAGCTGCCGGTGGTTCCGGTGACCGTGCCATTGCTGCTGGACACCACGCCATGCTTGATGTCCAGCACAGGTTCGGCCACCGACTCGATCACTGCCACATCGGAAGACGTCAGCACGGTCTTGTCGACCGTGGTGGTCTGGCTCGACTGCGCCAGCACGTCGAGTTCACGCTGGTCGGCGAACGGCTGGTCGCCGACCACCATGGTGAAGCGCACCTGCACGGTGCCGCCGTTGAGGCCGCCGGAGGCGAAGTTGCCGAAGTCGAAGATGATCGAGTTGCCCGGGCCTGTGGTGACGCTGTCGGGCACATCGAGGATGTTGTTGCCGCTGCCGAAGCTCCACTGGCCGACGCCGGTGCCGAAGCTCCAGGTGATGCCGTTGGCGTCGAGCAGAGGCAGTGGCAGGTAGGCGGTGAGCTTGAAGTTTTCGTAATCGGCCACCAGCAGGTCGTAGCTGATGGTGAAGGTCACCACATCGCCCGGGCGCAGTTCGCCGTTGCTCGGCGGGTTGCCGCCGTTGACCTGGGTCAGCTCGATGTCGACGGTGGAGGTGTCGATGGTGCTGGTGGTACTGGAGCCATCGCTCTGCACGCCGCCGATGTTGAGAATGTCGCGCAGCACCGTGGCACTGACCGTGGCGTTGTTGCTGACGCTGTCGCCTTCGTTGAGCTGGTCGTGGGGCGGGTGGTCGGTGGTGTAGGTGGTGTCGATCAGCGCGTCGTAGACGATGCTCAAGCGCGTGGCGCCTTCCTGTATGTCATCGTCGTAGAGGTCGCCGAACAGCGCCGCGACACCCGGGCCTGCAACGGCCCGGCGGATCGACTCGGCGATGTCGAACACCAGCGTGGTGCTGCCGTCGGCGTTCACCGTCTGGGTATAGACCAGGGCAATGGCCTGGGAGCCGCCATGCTGCTGGATGATCAGGGTGGGCGGGTTGCTCGGGTCGAAGGTCTGGCCATCGCTGAGCAGGTCGGTGACGCTGAACTGGCCTTCCTCGAGGATGTTCTCGCCGAAGGCGAAGAAGTCGGAGATGGCCACGTCCATGGTGTAGCGCAGGGTGTCGCCGGGCGTGAGCCCCGGCGTGCCGACGTCGTTCTGCAGGTTGACCTGCTTGAGCAGGGTGATCGACTTGGCGACGAAGGTGATGCCCTGGCCATTGCCGGTTTCATTGAACGGGTAGCCGTCCGGGTCGGTGGGGCGGTCGCGCGGGTCGAGCGGGTTCCAGTCGCCATTGACGCTGGCGTTGCCGAAGTTGATGGTCACCGGGTTGCCGGTGGCCGGGTCGATCACCGGGCGGCCGTTGGCGTCGATCTCCGGCACATAGAAGTTGACCTGGGTTTCGCTGGCGCCGGTCAGGGTGTCGTAGTGGATGTCGTAGCTGGCCACGAAGGCATTGGGGTTGGCCAGGGCCGCCGCGATGGCGGTGGGGTCGGTGAGCACCGTGCCGTCGTGCAGGGTGATCGAGGCCAGCGTACCGCCGGGGCCTGGGGTGATGGCGCTGACGTGCACCTGGTCGGGCACGGTCTGGGTGACGGTGACGTTGGTCAGGGTCTGGCCGGGCGCCGGGGTCACGGTGACGGTCTGGGTGCGGGTGAAGTTGGGGCCGGTGACCGTTTCGCCTTCGGGCATGTTGACCGTTTGCGTGACCTGCAACAGCTTCGGCGTGATCACGAAACTGTGCAGCGCGCTTTCCACCAGGCTCGGGTCCTGGACCGGGTTGTTCACCGAGTCGTTGCCGTACTCGAAACCTGCGCGGGTATTGATGGTGAGGTTGGGCGCGCCGTCGGAGTAGGTGGTGTCGGCCAGGTTGCTCAGCTGCCCGGTGATCACGATGTCGATGCTGGGCTGGCCGTTGGTGACGCTGGCGTAAGGCAGTTGCAGCACCACCATCTGGTCGCCGGGCTTCATGCCGACGCTGGCGGCGTTGATCACCAGGGCGTTGCCGCTGGCATCCTTGGCCAGCGGGTGGGTGGCATTGCCGTTGGCGTCGAAGGTGATGACGAAGCTGTTCACCGCCCGCCCCAGGTAGGTGGCGGAGACGAAGCTGGCGCCGTCGTCGCCATCGCGGCCGGTGGCCGGCATGAACACATCGAGGAACGGCGCGTAGCCTTCCTGGCTGGACGGGTTGCTGAAGCTCACGGTGAAGTTGAACTGGGTGCCCAGCTGCACGTCGGCGCCGCCGCTGCTCAGGCTGGCGGTGGGGCTGGCGTCGGCCAGCAGGCCCTGGAAGTTGTCGAGGGTGGCGGCGGCCAGGGCGATGGTCTTGTCCACATCGCCATTGCGCACCTCAAGGCGCCAGTCGCCGCCGGCCAGCTGGCTGCCGGTGGCGTTGTTCGAGGCGCCCACGTCGGCGCCGGTCCAGCGTGCCAGCTCGTTGACCAGCGCTTGCCCGGCGCTGCCGGTGCCCACGTCGCAGCCGTAGAGCTGGATATCGGCGCCGGCGTTGAGTTCGTCGCGCCAGGCGCTCAGGCGCTCGCCCATTTGTTCGACGGTCTGGCGGGTGAACACCTGGTTGCCCAGGGTGAACTGGCCGGAGGCGCCGTGGGAGAACACCTGGATGGAGTCGACCTTGCCCAGTTGCGCCAAGGCATTGCTGATGGCCGCGACCGCGTCCTGGCCGGGGTCGACCACCAGCGCGGTGGTGCCCGCCGGCAGGTTGGCGGCCAGCTGGTCGCGGTTTTCCAGGCGTGCGTCGATGACCACCAGGTTGCGTTGAGCGGGCGGCGCCGCCGTGGTTTGCGCCTCGCTGGCGGTGGGGGCGGGGTGGCTGCTGTCCTTGGCCTCTGCAGTGCTGGGGTCGCTGTGGTGCTGCTGATCGACCGCCGCCGCAGCGGCCCCGTCGAACAGGATACGCTGCTCAAGGGCGACCGTTTGCGACCGCGGGCGCAAGGCAGTGGCGAAGCCGGCTCTGCTTTTGATGTCCATGTCCTTACCTGCTCAAAGTTTCGACTGCAAATTCGGGAGCTTAAGCAATGCTAGTCGGGTTTTCTGAAAGTGCAGCGGGAGCCGCCCAGAGGCGCTGTCAGAACCCGCTTTCACGCAGCCCGACGCCCAACAGCCACTTGCCCAATTCGCCCAGCACGCTGCGCCTTTCCCCTTCGATCTGCAGCTTGCCGCGGGTTTCGCGCACGCTGGCCAGGGGCTCGTCCAGGGCGATCAGCACCTGGAACAACGCCGCATTGGGGGTCAGGGACTGGCCGCTGGTGGCCACTGGCCCGCCAAAGTGCGAAGACAGCATGCGGTGGGCCAGTTGCCCGGCGCGGGTGCTGCCGATGGCCAGCACCTTGCCGTGCAGCGCGGTGGCCTGGCCTTCGGGGTAGAACTTGACTGGGTTGCCTACGGCCAGGTGGTGCACCTGGTCTTGCGCGACATAGGCATCGACCTGCCAGTGGCGGGGGTCGATGAGGATGCCCAGCGGCTCCTGGCGGTTGAGCCACTGGCCGGGCTGCAGGTCGCGGTCCACGTCCAGCCAGGCGCCGGCGAACGGTGCCTGCAGGTTGAGCCGGGCGATTTCCCGGCGCGCCGAGCGGGCTTCTTCGTTCTGCACGCTCAGGCGCTGCTGGGTGGCGGCATCCTCGGCCAGCCCGGCAGGGTCGGCCAGCAGCCCCGACAGCCGCGCCTGGTAGCTGCGCGCCGTGGCCTCGCTGCTGCGCATGCGCGAGTCGAGGTCCGGCTCGTCGAGCACCGCCAGCACCTCGCCGGCCTTGACCTGGCCGGCCGGCTGCAGGCTCTTGAGGCGTGCCGGGTAGGGCGTGTACACGCGCAACTGGTGTTCGGCACGGGCCACGCCCACTGCATCCACCTGGTTGTGCCAAGGCACCGCCAGGGCCAGCACCAGCAGCCCCAGGCCCAGGTAGAACAGCCGCTTGCGCTGCCCGGGAATGAACGCGCGCTGCTGCCACCAGTGGTTGAGCTCGCGCTTTACCGGCAGGGCGATGAACCACGCCAATTCGACCATGAACAGTACGATCCCCAGCAGTTTGAAGAAGAACAGGTACACCGCCACCGCGATGCCCAGGAACAGCACCAGGCGGTACAGCCAGGTAGCAAAGGCGAACGCCACCAGCAGCCGCCGCTGGCCGACGGGAAACGGCTCGGGCCAGGGCTCGTTCAGCCCCAGCAGGTTGCGCCGCAGGGCCACCCGCGCCATGGCCGAGGCGCGCTCGTGCAGGTTGGGAAAGTCGAGCAGGTCGCTGAGGATGAAGTAGCCGTCAAAGCGCATGAACGGGCTGGCGTTGAGTGCCAGCGACAGCACCCAGCTGGTGGTCGCCAGGTACAGCAAGGCATTGCGCAGGGCGCCGTCGTCGCACAAGGCCCAGCCCAGGGTGGCCAGGCCCGCCAGCGACAGCTCGGTGACGATGCCGGCAGAGGCGATCGCCAGGCGTTGACGAGAGCGCTTGAGCTTCCAGCTTTCGCCGGTGTCGGTGTACAGCATCGGCCACAGCACCAGGAACGCCACGCCCATGTGCCCGACGCGCAGGCCCAGCCGCGTGGCCACCAGCGCATGGCCCAGCTCGTGCAGTGTCTTGGCCACGACCAGCGCCAGGGCAAAGCTGAACAGGCCCTCGGTGGAAAACGACTCCACCACCGCATGGGTGAAGCTGTCCCATTGCTGCATCACCAGCACCAGCCCGACCAGGGTCAGGGCCACCACCAGCACCGCGGTCAGCGGGTGGAACAGCCAGCCCAGGGCCTTGGCCAGGTGCTGCAGCCCGGCTTGCGGGCGCAACAGGGGGATGCGAAAGAACAGGTAGTGGTGCAGCCACCAGCGCCAGCTCGACCAGGTGCGCGACTCGCTGGCCGCCTGCAGCCTGGCCAGTTGCTCGTGGCCGGGGCGCAGCAGGTTGTGCTGTTCGAGGAACGCCCGCAGCGCCAGCACCTGCTCGACGTCCGGGTTCAGCGCGCTGTCGCGTGAGACCTGTTCGCTGACCTGGCGCGGCGTCTGGCCCCAGCGCAGCAGGCATTCGAACTCCAGCCAGCCGATCCGGTAGAAGCGGTTGACCACCGTGTCGTGGATCATCCACGCCGGCTCTCCCTCACGGTTGTCGGCGGCTTCGCACAGGCGCAGGTCCTCGCGCAGTGGCGGCAGGGGCAGGTCGCTGAGCTCGAGCATCACCAGCCACTCCAGGCACGCACGGTGGCCAGCGGGCGACGCAGCAGGTAATAGCCGAGCATCACCCGGCCGCCGTAGAGCTTGGCGGTGCCGTGCAGGCCCAGGCGGGCATGCTCGGAGTGCTCGTCGATGCTGGCCAGCAGGCGGTAGGCGACCACGCCGTCGTCGCTGGGCTTGGCCTGGTAGCTGGTTTCGAGGATCTTGCCCTTGAGCGGGCTGAGCGGGTAGGCGGTGAGAAACAGCGTGACCTCGGCGCCCGGCTCCAGGGCGATGGCATCGGCCACGGCCAGCTGGATCTGCATTGCCGGTTGCGAGGGGTCGGCCACATGCAGGATGCGCTCGCCGGTCGACACCGGCTTGCCGATCCAGTCGTTGGGGTCGCTGAACACCGCAACGCCGGCCCTTGGCGCCACCACCTGGGTGCGCCGCAGCTGCGCCTGCACGGCGGCCAGCTCGGCGCGGCGCTGCTGGGCTCGGCCCTGCAGCAGGGTCAGTTCGTTCTTGCTTTGCGGGTTGTCGAACGCCCGCTGGCTGGCGGCCAGCAGCTCGGCATCGGCCACCGCCACTTCCTTGCCGAGCACTTCGGCGCGGCTGCGCAGGGTGGTTTCATCGAGGGTGAACAGCGGCGTGCCGGCTTCCACCGGCTGGTTGGGGCGCACCAGCACCTGGGCAATCACCCCGTCGATCGGCGAGCTGACGATCTGCGCCTGGCGCGAGACGATCTGCGCCGGCGCCAGCGCCGTCTGGCGCACCGGCACCAGCAGCAGCCCGGCGGCCACCAGCAGTGTCACCAGCACCTGGCGCCGGCTCGGGCGCCAGCGGCGCAGGTGGCGGCGCCGGGTCAGCGTGCGCCAGCAGTAGGCCCAGGTACGGGTCAGGCCTTCGAGCTGGGTGTACAGCACCTCGGGCGGCGCTTCTTCGAGCAGCAGCACCAGCACGCCAAGGCGTTCGCCGGCCGGCCCGTGCAGCGGGATGCACCACAGGCCGCTGGGCCACCATTCGCTCCAGCCCTGGGCGATATCTTCGGGCGGTGCGGCATTGTCCAAAGTCAGCCAGGTGGGCTGGGCAGTGGCCAGGCGTTCGGCCAGCCAGCGGCTGGCGCGCTTGAGCCAGACCAGGTAGGGCGAGTCCTCGGTGGGCCGCGCCAGGCCCGAGACGCACAGCAGGTCAAGGCCGGCCTTGCCTTGCTCGAACACCAGCGCCTGGTGGAAGGGCAGCAGCGGGTAGAGGTCGTTGGCCATGCTGAACGCCAGGGCATTCAGGGTTTCGGCGGCCATGGCCTTGTCACGCAGGTGGTCCAGCTGCAACAGCAGTTGCGGGTGAGGGAGCGGCCTATTCACGGTCATGGTCGAACCGCGCAGTGCCGCTCATGCCGGCCATCAGTTCAGGGAAACGCTGATCGAAGCGCGCTTCGAGCTCCACGGTTTGCGCCACGGCATCGACCCGGGCGTTGATCACGCTGACCTTGGCCGGGTAGGTCTTGCCGGTTTCGTGCACGCTCACCTCCAGCGGCTGGCCTGGGCGCAGTTCCTTGAGCTGGCTCGATGGCACATTCAGGCGCACCTTCAAGGCGCCATCGCTGACCAGGTCGAACAGCGGCGTACCGGCGCTGACCGTCTGGAACGGCTTGACGTAGACCTTGGCGACATGCCCGGAGAACGGCGCCAGCACCTGGCAGTAGCTCATCTGCGCCTCGCCCATGGCGCGCGCGCCGTCGGCCTTCTGCACTTCGGTATTGGCCGCGGCCACTTCGATGTCGCCCACGGCATCGAGCTTGCGCAGCTGCTTCTTGGCGTCCAGGTTCTGCCGCGCCATGGCCAGTTCGGCCACCGCGACCTTGCCCCGTGCCTGGGCCTCGTTGCAGTTGAAGCGGGCCAGGCTGGCGCCCTTGGCCACGTGTTCGCCAAAGCTGGCCTTGAGTTCACCCAGGGTGCCGCTCATCTGGCTGGACAGGGTGGTCTCAAGCTCGGCGGCAAGCAGCACGCGGATCAGCTGCGGGTCCTCGCCCGTGGTTTCGCCTTCGGCGTGCGCGCCAATGCTGGCCAGGGCCAGCAACAGTGGCAGATATCGGTGTGCAACGGCGGGCAACGGCATCCTCGACTCCTTTCTGAGAACTTGATTGAAACGCTGCGTAAACAGTTCGAATTCTCATACTAGAAAGGAATCTGGATTTTGCCCAATCGCGCGCGATAGAGGCCCCTGCGGCGGGACGTCACGGGGCCTCCAGGGCAGATCGAACAGGCAGGTTTCAGGGCTTGACCACCTCGATCGGCGGGAACTTGTAGCTGCCTTCCTGCACGGCTTTGCTGGGGCCGTACAGGCGCATCACGATGTAGGCGTCCTTTTCCGGAATGGGCAGGTAGTTGGGGTTGCTCTCGTCGCCCTTGGCGCTCAGCTCGAGGGTGTAGTTGCCCTCGGCGTCCGGCTTCAGCGTGCGGTCGCCGCGGCTGTGGCGGTTGATTGCGTTGTGGGCCATGAAGCGGTTGTCGGCGGCGTAGACGGTGAAGGACCAGAACTGGCTGACATCCGGCGCCTTGAAGGTGATGCGGTACGACTTGCCATTGGCGCCGTTGATGTTCTTGCCATCACTGGCGGTACCTTCCTTGAGGTAGACGCTTTCGTCCGGTGGCAGGCCCCATTGGCCGACGTAGGTGCCGACGGCGAACAGGTCGCGCGGGCCATCACCCAGCTGCTCTCGGGTGCCCAGCGACTTGCCGGAAGTGGTCAGTTTGGGCGCCAGTTCCTCGATGTGCTTCTTGCCCAGCGCCTCGCCTTTCCTGGCAGCAGCGAGCTGCTCCTGGGTGAAGTCTTTCTTGCACGGGGCCAGGCCTACCGCCTTGTACTGGTCCAGCCATTTCTGGTCGGCCTTGGCCATGCTGCCATCGCACAGGACGAAATTGACCCGTTGCAGCCAGTTGCTCTTGGCCGGGTCCAGGTAGGTGCGCTGCTTGGCCTTGGGCCCGGGCAGGCCGAGGTAGGCGGACAGTGTGCGCACGTTCCAGTCGTCCATGTAGTTGAGTGCGGTCTTCTGGTCTTCGGGGCCGGTGGCCATGATCCGGCCCATCAGCTTGATCAGGTTGGAGTCGACGCGGATCACCTCGGTGACGCTGGGCGGTACTTCGCCTTTCCAGCCCTGCGCGGCGAACATGAAATGGCCGCCTTTGGTGTCGCGGGTGCGCGAGCCGATCATGGAGGTGGTGTAGTGGCCCATGTCCATGGTGTGCAGGATCCAGTAACGGCCCTTGTCCATGTCCGGCACGCTGACGATCACAGGTTCCGCGGCCACGTCCAGCCAGCCCATCAGGTGCAGGGTGTCGTTGTTGATGGTGGGGTGGTCGGTGTAGGTGTCATCGGCCAGGTGGCGGATGTTCTGGAAGCGGTTGAGCGGGGTGTGGGTCTTCACCGCCGTTTCGTAGAAGAACTTGTAGGCTTCATCGATCGAATAGCCATAGATGTAGGCATCCTCGGCCAGCTTGTCGGGGATCTGGGCAAAGGCCGATACGCTCAGGGACAACAGGGATGCACCCAGCAACCAGTGTTTCATGACATCTCCTTGTGGCTGCCTGCGCAGCCTTGTCATTCGATGAGGGCAACGCGTATGCAGGGCTCAAGGGCCGACCCGTTGCGGCACTGGAAAGTTACTCGGGCAAGGCACCTGGCTCAGGTGCTGGCTGGGCGACTGAGCCTGTCGCAGTGTAGTCGAGGTTTTTTCGGCCAGGCCCACGTGCACGATGCGCAGGAAGCAGAAGGCTGTACTAGGGTGAAGCTGTGTTTTGGGGTGCGAATACATCAGAACAGCCCGCTACAGGGCGAACAGCAATGGCCGTGGAGCTGATCAATGGGGTGGCGTGCACAGGCAGTGCAGGGGTTGCGAGTGCTCGTCAGAAGCACTGTGCTGTTGCTGGCGCTGGCCAGCACGCCGCTCGTCACGGCAGCGTCGGGAGGCGGCCAGCCGCCGGGCCAGGCCAAGGACCGTGAAGGCTACGCCGATGCCGGCAGCTGCCAGGCCTGCCACACCGAGCAGGCCGCACAGTGGCAGCATTCCGACCATGCCTGGGCGCTGCGCGATGCCAGCCCGGCCAACGTGCTGGGCAATTTCAATGACGTGCGCTACGACCAGGATGGCGTGCAGGCGCGCTTCTATCGCAAGGGCGATGGCTATTTCGTCAACCTCGAAGGCGAGGACGGCAAACCGGCCGACTTCAAGGTGCTCTACACCTTCGGCTACTCGCCGCTGCAGCAATATCTGGTGGCGTTGTCGCGGGGGCGCTTGCAGGCCCTGACCATCGCCTGGGACAGCCGGCCTGCGGAGCAGGGTGGCCAGCGCTGGTTCTCGCTCTATCCCGGGCAGCGCTTCACTCCGCAAGACCCGTTGCACTGGACCGGCCGCTACCAGAACTGGAACGGCATGTGCGCCGACTGCCATTCGACCTGGCTGCTCAAGCACTACGACGATGCCAAGGACAGCTTCGCCAGTACCTGGCAGGAGAAGACCGTGGGCTGCCAAGGCTGCCACGGGCCAAGCCAGGCCCATGTCGACTGGGCCAGGCGCAACCCCGGGGCATCGCCGGCCCAGGGCCTGGCGGTGGATTTCAAGGCGCTGGGCAGCAAAGGGCTGGTGGAGCAGTGCGCCTATTGCCACAGCCGCCGGCAGGGCCTTGGCACCGGCCAGTTGCCCGGCCACGCGCAGCTCGACCAGAGCCTGCCGGCCACCCTGCGCGCCGGCCTGTACCATGCCGATGGGCAGATCGACGGCGAGGTGTACGAGTACGGCTCGTTCACCCAGAGCAAGATGTACGCCGCCGGGGTCACCTGCACCGACTGCCACAACCCGCACACCACCAAGGTGCGCATCGAAGGCAACGGCCTGTGCCTGCAGTGCCACAACACCCAGCCCAACACCGCGCGCTTTGCCGGCTTGCAGGCCAAGGACTACGACAGCCCCGAGCACCATCACCATGCTGCAGGCTCGCCGGGCGCGCAGTGCGTGAACTGCCACATGCCGAGCAAGAACTACATGGTCGTCGACCCCCGGCGCGACCACGCCCTGCGCATTCCACGGCCGGACCTCGCGGCCCAGGGCGTCGGCCCGGATGCCTGCACGATGTGCCATCAAGACCGCCAGCCAGCATGGGCCGCCAGCGCCATCGACAGTTGGTTCAGCCAGCCCAAGCGCCCGGCCCACTACGGCGAAAGTTTCCATGCCGTGCGCGAAGACCCAAGTTCCGGCCTCAGCCGCCTGGGCTACGTGCTGGCAGACAAGAGCAACCCCGCTATCGTCCGGGCGACCGCTGCCGAGCAGCTGGCGGGCATGGGGCCTGCGGCCAGCAGCAACTTGCGCTGGGCGCTGCAGGACAAGGACGCGGTGGTGCGGGCCTATGCGGTGAACGGCTTCAGCCGTGTACCGCCCGAACAGCGCGTGGCGCCCTTGCTGGCGCTGTTGCAGGACCCGGCCCTGGCGGTGCGCGACGAAGCCGTGCGTGCGCTGGCCGACGTGCCCGCCGCGCAGCTTCCCGAAGCCAGCCGCCAACCGTACGGCGCCATGCTTGCCGAATACGAACAGCGCCTGCGCAGCAACGCCGACCTGCCGGGCGGGCGGCTCAACCTGGCGGTGCTGATGCAGCGCCAGGGCCGTGACGAGCAGGCCATGCAGCAGTACCGCCAGGCCCTGCGCATGGACCCGTATTTCACGCCGGCCAGGGTCAACCTGGTCACCCTGGCCAGTGGCAGCCAGCGCCTGGACGATGCCGAGCAGCTGCTGCGCGAAGGCGTGGCGCTGGACAAGATGCCCACCCCCGACCGCGGCAACCTGGCCTACATGCTCGCCCTGCTGCTGGTGGAGCGGGGCAAGCCCGAGGAGGCGGCGGGCTGGATGGAGCAGGCGGCCGTGGCCCTGCCGGGCAATACGCGCATTCGCTACAACCAGGGCTTGCTGCTGTCGCGCATGGACCGCCGAGACGAGGCGCTGCAGGCGTTGCGCAGTGGCCTGGAGCAGGCGCCGGCGGATGCGGACCTGCTGTATTCGCTGATCTACCTGCATGCCCTGGCAGGGGAGCGGGAGCAGGCCTGGCCGTATGTGCAGCGGATGCGCGAGGTGGCGCCGGAAGATCCGCGGTTGCGGGGCATCGAGCCGTATTGGCGGAAGCAGCCTTGAGGGGATCTTGGGGGCATGGGTTGGGATTTTTGGTGGTTTTGAGATCGAGCGCCGCCCGCGCGGCGCATCGCGGATAAATCCGCTCCTACATTTGTTGCAACGTGCCACGGTCTGTCAGGCCATGGTTGTCCGCTCTTGGTGCCCGCCGAGGAACTGCGTCGTGCCACCAAGGCTGGCAACCATGGCTTATCAGGCATAGGTACGTTGCAACAAATGTGGGAGCGGATTTATCCGCGATGCGCCGCGCGGGCGGCGCTCGATCTCACATCCACTACAAAACCCAACCCAAGCACCAGCGGCGCATGTTCTCTTCACGACACCCCATTGCACCCCACCCCAACCCAACTAGATTTACCAGACTCCCAAACGCCACCCAGGAACCCCGCCCCGTGAACACTCACGAACACGTCCAGGCCCTGGAAGCTTCGGTCGCGCAAAAGGTCCTCGGCCAGGCCGAGACCATCCGCCACGTGCTGCTGGGCCTGCTCGCCAACGGCCATGTGCTGCTCGAAAGCCTCCCAGGCCTGGCCAAGACCCGCACGGTCAAAGCCCTGGCCACGCACCTGGACGCGCAGATGCGGCGCATCCAGTTCACCCCCGACCTGCTGCCGTCGGACATCACCGGCGGCGAGATCCTGCAGCAGACCGCCGAAGGCAACAGCATCCGTTTCCAGCCCGGCCCGCTGTTCGGCAACGTCATCCTCGCCGACGAAATCAACCGCGCCCCGGCCAAGGTCCAGGCCGCCTTGCTGGAGGCCATGGAAGAGCGGCAGATCACCGTGGCCGGGCAGAGCTACCCGATGCCGGGGCTGTTCATGGTGCTGGCGACCCAGAACCCCATCGAGCAGGAGGGCACCTACCCCTTGCCCGAGGCGCAGATGGACCGCTTCCTGATGAAGCTGCAGCTCGACTACCCGCGCCCTGAAGACGAAACCCAGGTGCTGCGCCTGGTGCGCGAAGAGGACCAGGCCAGCCATGACGGCACGACACAGCCCGCGCGGCTGGCCCAGCAGGTGATTTTCGACGCCCGTCGCGAAGTGGCCCAGGTGCACGTGGCCGCCGCCATCGACCGCTACCTCATCGACCTGGTCAACGCCACCCGCCACCCCGGCGACTACGATGCCGACCTGGCCCGCTGGATCAGCATCGGTGCCAGCCCGCGCGGCGGCATCAGCCTGGACCGGGTGTCGCGGGCGCATGCCTGGCTCAATGGCCAGGACTTCGTTTCGCCGGATAACGTGCGTGCCGTGGTGCACCCGGTGCTGCGCCACCGCCTGCAGCTTTCCTACGACGCCATCACCGATGGGGTGGGCGCCGACCAGGTCATCGACCGGCTGTTGGACAAGGTGGCCATTCCCGCCTGACGGAGATACCGATGCCTGCGCGCAGCGTTGCCGCCGATGGTTTCGTCTATGCCGCCCTCGCCGAACTGATGGCGCTGGAAGCACGTGCCCGCGGCTTGAGCTTCGTCGCGCGCCAGCCGCTGTCGAGCATCCTTTCCGGCAACCACGCCTCGCGCCTGCGCGGGCGCGGGCTGAGCTTCGATGAACTGCGTCATTACATCCCCGGCGATGACCTGCGCCACCTCGACTGGCGCGCCTCGCTGCGCTATGGCAAGCCATTCGTGCGCACGTTCACCGAGGAGCGCGACCGGCCCACGCTGGTGCTGGTCGATCAACGCATGAGCATGTATTTCGGCTCGCAGCGCTACTTCAAGTCGGTCAGCGCCGCGCAACTGGCGGCCATCTGCGCGTGGATGGCGTTCCATGCCGGCGACCGGGTCGGTGGCATGGTGTTCGGCAACCAGCAGATCGACTATGTGCGCCCGCTGCGCAGCCGTGCGCGGGTCGAGGCATTGTGCAGCGCGGTGATCAAGGCCAACCAGCGCTTGTCGGCCTATGCCGCGGACGAGGAGAACGACGCGCAGCTGGACAAGGTGCTGCGCAGCTGCGTGGCCTCGGCGGGCCATGATCACCTGATCTGCATCATCAGCGACTTCGCCGGCATCGGCCCGGACACCCTGGCGTTGCTGCGCCAGTTGCGCCAGCACAACGACGTGATCGCCATCCAGGTCTATGACCCGATTGCCCTGCAACTGCCGGACAAGGGCCGGCTCAATGTGACCCAGGGCGCCCAGCAGGTAGAGTTTGAGGTTGGTCAGCGCCGCATCAACCGGCCCTTGGGCGAGTTCCTGGCCGGGCGCCTGCGCGATGTCGCCGAACTGCTGCGTCGCAGCCAGGTGCCGTTGATGCTGGTGAGCACTGGCGACGACAGCCTTGAACAATTGCGCCGGGAGCTGGGCCGCCTGGCCCAGGCATCGCGATGAATACCCCAGCGCCTGCCATCGACCAGTTGCGCGAACTGGCGCCCGGCGCGCCGCCGTTCAGCTACCTGCCGCAGACCTGGGCCTGGCTGGTGGTGGGCGTGCTGTTGCTGGCGCTGGTGCTGCTGTGGGCGGCGCTGCGCTGGCGGCGCTGGCAGCGCGAGCGTTATCGCCGTGAAGCCTTGCAGCGGCTCGAGCAACTGGCGGGCGACGGGCTGGCCGGTTTGCGCGAACTGCCCGAGTTGCTCAAGCGGGTCGCCTTGTCGATGCCGGGGGCGCCGCCGGTGGCCAGCCTGGCCGGTGCGCAGTGGCAGGCGTTTCTCGCCCGGCATGCGCCGCAGCCGCTGCCCGAGGGCTTTGCCGACACCCTGCACACGCTCGCCTATGCACCGGATGCCCAGGTGCTCGGGTTGCAGGCGCAGCAGCTCGACGCCTTGTTCAGTGCCAGCCGCCGCTGGATCGAGGGGCACCATGTGGCAGTTTGACTACCCCTGGGTGTTCCTGCTGCTGCCCCTGGCCTGGGTGGCCTACCGGATGCTGGGCGTCTACCAGGAAAGCCGCAGTGCACTGCGGGTGCCGTTTTTCGCGGCCATGAGCCGTGCCGTCGGCAAACAGCCGGGCGCCGCGAGCGCCAGTGGTGGGCGCGGGCAGTTGCTGCTCAATGTGCTGGTGTGGGGGCTGCTGGTGGCGGCCTGTGCCAGGCCGGTGCTGGTGGAGCGGCCGATCCAGCGCGAACAGCCCATGCGCGACATGATGCTGGCCATCGACATCTCCCAGTCCATGTCGGCCACCGACTACACCAACGCCGAAGGCCAGCGCACCGACCGCCTGAGCGCGGTGAAGGCGGTGGTGCGCGACTTCATCGCCCGGCGCAAGGACGACCGCATCGGCTTGATCGTGTTCGGCACCGGGGCCTACCCCCAGGCGCCGCTGACCCTGGACCACGCCAGCCTGCTGATGTTGCTGGACGAAGTAGGCATCGGCATGGCCGGGCCCAACACTGCGTTGGGCGATGCCATTGGCCTGACCATCAAGGCCATGGCCCATGCCCAGGCGCCGGAGAAGGTGCTGATCCTGCTCACCGACGGCAACGACACCGGCAGCGCCATCACCCCCGAGCACGCAGCGCGCCTGGCTCGGGCCAATCGTATCGTGGTACATACCATTGGTATCGGTGACCCGCAGGCCACCGGTGACGCCAAGGTCGACCTGGCCGCCCTGCAGGCGATCGCCCACACCACCGGCGGCCAGTTCTTCCGCGCCGATGACCGCCAGGCCCTGCAACAGGTGTACGCCACCCTCGACCGGCTGACCCCGCACCAGGTCAAGACCTTCAGCCACCAGCCCAAGCGTGACCTGTTCACCTGGCCGCTGGGCGCAGCCCTGGCGCTGTTGCTGCTGGGCCAGTTGCTGGCCCTGGCGCGCGCAAGGCTCGCAGGCCGACGGCCGCAACCTGTGGAGCCGCCGGCATGACCTTCGATCTCGCCGCGTTCCACTTCCTGCGGCCGCTGTGGCTGCTGATGCTGCTGCCCGGCGTGCTGCTGCCGCTGCTGTGGCTGCGCCGGCACGACCTGCGCCGCCAGCTTGACGGCATCATCGCCCCGCACCTGGTCGCGCACCTGCTGATCACCCCGCAGGAACAGCGGCGCTGGCGCCCCGTGCACCTGCTCGGCGCGGTGCTGGTGCTCGGCGCCCTGGCCGCCGCCGGGCCGACCTGGCAGCAGGACACCCCAGACTTTCTCGACAACCGCGCACCGCTGATCATTGCCGTGGACCTGTCGCCTTCGATGGATGCCGACGACGTGCCGCCCAGCCGCCTGGCGGCGGTGCGCCACACCCTGCACGACCTGGTGCTGCGCCGCGCCGGGGCGCGCACGGCGCTGGTCGCCTACGCCGGCAGCGCGCACTTGGTGCTGCCGGCCACCGATGACCCGGCGTTGCTCGACACCTTCATCCAGGCCCTGGCCACCGACCTGATGAGCAAGCCCGGCAAGGACGCACTGGGCGCGATCGACCAGGCGCTCAAGCTGCTGGACGCGGAACAGGCGCCCGGCAGCCTGGTGCTGCTGACCGATGGCGCCGACCCCAGCCAGTTCGAGGCAATCGGCAAGCGTTTGCGCGGCAGCCCGCTGCAGGTGCTGGTGCTGGCGGTCGGCAGCCAGCCAAGTGGCCCGCTGCGCGATGCCCAGGGCCTGCCCAGGCTCGATGCCCAGGGGCGCCCGGTGCAGGGCGATTTCGATGCCCAGGGCCTCAAGGGCCTGGCCAAGGCGGCGAATGCGCCGCTGGGCAGCCTGTCGCTCAATGACGACGACCTGGACTGGATCGAGCTGCATGCCCAGCGCCATTTCAAGGCTGCCAGTGGCCTGGAGGCGCAGTTGCACTGGAAGGATGCCGGCTACTGGCTGTGCTGGCCGCTGCTGCTGGTGCTGTTGAGCGTGCGCCGGGGCTGGTGGGTGAACTGGCTGCCGGGCCTGCTGCTGGCCCTGCTGCTGGGCGCAACCGCGCAGCCTGCCCGGGCGGGGGCGCTGGCCGATGCCTTCTTCACCGCCGACCAGCAAGGGCGCTGGGCGTTCGAGCATGGGCACTACCCGCAGGCTGCTGCGCAGTTCCACGACCCGTACTGGAAGGGCGTCGCCGCCTACGAGGCTGCCGACTTCCAGGCGGCGCTGGCCAGCCTGGGCAAGGTCGATACGCCAATGGCCTGGTTCTACCAGGGCAACAGCTACGTGCGCCTGTTCAAGTTCCCCCAGGCGATTGCCGCCTACCAGCAGGCCTTGCGCCTGCAGCCGGAGTTCGCCGAAGCCCAGGCCAACCTGGCGCTGGCCCAGGCGCTGCTCAAGGATTACCAGGACCAGCAGCAGGCAGACCCACCCGACGAGAAACCCGACAAGGTCGTCGAGGACCAGACGCCCAGCGCAGGCGGCAAGCAACAGCAGCAACAGACCGCCCAGGCAGCGTCCGATCAGCTGTGGCTGAACAACCTCACCACTTCGCCGGCGCAGTTCCTCAGGCGCAAGTTCGCGCTGCAGGATGCGGCCAAGGAGGCGCCATGATTCGCAGGGCCTTGCTGCTGTTGATGTGCCTGGCCGGGCTTGCGAATGCGGCGGACCCCGAGGTGAGGGTGCAGGCGCGGCTGGTGCCGGACAAACCGGTGATGACCGGGGCCACGGTCAACCTGGAAGTGGACCTGCTGGTCGACACCTGGTTCACCGATGCCCCGGTGCTGCCAGCGCTGCAACTGGCCGGCGCGGTGGTCAGCCCGCCCAGCGGCCAAGCCCAGCACCTGAACCAGCAGCTCGACGGCAAGGCCTTCTTCGGCTTGCGTTATCACTACCAGATCACCCCCACCGTGGCGCAGCGCTTCGACATCCCGGCGCTGGCCTTTGGCGTTCAGCCTGGCCCGGATAACCAGGCGCTGACCGTGCGCAGCCAGCCGCTGTCGTTCCAGGCTAGCGGGCCCGCCAGCACGGCCGGCGAGCAGCGCCTGGTGGCGCAGCGGGTGGAGCTGACGCAGACCATCGAGCGCTCGCACAGCCCTTTGCGGGTCGGTGACAGCATCACGCGCCGCCTGCATACGGTGGCCGTCGGTGCCCAGGCCATGCTGATCCCGCCGCCGTCGTTGAGCGAGGTCGAAGGTTTCAAGCGCTATGTGCAGACGCCCCAGGTAGCGCCGCTCAGCGATGGCCGCGGCGGCACCCTGGGCGGCCAGCGCGAGGACAGTGTCAGCTATGTGGCCACGGCCGCCGGGCATTTCAGCCTGCCGGCCATCGAGCTGAAGTGGTGGGATGGCGCGACGGGCGAGGCGCACACGGCTTCGCTGCCTGCGGTGCAGGTGCAGGCACAGGCGGGCACCTACCAGGCACCGTTCTCCCTCACGCAAGACCTGCAGGTCCTCGGCCAGGGGGCGCAGGTCAGGCTTTCCGGCCATTGGCTGGTGCTGCTGGCAGCGCTGTCGCTGTTGGCGGCATTGGCATGGGCCGGGCGTGAATGGGGGCGGGCAGGCTGGCACTGGCTGCGCGGTTGGCAGGCCCGGCGCCACCAGGCCTGGCTCGATTCGCCAGGCTTTGCCCTGCGCCAGGCCCGGCAGCAGTGCGCCCGCCTGCCGGTGCGCCTGGACGGCCTGTACCTGTGGGTTCGGCGCCGCACCGGGCGACGTGTGCTGTCGTCAAGTGAACATCCCTGTGGCGAGCATTCGCAGGGCGATTTGCTAGCCTTTTTCCAGGCCGCGTACGGCGCCCAGGGCGAGCCCGCGCTCAGCGCCGCTGCGCGCAAGCGCCTGCTGCAGCGCTTGCGCCAGGAGGCTGCCAAGGGCCAGCCGAATTGCGCTGACAAACACGCGCTGCATGATCTGAACCCCCGAAGCCGCTGATCGAGGTAAGGCAATGACGCAAGCGAGGCTCACCCTGCGCGACTCGGCCCGCGGCGCTGCGCGCCAGGCCGGTTTGTGCCTGGTGCTCATCCTGCTGCCACTGCTGGCCCAGGCGGCCGACCCGCTGCCGGCCTGGCGCGAAGGCCCTTCGCGCAGCGCCATCGTGGCCTTCGTCGAGGCGGTCAGCCAGCAAGGCGGGCCGGACTACGTCGCGCCGGCCGATCGCATCGCCGTGTTCGACAACGACGGCACCCTGTGGAGCGAGCAGCCGCTGTACTTCGAAGTGTTGTTCGCCATGGACGAGGTCAGGCGCCTGGCCCCCGAACACCCCCAGTGGCGTACCCGGCAACCGTTCAAGGCGGTGCTCGAGCGCGACCATCAGGCCCTGGCCGCACAAGGCATGGATGGCCTGCTGAAGATCGTCGCCGCCACCCATTCGGGCATGAGCAGCAGCGACTTCATCGCCCGCAGCCGCGCTTGGCTGGCCAGCGCCCGCCACCCGCGCACCGGCAAGCCGTACACCGAAATGGTGTTCCAGCCGATGCTGGAGCTGCTGGCCTACCTGCGCGACAACGGCTTCAAGACCTACATCGTCTCGGGGGGCGAGGTGGCCTTCATGCGCGCGTTTGCCGAGGAGGTGTACGGCATCCCGCCGGAACAGGTGATCGGCACCACCCTGGGCGCCCGCTTCCAGGACCAGCAGGGCAAATTGAGCATCCAGCGCCTGCCCACCATCCAGCACAACGACGATGGCCCGGGCAAGCCTGTGAGCATCGACTGGGTCATCGGCCGCCGGCCGATCCTGGCCTTCGGCAATTCCGACGGCGACCTGCAGATGCTGCAGTGGACCATGGCCGGGCCAGGCCGGCGCTTTGCCGGGTTGGTGCACCACACCGACGCCCACCGTGAATGGGCCTATGACCGCACGAGCAAGGTCGGGCACCTGGACAAGGCCCTGGACCAGGCGCAGGCCAAAGGTTGGACGGTGGTGGACATGGCCGGGGAATGGCGCCGTGTGTATCCCTTCGAAACACCCTGAAGCGTTATCAACCAACCGCAGGAGTACAGGGCCCGGCCCGTGTCGGCAGCCCATGTGCCCGAAGTCGTGGACTACAGCAGTGACGTGAAACGGAGAGCGTAGCTATGAAGTCCAGAAGAGCATGGTTGTCGGCGGCCGCCCTCGCGGCCACGGCAACGTTCGCGGCGGGGCTGGCCAGTGCGGCGGACAAGCCGAACATCCTGGTGATATTCGGCGACGATATCGGCCAGACCAACATCAGCGCCTACGGCAAGGGCGTGGTCGGCTACCAGACGCCGAACATCGACCGCATTGCCAAGGAAGGCATGATGTTCACCGATTACTATGCCGAGAACAGCTGTACGGCGGGGCGTTCGACCTTCATCACCGGCCAGTCGGCGTTGCGCACCGGCTTGTCCAAGGTCGGCATGCCGGGTGTGCCGGTGGGCCTGCAGGCGCGCGATGTGACCATTGCCCAGGCGCTCAAGGCCGAAGGCTACGCCACCGGCCAGTTCGGCAAGAACCACCTGGGCGATCGCGATGAATACCTGCCCACCAACCACGGTTTCGACGAGTTCTTCGGCAACCTCTACCACCTCAACGCCGAAGAGGAGCCGGAGCGCCCGTACTGGCCCAAGGATGACGAGGCGTTCACCAAGGCTGCCTCGCCACGCGGGGTGATCAAGTCCAGCGCCGATGGCAAGATCGAGGACACCGGTGCGCTCACCTCCAAACGCATGGAAACCATCGACGACGAGACCACCCAGGCTGCAATCAACTTCATCGACAAGCAGGTCAAGGCCAACAAACCGTTCTTCGTGTGGATGAACACCACCCGCATGCACGCCTTCACCCATGTGCGCGAGTCGATGCAGGGGCAGAGCGGCATGGTCGGCAACGAGTATGCCGATGGCATGCTCGAGCATGACGGCGATGTCGGCAAGCTGCTCAAGACCCTGGACGACCTCAAGGTCGCCGACAACACCATCGTCGTCTACACCACTGACAACGGCCCCAACCAGTGGTCCTGGCCGGATGCGGCGACCACGCCGTTCCGCAACGAGAAGAACTCCAACTGGGAGGGTGCCTTCAGGGTGCCGGCGATGGTGCGCTGGCCAGGCAAGATCAAGCCTGATTCGGTAAATACCCAGATGATGTCCGGCCTCGACTGGTTCCCGACATTGCTGGCGGCAACCGGCGACGTCGACATCAAGGACCGCCTGCTCAAGGGCGCCGATGTCGGTGGCAAGAACTTCAAGGTGCACCTGGACGGCTTCAACCAGCTCGACATGCTCACCGGCAAGACCGACAAGAGCGCGCGCACCGAGTTCTACTATTTCAACGATGACGGCGAGCTGGTGTCGATGCGCTATGGCGATTGGAAGATCGTCTTCTGCGAGCAACGCGCGCCAGGCGGCTTCGCGGTCTGGAGCGAACCCTTCACCTGCCTGCGCGTGCCGAAGATGTTCAACCTGCGCATGGACCCTTACGAGCGGGCGGACGTGGTTTCCGACCAGTACAACGACTGGCTGACCAAGAACGACTACCTTGTCTTCAACGGCATCAAGAAGGCCGCCGCGTTCCTCCAGACCTTCGTCGACTACCCGCCTAGCCAGCGGCCGGCGAGCTTCAGCATCGACCAGATCCGCGCCGATGTGGACAAGAAGATCGAGGAGAAGATGAACAAGCAGTGAGCCCCCCCTGTGGGAGCCGGCAAGCCGGCTCCCACAGTCATTCATCAGTAGCAACCTTCACCAGACAAGGGCTTCGTGCATGGCATCACCTGCAGCATCCTCCGTCGTCACCGCTGCGCCGCAGAGCAAGGCGCACCTGCAGGTGCTGTTACCCGCCACGCTGCTGTTCCTCTCCGGCGCCGCCGGCCTGGTCTACCAGGTGCTCTGGATCAAACAACTGTCGCTGGTGGTCGGCGTGGAAGTGCACGCCGTGGCCACCGGCATCAGTGCCTTTTTCGCAGGCCTTGCCCTGGGCGGCCTGCTGTTCGGGCGCTGGGCCGACCGCTTGCAGCGCCCGGTGCAGCTCTACGTAGGCCTGGAGCTGGCAGTGGCGTTGCTTGGCATCGGCGCCACCCTGGGCCTGGCCCACGCCGCCGGGCCGTTCGCCCGCCTGGAAGGCAGCGCCGGCCTGTTGGCCTGGGCCTTGCCGTTTGCCCTGGTCGGGCTGCCGGCCTTGCTCATGGGCGGCACCTTGCCGGTGCTGGTGCGCGCCGTGGCACCGGCCAGCGGCCAGTTGGCGGAGGCGGGTGGCCGGCTGTATGTGGCGAACACCGCAGGCGCCATCGCCGGCACCTTGCTGGCCGCGTTCGTGCTGCTGCCTCGCCTGGGGGTTAGCGGTAGCGCCTGCGCCGCCGCCTCGCTCAACCTGCTGGCCGCCCTGGGCGCCTGGCTGGCCCGCCGGCGCGATGCAGCGTTGCCGCCCGCGGCCCTGCGCACGTCGACCCCGCGAGGTGCTCAAGCGCGCCTGGCCATCGGTTTGTACTGCCTCGCCGGCGGCGTCGCCCTGGGCTATGAGGTGGTGTGGAGCCAGTCGATCGTGGCGTTCATGAGCACCCGTGCGTTCGCCTTCGCCGTGGTGCTGGCCACCTACCTGGGCGGTCTGCTCGCCGGTAGCGCCCTGTATGCGCGGCGTGCCGATCGAATTCGTGATCCCTGGGGCCTGTTCGGCCTGCTGATCGCCCTGGCCGGCTTGCTGGCCCTGTTGCAGCTTGCCGGGCTTGGACGCTGGCTGGTGCTGGCCCAGACCCAGGCCGAAATGCTCGCCCTGCAGTTGTTCGGCAGCGAGCTGGCCGGGATGTGCGCCCGCTTCGCCACGGCGGCGCTGTGCATGGTGCTGCTGCCGACCACCTTGCTCGGCGCGGCCTTCCCCCTGGCCTTGCGCCTGGCGGTGGACAGCGGCCATGTCGGCCGTGACGTGGGCGCGGTGGTGGCGCTCAACACCTTGGGTGGCATCGTCGGCGTGCTGCTGACCGGTTTCGTGCTGGTACCGCAACTGGGCCTGGTGCGCGCCCTGGGGGTGCTGGCCGGCCTTGCCGCAGTGGTCGGCCTGCTGGCGGTGTGGCGGGGGCAGGGCGTGCGACGGCCCATGGCTTTCGCGGTGGTTGCGGTGGCCGCTGCGACCCTGCTGGTGGCGGCCCTCACGCCGCCCCAGCGCCTGGCCGAGCTGCTGCCCGGTGCGCGTAACGGCCAGCTCACCTACTACCACGAGGGCAAGGGTGGCACCGTGGCGGTGGTCAGCCAGGGGCGCCAGGGCCAGACCTTCAACCGCCTGTACATCCAGGGCGTATCCAACACCGGCGATGCCATGCCCTCGCTGCGCTACATGCGCCTGCAGGCCCTGTTGCCGCTGCTGATCCACCGCGGCGAGCCGCGTTCGGCGCTGGTGATCGGCTTCGGTACCGGCATCACCGCCGGGGCGATGCTGCGCTACCCGGGGCTGCAGCGCCCGGTGGTGGCCGAGCTGCTGCCCGAGGTGCTGCAAGCAGCGCCACAGTTCAAAGGCAATTTCTCCGCCGTCAGTGATCCTCGCCTGGAAATTCGCCTGCGCGATGGCCGCCGTGAATTGCTGCGCAGCGAACAGCGCTACGACCTGGTGACCCTCGAACCACCGCCCCCCTCGGCGGCGGGTGTGGTCAACCTGTACTCGCGCGACTTCTACCAGCTCGCTGCCGCACGGCTGGAGCCAGGCGGCCTGGTCGCGCAGTGGCTGCCGCTGCCGACCCAGAACGAAGAGGACAGCCGCGCGCTGGTGCAGAGCTTCATCGAAGTCTTCCCCCATGCGTCGCTGTGGACCACCGAGTTCCACGAAATGCTGCTGATCGGCTCGCTGCAACCGTTGCAGCTGGATGTGCCCAGGATTCGTCAGCGCCTGGCGCAGCCTGCGGTGGCCCAGGCGCTGGCGGAGGTGGGTGTGGACTCGGCGCAGGCGCTGCTGGCGACCTGGGTCACCGACCGCGATGGGCTGCAACGTTTTGCCGGCAACGCCAAGCCTGTGACCGACGACCAGCCGCGCATCGAGTACGCCGGCTGGGTACGGCCGCGGGAAATCACCCGGGTGCTGCCGGCGCTGCTGGCGCTCAAGGGCGCGCCACCCCTGCAAGGCGCCGACCCTGCCTTCGCCAGTGCGGTGAGCGAGCGCTGGCAGGCGCTTGCGCGCTTCTACAGCCTCAGCCTGCATGCCTACAACGGCAACCGCCAGGCCTGGGCGCGGGAGGCCCGGGAGCTGGCCAGAAGCGACGGCGACAACCCTTATTTCCGCTGGTTCCTGGGGCCAGGCCCCGGCCAGTGAACCCTGTGCTATCACTACACAGATGCCGTGCGTCCGAGTGCCCAGGGAGTGTGCAATGAACCACCTTTTCCGCCTGCTGCTGGTGTGGCTGCTGCTGTTGCCCGCCGTGGGGCAGGGCAGTGACAGCGCCGCCAGCGCCACCGACGGTGTGCCCGCCGACCCGGCCGAGCTGGTCATCGCCAACCGCAGCATCTTCACCTTCAACGCCACGCTGCTGGGAGAAACGCCGGCCGCCCGGGTGCAGCGCGCCACGGCGGTGATCGAAGAGGCGCTGCGCGGCACCGACGACCTGCAGGTCAGCGTCGACAGGATTCTCAACAGCCACATGGTGCTGCTCGGCGGTCATCGGGCCTTCATCGTCGCGCCCCTGGATGTGGGCGTGAACGGTGGCGACACGCGCCTGGCCGCCGAGCAGGCCGCCGCGGCGCTGCGCCAGGTGGTGGAGGAGACCGGTGAAGCGCGCAGCCTGCGCTTTCTGCTCAAGGCGGTGGGCTGGTCGGCATTGTCCACCTTGCTCTTCGTGGTGCTGATCAAGGGTGCCAACTGGGGCCGACGCAAGCTGCGCGGGGTGCTGACGCAGTTGATGCGCGAGCGCGCCAAGCAGATCCGTGTTGGCCAGCTGCCGCTGTTCGACATGCAGTACGTGTACTACCTGATCGATCGCCTGCTGCGCCTGTTGTACTGGGTGGTGGTGTTTCTGCTGAGCTACCAGTGGCTGAGCTTCGTGCTGTCGCAGTTCCCCTATACCCGGCCCTGGGGCGAGAGCCTCAACGTGCACTTGCTCGACCTGCTGCGCTATCTGCTGCATGGCATGCTGCAGGCCATCCCCGGCATTGCCGTGGCGGTGATGATCTTCTTCATCGCCCGCGGCATCAGCGGCTTCAGCCGGCGCATCCTGGAGCGCATGGCGCGCCCCGGCACGCTCAAGTGGCTGACCGAGGAAACCCTGCAGCCCACCACCCGCCTGACCTCGCTGGCGATCTGGCTGTTCGCCCTGGTGATGGCCTACCCATACCTGCCAGGCTCCGGCACCGATGCGTTCAAGGGTTTGTCGGTGCTGCTCGGCTTGATGATCTCGCTGGGGGCCTCCAGCGTGGTGGGGCAGGCCGCAGCCGGGCTGATCCTGACCTATTCGCGCACCCTGAAGGCGGGCGAGTACGTGCGGGTGGGCGACAACGAAGGCACGGTGACCGAAGTGGGCATGTTCAACACCACCATTCGCACCGGCCTTGGCGAGGTGCTGACCTTGCCCAACTCGATGATCACAGGCTCCGTGACGCGCAATTATTCGCGGGTGGTGCAGGGCCGCGGCTATATCGTCGACACGGTCGTCACCATCGGCTACGACACGCCCTGGCGCCAGGTCGAGGCGATGCTGGTGGAGGCTGCCGAGCGTACCGAAGGCATCGTTGCCAAGCCCCGGCCGCAGGTGTTCCAGACCGGGCTTTCGGACTTCTACCCGGAATACCGCCTGGTGGCCCAGGCCGTGCCCAGCGAGCCACGGCCGCGGGCCGAGCTGCTGAGCCTTTTGCATGCCAACATCCAGGACGTGTTCAACGAGTACGGCGTGCAGATCATGTCGCCGCATTATCTGGGTGACCCGGCGCAGGAGAAGTGGGTGCCGCGGGAGAAATGGTTTGCCGCGCCGGCCCGGGATGCCTCCAGCAAGCCGCAGGACAGGCAGGGTTAAAGCTGGGCGACCTGCGGGTCGCCATGCTGGCGGCGGTGTTCCAGCGGCGTCATGTCGAACCAGCGCAGGTGGGCGCGGCAGAATGAGGTGGTGCGCCGGTAGCCCAGCTCGCTGGCGATCTGGCCCACGCTCAGGCCGGTGCTGCGCAGCATCTGCTGGGCCTGGCGCCGGCGCATGCCATCGAGGTAATCCTCGAAGTCGATGCCATCGCTCGCCAGGCGCCGCTGCAGCGTGCGCGGGTTCAGCTCAAGGGCCAGGGCAACCTGCTCCAGGGTGCAGCGTTGGCTGGGCAGCAGCATCTGGATGATGCGTTCGACCTGGGCGCACAGGCTGTCACAGGGCGCCGCCTGCTGCTCCAGGTAATGGCGCACGATGGCATGCAATGCCGCGTCATGGTGAACGCAGGCCTCTTGCAGCACATCCGCCGGCATCAGCAGGCAGTTGTGCGGCTGATCGAACAACACCGGGCAGTCGAAGTAGCGCAGGTAGCCGGCCGGCTCGCCCAGCGCCAGGTGGCGCAAGGTCACGGCCTTCGGGCGCAGGGGCGTGCCGCGCAGCTCGCCGATCAACAGCCTGGCGCCCATCACCGATTTTTCGACGACCTGCGGTGTGTGCCGCGAATCGGGCAGGCCACTGTCGAAGTACAGCAGTGCCTGGCCGGCGCGGTGCTCCAGGCGAAAATGAATGGCCGGGCTGTAGTGGCGCATGTAGCGAATCACCGCCACCAGCGCATGGCCGACGGTGGGCGCCGAGTTGGCCAGGTGGCGCAGCGGGCCGACCAGGGTCGCGCCTTGCAGCAGCGCCAGTTCCAGGCCGAAACGCGGCAGGCTGAGGGCGTGCGCACTGCCCTCGAACCATTGCACGAGGTTGAGGTAGGGCAGGCGCTTGGCATAGTTGCCGACCACCTGCGGGTCGATCTTCAGTGGCGCCAGCAAGTCGCGCTGCCGAGCGCCGTGCTCGGTCAGCAGTTGGTCGAATTGCAGTAGAGCGCTGCCGCGAATGCTGTCCATGGGATCGCGCCTCGGTAGGGCCGAGCAAGGGTGCTACGCCCCACTGCAGGCTCGGCCCTGCAGTGGGGTGGGGCGGTTTACTTTCTCAGGGCCTGGAACGAGCTGACCATGTCCTTGGCCCAGCCATCGAGCACGGCCTTGGCGTCCTTGGCCTGCATCACCTGGGACGAATCATCCAGCTCGGTGCCGGCGCCCTTGCGCACCACCTCGGCCACCACCTGGTTGGTCTCGCCATCGAGGAACGCCGCTTCCGTGGCGATGCTGGTGTCCTGGTCGCGGATGCCGGTGGCGGTGCTGATGCCGGCGGCGATCAGCGCGATCGGGATCACTTCATACGGGCGCAGGCTCTTGGTCTGGGCGCTGACGGCGGTGATCGCCGGGCGCACTACCAGTACCCGTGGGCCAGGGCTGCTGGCCAGCGGCAACACCTGGGAGAAGTGGTTCTTGAGGGTCTGGTCGTAGTACTGGGTGATGCCCTGCAGGGTCGACTGCGGCACCTTTTCGGTCGGCTGCGGTTTCGGGTAGAGCTGGCTTGGCTCGATGTACACGCTGGTGTAGCGCTTGGCATCCACCCCCGACTTGATCCAGCGCATCACCGGTGCGCCCGAGGGCGACTTGTCTTCCTTGAGGATGCTGTAGTCCTTGAGGAAGCCCGAATACTGGTCGGACTCCACGTATTTGCTAGCGCAGCCCTGCAGCATGAGCGTTGCAAGGCACAGCGATGCAGCTAACGTCTTGGTGTTCATGCAGCTTCTCCTTCTTACGATGATCGGGTCTGCGGGCGCGCAGGGTGGTTCAGAAACGCCAGGTCGCGCCACCGCCGAGAATGTGCAACGCACTGTTATCGTAGCTGCCCGACAGCGTGCTGCCAGAGCGCGCCTTGGTCTGGTCGATGTCCATGTCGCCGAGCCACACCAGGGTGTAGGCCAGGTGCAGGTCCAAGCCTTCCTCGACCTGGTAATTGACCCCCGCCGCCAGCCGCCAGGCTTCGCCCATGGGGTTGTCGACGGTGCGGTCCTTGTCGTCCACGGCCGAGCTGTCGTAGCCCAGGCCCAGGCTCCAGCGCCATTGCCGGGTGGCCTGGTACTGGGCGCCGACAGAGGCGTGCCAGGTGTCCTTGTATTTGCGATCGACCGTGCGGCTGGTGCCGCCGGCATTGCTGTCGACCTCAACGCCGACATCGCCGAAATCGCTCCAGTCCTGCCAGTTCAGGCTGCCCAGCAACGTCCATTGCTCGTCCAGCTCGTGGGCGATGCTGAAGGTCGCTGTCTGCGGCACGTTCAGGTCAAGCTCCAGCGAGTCGACGTCCAGCCGGCGCAGGGCGACGTTGAGCAGGGGGTTGCTGATGTCCTTGAGGTGCGGCTTGTCGTCGAACTCCAGCTTGACCTTGCTGGTGTAGGCCAGGCCTACGCGGGTGCGCGGCGTGAGCTGGTAGAGCAGGCCGAGGTTGACCCCCACGCCGACATCGGTGTCCTTGTATTCAAGCTGCCCGTCCGGCCGGTCGGCCAGGCCCAGCAGGTTGTTGTTGATGGCCATTTCGGTGCGGTAGTAGCCGACCATGATCCGCGGGCCGATGCCGATCGACAGGTCGTCGGTGAACTTGTAGGCCAGGGTCGGTTGCATCGACACGCCGATCACTGCCGCTTCCTGGGTGAAGTAGCGCCCGGCCCAGTCATCGTCGTAGTCCAGGGCCAGGCCGAAATTGCCGTACATGCCAAAACCGATGGCGGCACGGTCGTCGATCTGGTGGCTGATGAACAGGCTGGTGCCGGGCAGGTACTGCAGGGCATTGCCGCCTTCGTTGCCGTCGAACTGGTTGCCGCTGCCCCGCGAGAAACGGATGTCGCCGAAGATCACCTGGGCGTTGGCGCTGATCTGCGTGCCTTGGAGCCGGGTGATGCCTGCCGGGTTGCTCATCAGCACGCTGGGGTCGTTGGCCAGTGCGGCGGAGCCGGCATTGGCCAGGCCGTTGCCCTCCTGGCCGGCTTCGTAGATGAGGATGCCGCCCGCCCAGGCGGGGCTGTCCAGGCACAAGGTGGCGAGGGCTACAGCGGCGGCGAACCTGGCGCCCTGAGCCTGAACGCTTCGATAGATGGACATGACGATGACTCCGCTTCCCATGCCGTTGATCTCGGTACCAGGCGGTATTGCCGGTGAGCAGGGCAGGGCCTGCGGCCCCGCCAGCTGCTCGAGCCTCCATTACGGCGTGACGATCGGGAACCAGAACTCGAAGTTGTCCATGTAGCTCATCAGCTCTTCGAGCTTGCCTTCGGTACCGTCGACCTTGACTTGGCCTGCAGCGACGGCGTCCTTGAGCGTGGTTTCCTTGAGCATCAGCTTGTTCAAGGTGTCGCGGGTCAAGGTAACCGTGGCATCGGCCTTGTCTGCCTGCAGGCCTTCGGTGTGGTTGAGCACGCCGTTGACCATTTCCAGCAGGTACTTCTGCTTGAGATCGGTGAAGTCCAGGTTCAGGGTGATGTGCTTGTCTTCCACCTCAGGCCCTTTCAGGCGCATGGCCAGGTAGTCGAAGAACAGGTCCAGGTCCATCGCCTTGACCGTGTCGGGGCTGGCGGTGTCGGGGGTCGGCAACTGCTTGACGCCTTCGCGCAGCTCCTTGGCGCCGGTGAGGTAGAAGTTGCGCCATGGGCCGCTTTCGGCCTGGTAGCCAAGCTGCTCGAGGGCATCGGCCTGCATGTTCTTCGCGGCCTGGTTGCTCGGGTCGGCGAACACCACGTGGTTGACCACCTCGGCCACCCAGCGGAAATCACCCTTGTCGTAGTAGGCCTTGGCCTTGCTCAGTACGGCGTCGGCACCGCCCATCATGTCGACGTAGCGCTTGGCCTCTTCCTCCGGCGGCAGCTCCCAGAGCGTGGCCGGGTTGCCGATGAACCAGCCCAGGTACAGCACGTAGGTGGCCTTGACGTTGTGGTTGAGCGAGCCGTAGTAGCCGCGGTTGGAGAAGCGCTCGGCAATGCCCTTGGGCAGCTTCACCTGCTCGGCGATCTCGGTCATGGTGTAACCCTTGTTGGCCAGGCGCAGGGTTTCATCGTTGATGTAGCGGTACATGTCGCGCTGCGACGACAACTGCTCGCGCACCTCCTTGTTGCCCCACACCGGCCAGTGGTGCATGGCGTACATCACCTGCACATCGTTGCCCCACATCTTCAGGGCTTCGTTGAGGTACTTGGACCACGGCAGCGGCTCGCGGATCTTCGCCCCGCGCAGCGAGTAGGTGTTGTGCAGGGTGTGGGTGGAGTCCTCGGCGGTGTTGAGGGCCTTTTTCTCGTGGATGTAGTAGAGCATCTCGGCCGGCGCTTCACTGCCCGGCGCGTACAGGAACTCGTAGGTCAGCCCGTCGATGGTGCGCTTCTCGCCGGTCTTCTCGATGATGTCGGTCGGCGGGATGAGGGTCACGGTGCCGGCCGAGGTGGTGGTCCCCAGGCCCGCGCCCAGCTGGCCGGTTTCGCTCGGCGGCAGCAGGTTGCCGTACATGTAGCTGGCCCGCCGGCTCATGGCGGTGCCGGCCATCACGTTTTCCGCCACCGCGTGCTCGAGGAAGCCCTTGGGCGCGTAGATCTTGACCTTGCCGGCCTTGACGTCGTCTTCGCTGATTACGCCGCGCACGCCACCGTAGTGGTCGACATGGCTGTGGGTATAAATCACGGCCACTACCGGCTTTTTGGGCCGATGCTGGTAGTAGAGGTCGAGTGCCGCCTTGGCGGTTTCACTGGAAATCAGCGGGTCGAAGATGGTGATGCCATCCTTGCCTTCGACGATGGTCATGTTCGACAAGTCGTAGTTGCGCACCTGGTAAATGCCATCGGTGACTTCGAACAGGCCGGAAATATTGATCAGTTGCGATTGGCGCCACAAACTTGGGTTGGTGGTGGCCGGGGCTGTTTCACCTTCTTTGATGAACCCGTATTTGTTCGGGTCCCAGATCATGTTGCCACTGGGGCCTTTGATCGGCTCGGAGGGCAGCGGTGCGATAAAACCCTTGTGCGCCAGTTCGAATGAAGTCTTGTCATTGAACGGCAACTCTTTGAGCAATGCGTCGTTGGCGGCCTTGGTGGCTTCGGTGGCCGGCTTGGCTTTTTCTTGCGCCCATGCCAGCGGGGCGGCGGCATTGGCACTGGCCAGCAGGAAAGACGAGCCCAGTTTCCACAGGCTGGACGACCTTGCAGTGTTCTTGTGGCGCGCGAACGGTTTGGCAGTCAATCGCATGACAAGCTCCTTTTGAACTGACGTGCTGTACCGAAACGGCAACTACCAGCAACTTCGTTGTGCGGCAGAGGCAGATTAGCGCTGTTCAAGCCGGTTCACGTTGGCGGCCCATGCTCTTTTCACGACAACCAAGCGAATCTGAATAAACAGCGAATCTGATAGTGAGAATTCATACCTTACCCGACACATTTTGACCTGCAATTTCGCTATTGCTTATTGGCAATTATGTTTTATGCGCTTATTCCATTCAGCACTCAGGCGAAGGCAATGATGATCGGGCCGCAAACGGCCAGCAATACATTGGAAACGGCATAGCAAACAGTAAAACCGATGACGGGCGTATTACTGCCGGATTGTTCGATGATCTTGTTCATCGAGGCGGCCTCGGTCTGTGCGCCGGCCAGGGCACCGAACAGGATCATCGGGTGCAGGCGCAGGATGTAGCGCCCGAAAAACAGCGTCACCAAGGGCGGGATGAGGGTTACCAGGGCGCCGGCGATCAGCACGTCCAGGCCTTGCTCCTTGATGGCCGTGAGCGCCGCCGGCCCCGCCAGCAGGCCGATCACGGCGCCGAAGGCCGTCAGGCCGAACTCGGAGAAGGCCCACTGCGCCGCCGGGGGCAGGGCGCCGAGTTCGGGGTGCCGCGAGTTGTACCAACCAATCAGCAGCCCGGCCAGCAGGATGCCCCCACCGACACCCAGCTCCACCGGGATCATGCCGATATGGGTGGAGAGCAGCCCGGCCAGCGACCCCACGACCAGGCCCATGGCGTGCAGGGCAATGTCGCTGCGGTAGCTCGTTTCGCGGATACGCCCCAGCTGCAGGGCCAGTGCCTCGACGCTGCTGGCGCGCCCGGTCAGGCTGATGACATCGCCACGGCGCAGCACCGTTTCGGGCAACAGCGGCAGCGCCAGGCCCTGGCGGGTGATGCCGGTGAGAAAGCAGCCCATGCGCTCGGCGCCGATCAATGCCGCTTTAACCTGGTGCAGGGTGCGCCCGGCCAGGCGCCGGTTGGTCAGCACGATGTCGGCGCTGCGGGTGGGAAAGGACAGGCTGTCGGGGTGGTCGATCTCCGGGCCGATCCAGTCATGCAGGTCGCTTACCGCCTCGCGCAGGGCATAGATGCCGAGAATGTCGCCCTTCACCAGCACCTGCTCGGGGTCGCGGTCGAACACCCTGCTGCCACGGGTGATGCGCTCGACGCTCAACGATGGGTGCAGGGCTTCGACATCGGCCACGCTCAGGCCGATGGCCGTGGCCGCGTTCAGGCGATGGGCGCGCACCACGATGCGGGTGTAGGGGATGCTGATGGCATCTTCGTTGCGCTCGATCCCCAGTTCACGCTCCAGCGCCTGGGCGCTGGCGCGCAGGTCGACGCCGAGCAGGCGCGGTGCCAGGCTGCCGACGAAGACGATCAGGCCGACCGTGCCGAACACATAGGTGATGGCGTAGGCCACGGCCATGTGGCTGTTGAGGGTGGCCTTGGCCGCTTCGTCCAACGGCAACTGGGCGATGGCGCTGCTGGCGGTGCCCATGATCGCGGTGTCGGTCAGGGCGCCGGCGCCAAGGCCTGCCGTGAAGCCTGCGTCGAAGCCGTAGAAGGCATTCATGGCCAGGATCACCGCCAGCGCGGTGGCGCACAGCACCACCGACAGCAACACCAGCTTGAGCGTGCCGCGGTTGAGGCTGCCGAAGAATTCCGGGCCGCTCTTGAAACCGACCGCATAGATGAACAGCGCGAAGAACACCGACTTGAGTTCGTGCGGCACCTGCAGGCCGACCTGGCCGATCAGCAACCCCATCAACAAGGCCCCGGCCACCGAGCCGAGGTGAAAGCTGCCCAGCTTCACGCGGCCCAGCACGATGCCCAGGGCGATGGCGAGAAACACGGCGATTTCCGGGTTGGCGCGCAAGGCGCCCACAAGCAGGTCCATGTTCCAGTGCTCCCTCGCTGCGGACCTGCTTGAGTATGCGCACAAACGCGGCGCTGGCCACGGTTGTCAGCAAATGTTCAGGCAGGCGCTAGCGTACTCGCAGCACACGGTCCAGCGACCAGGCGCCACCGCCGCGGGCGATCAGCAACAGCAGCAGCCCGGCCCACGACAGGTGGGTCGGCCAGGCGTCGGGGTAGACGAACACCTCGATTACCGTGGTCATGCCCAGCAGGGCCAGGGCCGACAACCGGGTGCACAGGCCCAGCACCAGCAGCAGCGGGAACAGGTGCTCGGCGTAGGTTGCAAGGTGCGCCGCCAACCACGGCGAAACCAGCGGCAGGGCGTATTCGGTCTGGAACAGGTCGTAGGTGCTGGGGGTGATGCTCAGCAGGCCCTCGACCTTGGTGCGGCCGGACATGAAGAACACCGAGGCGATGCCCAGCCGCGCCACCAGGCACAGCACGCTGTCGGTCAGCCAGCCTTGCAGGTGCTCGGCCAGGCTGTTCCAGCGCTGGCGCAGGCTGTGGGTGGGGGCGTTGGAGCGCAGAGTTTCCATGGCCGTTACCTTCAGGCGAATGTGAGGGGGCGAAAGGCCTTGGCTTGCAGCAGCCGGCCGAGCAGGCCGCTGAAGTCCAGGTCGGGTTGGCATTGCTGGGCGAGTTGCGAGGCCTCTTGCAGTGAGTGGCCTGCGGCGCAGGCGTCGAGGAAGGCGCAGGCGCCGATTTCCAGGGGCTGATGGCTGACGCCGTCGCTGCCGCCGCTCAACAGGGCGCCTTCGGCGACCCAGGGCTGCTCGGGCGACCACGGCAAGCCTTCGCGGCTGACGCGCCACAGGCTATAGGCCGGGTGCGCGGCGAACCACTGCCAGCGCACGCTGCGCCGGGGCGCCAGGTGGCCGCGGGCGAGGTCGGCAGCGGTCATGCCGGCCAGCTCGGCCAAGGTCAGGCAGGGGTCTTGCTCGGCGCTGAAGACTGCGCACCAGTGCCAGTCCAGGCGCGCGACGTCGGCCAGGTACGGCAGGTCGTGGCTGGCCTGCAGCGCTTGCAGGAAGTCGGGGAAGGCTTCGCCGTAGTGGATCAACCGGGGGTCGTGCGGCGGCGATTGCTGCGCATAGGCGCTGGCCACCTCCTGCATCCAGCCGGGGCCGACCAGCGTCTCGATACTGGGGAAGTTGGCGCGCAGCGCCTCGACACAACCGCTGAGCACGGTATTGCGATAGACCGCGAACGCCGCCTGCCCGGTGAGGCTGGCCAGGGCCGGGGCAGGGCGCTGCTGCAGCGCTTCGATGAAAGCGTCCTGGAATTGGCCGAGGGACAGGTTCATGGCAAGGCTCCTGCGCGGGCAAGTGTGGCTTGGGCGATGGCGCGTTCGGCCAGCAGGTCGGCGAACGCGGGGACGTTGCCGTCGCGCTCGATCAAGGTCGGGCGCGGGCCGATGCGGCTGATCAGCTGGCGATACAGCGCCCATACGGGTTCGGCGATGGCCGCGTCGTGGGAGTCGATCAGCAGCGCCGCCTGTTGGTCCTGGCTGTGCCCGGCAAGGTGCACTTCGCTGATGGCCTGAGCCGGGAAACGGTCCAGATAGGCCGCCGCGTCATAGCCCAGGTTGTGCGCACTGACGTGCACGTTGTTGACGTCCAGCAGCAGCGTGCAGCCGGTGCGGCGTACCAGTTCGTCGAGAAAATCGATTTCGTCCCAGTCATGGCCTTCGAGGTGCAGGTAGTGGCTGGGGTTTTCCAGGGCAATGCTGCGCCCCAGGGCATCCTGGGTGCGCAGGACGTTTTCGCTGATGCGGTTCAAGGCTTCATGGCTGCGCGGAAACGGCAGCAGGTCGGGGTGGTACTGGCCACGCCAGGTGGACCAGGCCAGGTGCTCGGACACCAGCACCGGCCCGACCCGCTCGATCAGTGCGCGCAGGCGGCGCAGGTGGCCGGCATCCGGTTCGGCGTCGGCCGCCAGTGACAGCGCCACGCCGTGCAGCGACAGGGCATGGCGCTCGGCCATGCGTTCCAGCCAGGCCAGGCGCGGCCCGCCGACCATGTAGTTTTCCGGGTGCACCTCGTACCACAGGCCTTCGGCATCGCATGCCAGGGCCTGGGCATAGTGCTCGGCCTTGAGCCCGAGCCCGGCGCCGAGGGGGTTGTTCCGGTTCATGGTCGGCGGCCTCCACTCAGGACTTGGCTGGGGTCAGCGAGCCCATGCCGTTGGGGGTCTTGATCGAGGTGCAGGTGCCGGCCGGGACGTTCTTCCAGTGCATGGCGTCGTAGTCTTTCTTGGCGCTGCCCGCGCAGGTGGTGCCGGCGCCGGCCTTGCAGTCGTTCTGACCGGCCATGGCGACGCCGTAGCATTTTTCCATGGCAGCACCGGTGCTCGGGGCCGTGGCGGCAACGGCGACACCGGCCAGCGAAGCGAGGGCCAGGGCGGCGGCGGAAAGGGCGAGGTTGTTCATGGTGATGACTCCAGGGTAGGGGGCCGCGGCGAATTACCGGCGGCTCATCGAGTAGTTCGCGGGGTTTGCGGTTACGGTTACAGCGCCGCGAAAAATTTTTTTTTCGCCGCCAGGCCAATCTCTCGGTGCGCTTGGCGCAGCGTCTATGGTTGGATAAAAAGAAATGCTTCCAAGGTGTAACCCTGGCGCGCCATGCAACGAACTAACTCACAAGACCTGCTCCGTGCTCGCGAGACGCACCTGCAAGCGCTGCTGCTGCGCGGGCTGGCGGGCGATGCGCGGGCGTACCAGGCGTTTCTCGCGGCGCTGGCTGCGCACCTGCGCGGGTTTCTGCGGCGGCGCCTGGCACAGCGCCCGGCCGAAGTCGAAGACCTGCTGCAGGAGGTGCTGCTGGCCGTGCACAACGCCCGCGACACCTACCAGCCGCAGCAGCCGCTGACCGCCTGGGTGCAGGCCATCGCCCGCTACAAGCTGGTCGATTACCTGCGCCGCTACGGCCAGCGCGAGGCGCGGCACGACAGCCTGGAGGAGGACAGCGAGCTGTTCGCCGCCAGTGACGAGGCACCCGCCGAGGCCCGCCGCGACCTCGGCAAACTGCTGGGGCAATTGCCTGAGCGCCAGCGCCTGCCGATCGTCCACGTCAAGCTCGAGGGCTTGTCGGTGGAAGAAACCGCGCGCATCACCGGGCTGTCCAGCTCGGCGGTCAAGGTGGGCATACACCGTGGGCTCAAGGCCCTGGCCAGGCGGATTCGAGGTGGTAACGACGATGAAGACCGATGAACTGATTGCCCTGCTGGCCAGCGGGGAAGGGCCGGTAGACCGGCACGTGGCGGCCCGCCGCCTGGGCCGGGCGCTGCTGCTCGGCATGCTCGGCGCACTGCTGCTGGCGGCGACCCTGTACGGGGTGCGCAGCGACCTGGCCGAGGTGGCGCGCACGCCCTTGTTCTGGGCCAAGCTGGCGCTGCCGGGCAGCCTTGCGCTGCTCGGGCTGTGGCTGACCCAGCGGCTGGCCAGGCCCGGGGTGCAGGGCGGCGCGCTGTGGGGCCTGCTGGGCGTGCCGTTGCTGCTGGTGTGGCTGGGCGCGGCCATCAGCCTGGCCGGCGCCCCGGTCGATGCCCGCGCCGAGTTGATCTTCGGGCGCACCTGGCGCACCTGCGCGCTGAACATCACGCTGCTCTCGGCGCCGTTGTTCGTCGCCGTGTTCTGGGCCTTGCGCGGCCTTGCGCCAACACGCCTGCGCCAGGCCGGCGCGGCCGGCGGCCTGCTGGCGGGGGCGACGGCGACACTGGCCTACTGCGTGCACTGCCCGGAGATGCAAGTGCCGTTCTGGGGCGTGTGGTACCTGCTGGGCATGCTGTTGCCCACCGCCCTGGGCGCGGCGCTGGGCCCGCGCCTGCTACGCTGGTAGAACTGCGGGGAGGTTTTCCGCTAGAATGCCGCCCGGGTGCTAGCTGCATGAAGCAGTGAAGCAGGTTAAACAGCTACGCAGGTCGGGCCGCCTTGCGGGAGTGCTTGCGCCCATGCAAAAACATGTCTTGCCCCGTGCCCAGCGAATCGCCCAGCGCGCGTTCGCCAATCTAGAGCGTTTCCTGCATATCGAGGCGGTCAGCGGCATTGTCCTGCTGATCGCTGCCGTAGCGGCCCTGATCTGGGCGAATTCGCCCGCTGCCGACAGCTACGATGCCCTCTGGCATGCCCCGGTGACCTTCGGCATCGGCTCGATGGTGTTCTCCCAATCCCTGCACTTCTGGGTCAACGATGGCCTGATGACCATCTTCTTCCTGGTGGTGGGCATGGAAATCCGCCGTGAAATCCACGAAGGCGCGCTGTCGAGCCTGCGCCAGGCCACGCTGCCGATGGCCGCGGCGGTCGGCGGGGTGGTGGTGCCCGCGCTGATCTACCTGGCGTTCAGCCATGCGCCCGCCGAACAGCAAGGCTGGGCGGTGCCCACCGCCACCGACATTGCCTTCGCGGTCGGGGTGCTGGCCTTGCTCGGCAAGTCGATCCCCTCGAACGTGCGGGTGTTCCTGCTGGCCCTGGCGATCATCGATGACATCATCGCCGTGCTGATCATTGCCTTCTTCTACACCGGCGGCCTGGATTACAGCGGCCTGGCGGTGGCCGGCGTCGGCCTGCTGCTGGTGCTCGGCCTGCAGAAGATCGGCATCGGCTCGGCCTACGCCTACGTGGTGCCTGGCGCCATCGTCTGGCTCGGCGTGCTGATGACCGGCGCCCACCCAACCCTGGCCGGCGTGATCCTCGGCCTGATGACGCCGGTCCGTTCGATGCCCCTGGGCCAGCGCCCGGTGGAGGCGATTTCCCGCGTAACCGATGAACTGCTGGGCCGCGCCCAGGAAAGCGACAGCAGCAGCCTGAACCACCCGTTGAAGCAGCTGCGCCTGGCCCAGCGCGAGCTGGTACCACCGGTGACCCGCGTGCAAACCAGCCTGCACCCGTGGGTGGCCTACGGCATCATGCCTGTTTTCGCCCTGGCCAACGCCGGGGTGAGCCTGGCCGGGGTCGACCTGTCCGCGCCCGGGCCTTACTGGGTGATGGTTGCCGTGGCGGTGGCGCTGGTGCTGGGCAAGCCGGTGGGCATCGTCCTGGTCAGCTGGCTGATGGTGCGCCTGGGCTGGGGTGCGCTGCCGGCGGGGGTGACCTGGCGCAGCGTCACCTTGATCGGCCTGTTGGCGGGTATCGGCTTCACCATGTCGATCTTCATCGCCAACCTGGCCTTCGCCGACCCAGCCGCCCTGGGCGCCGCCAAGCTCGGCGTGCTCTCGGGCTCGGTGATCGCCGCGGTGCTGGGCCTGGCGTGGGGCACCCTGAGCCTGCGCAAGGCAAGCAAGGCCGTGCACGCCGAAGCGAGTTGACCGCGACCCAACGCGGCCAGGCAAAAAAAAAGCGACGCTCAGGCGTCGCTTTTTTTATTCAGTGCGCTTGCTCCAGGCGCCGCTTGCGTGGGGCCGGCACGTCGCCATGGCCGTCGTCCTCCGCCAGCACCGGCACTTCGTTGCCGTCGCAGTCGAACAGCTTGCCATCGCGGAAGAAGTCACCGTCATTGAGCCCGGCGATATCGCGGTAGCGCAGGGTGCGCTCGCTGGCGGCGACGAACACCGACTGCTGGTCGGAGTTGCCGGTGCGCATGTGGTTGAACAGCAGGTTGAGCAGGATCGCCATGATCGCCGCCGAGCTGATGCCGGAGTGGAAGATGGTTTCGACCCAGGCCGGGAAGTGGTGGTAGAACCCAGGGGCGGCGATCGGGACCATGCCGAAGCCGATCGAGGTGGCGACGATGATCAGGTTCATGTTGTTGCGGTAGTCCACCTGGGACAGGGTGCGGATACCACTGGCCGCCACGGTGCCGAACAGCACCACGCCGGCACCCCCGAGCACCGAGGTGGGCACGGCGGCAATCAGCCGGCCCATCACCGGCAGCAAGCCCAGGGTCAGCAGGATCAGCCCGGCGCTCGCCACCACATAGCGGCTCTTCACGCCGGTGACGGCCACCAGGCCGACGTTCTGGGCAAAGGCGCTCTGGGTGAACGAGCCGGCGAAGGGCGCCAGCACGCTGGAGATCATGTCGGCACGCAGGCCATTGCCCAGGCGCCTTGAGTCGACCTTGGTGCCGATGATCTCGCCCACGGCGAGAATGTCGGCCGAGGTTTCGACCATGGTCACCACGATCACGATCAGCATCGACAGGATCGCCGCCAGCTCGAAATGTGGCGCGCCCAGCGGCAGCACCTGAGGCAGCGCGACGATCGGGCCTTGCCAGACTTGGGAGAAGTCCGTCATGCCGAAGGCGGTGGCCACCAGCGTACCGATCACCATCGCCAGCAGGATCGACAGGCGCGAGATGCTGGCGTTGCCGAGCTTGCTCAGCAGCAGCACGGTGGCCAGGGTGAAGGCTGCCAGGGCGATGTTGGAGGTGCTGCCAAAATCAGCCGCCTGGCTGTTGCCGCCCATGGCCCAGCGCGCCGTCACCGGCATCAGGGTCAGGCCGATGGTGGTGATGACGATGCCCGTCACCAGCGGCGGGAAGAACTTGATGATGCGCGAGAACAGCGGCGTTATCAGCAGGCCGATCAGCGACGCGACGATCACCGCGCCGAACACCGAAGCCAGGCCGCCACGGCCATCGCTGCCGATGATCGCGACCATGGTCGCCACCCCCGCAAAGGACACACCCTGCACCAGCGGCAGCTGGCAGCCGAAGAAGGGGATGCCCAGGGTCTGCAGCAAGGTGGCCAGGCCACCGGCGAACAGCGAGGCGGCGATCAGCAGGCCGATTTCGGCAGGGGTGAGCCCCGCCGCCTGGCCGATGATCAGCGGAACGGCAACAATGCCACCATACATCGTCAGCACATGCTGGAGCCCGTAGGCCACGTTGGCACTGACGCCGAGGTTCTCGTCTTCCGGACGAGGTGTAGCGGGAGAAGTCATGGTGAGTAGCTCGCTTTTTTTATATTTGATGCGTCTAACAGCACGGTCTCAGTCGCGGTGGGTGAAGCGGGGTAGCAGATAGGGGCAGGCCGTTGCCTCAAGGCGACGGGCAACGGCCTGGGTTGGGTTACTCGCCGATCACCAGTTGGTGTGCCAGCTGGTTGTGGCGCTCCAGCACGCGCGGCAGGTCGACGGTGGTGATGCGGCCGTCCTTGACCACCACGCGGCCGTTGATGACGCTGGTGTCGACGTGGGTCGGGGTGCAGAACACCAGCGCGGCCAGCGGGTCGTGCAGGGCGCCGGCATAGGCCACGTGGTTGAGGTTGAAGGCCACCAGGTCTGCGACCATGCCCGGGGCGAGGGCGCCGATGTCGTTGCGGTTGAGCACCTTGGCGCCACCCAGGGTGGCGATTTCCAGGGCTTCGCGCGCGGTCATGGCGTCGGGGCCGAAGCCGACCCGCTGCAGCAGCAGCGCCTGGCGCACTTCGCCGATCATGCTGGCGCCGTCGTTGGAGGCCGAGCCGTCCACGCCCAGGCCCACCGGCACGCCGTGGTCGCGCATCTTGCGGATCGGCGCGATGCCCGAGGCCAGGCGCATGTTCGAGCACGGGCAGTGGGCCACGCCGGTGCCGGTGCGGGCGAACAGTTCGATGCCGTGCTGGTCGAGCTGCACGCAGTGGGCGTGCCACACATCGTGGCCGACCCAGCCCAGGTCCTCGGCGTATTCGGCGGGGGTCATGCCGAACTTTTCGCGGCTGTAGGCGATGTCGTTGACGTTCTCCGCCAGGTGGGTGTGCAGCGACACGCCGTAATGGCGCGCCAGCACCGCCGCTTCGCGCATCAGGTCACGGCTGACCGAGAACGGCGAGCACGGCGCCACCACCACGCGCAGCATCGAGCCGTGGCTGGCGTCGTGGTAGTCCTCGATCAGGCGCTGGGATTCCTTGAGGATCGCGCTTTCCTTCTCCACCACCGAATCCGGCGGCAGGCCGCCCTGGCTCTGGCCCACGCTCATGCTGCCGCGCGCGGCATGGAAGCGCATGCCGATTTCTTCGGCGGCATGGATGCTGTCGTCGAGCTTGCAGCCGTTGGGGTAGATGTACAGGTGATCGCTGGAGGTGGTGCAGCCCGAGAGGATCAGCTCGGCCATGGCGGTCTGGGTCGATACCGAGATCATTTCCGGAGTCAGCCGGGCCCAGATCGGGTACAGGTTGGTCAGCCAGTTGAACAGCTCGCCATCCTGCGCCGCCGGCACCACGCGGGTGAGGCTCTGGTACATGTGGTGGTGGGTGTTGACCAGGCCTGGGATGACCACCTTGCCGGTCATGTCGAGGATTTCGTCGGCGTGCTGGGGCAGCTCGTCGCTGGGGCCGACCTGCTTGATCAGGTTGTCTTCGATGTACAGGCCGCCGCGTCTGATTTCGCGGCGTTCGCCGTCCATTGTGACCAGCAGTTCGGCGTTCTTGATCAGTAATGTCTTGGGCATAGGTGTTCCATTCCCGCGTGGGGTTCTGGTTGCAATTGAAGGTTTGCAGACACCCGGTTTTCGATTAGAGCCAAACCCTAGAAACCAGGCGCTGATCAGGGTTGGTCAGAGCAACGGCGCACGTGTCGACGGCGCCTGGGCACATGGGCTCGGCGTGGGGCGACGGGGGGAGTGGCGGCGCGGTGAAACAGCGGCGAATGCGGTGCTTCGCGCAGCGGGCTCGGGCGGGGCGAGCAGGTAGGGGTAATGCATGGCTTTAGCCTGTCGCAATACGCAGCGGCGATTACCGCTGTCGTAGGCGTGGGCTAATGTAACCAGAATTGTGTTTTTTTGTATACGAAAAAAATGCCTGTCTTGGGGGTTGTGGGGATGCACAGATCGAGCGCCGCCCGCGCGGCGCATCGCGGATAAATCCGCTCCCACATTTGTTGCAACGTGCCATGGCCTGTCAGGCCATGGTTGTCCGCTCTTGGTGCCCGCCGAGAAACCGCGTCGTACAAACAAGGCTGACAACCATGGCCTATCAGGCATAGGCACGTTGCAACAAATGTGGGAGCGGATTTATCCGCGATGCGCCGCGCGGGCGGCGCTCGATCTCACAGGCGCCAAAAATCCCAAGCCAACCCCCCCGCAGTTACACCGCCTCAATCCCCCGCGGCGCCATGAAGTACAACCACACCAGCGCCACGAAATACACCGCCGGAATCAGGGTGAACAGCACCGCATAGTTGTTGTGGGTAAGCGTCAGCACGCTCCCGACGATCTGCGTCATGAACATCCCCCCCACCGCCGCGCACATGCTGCCGAAACCGAACACCGTGCTCACCAAGTGCTTGGGCGTGTAGTCCATCAGCAGGCTCCAGATGTTCGCCGTCCAGGCCTGGTGCGCGCCCACTGCCACGGCAATCGCCAGCACCGCCAGCCACAGGCCGCTGGCGTGGGCGGCGAAGGTGACGCTGACGATGGTGCAGGCGAACAGCAGCATCGACACCAGCCGCGCGCGGGTGGCGCGCATGCCACGGCCAATCAGCCACGACGACAGGATGCCGCCGCCGATGCTGCCAAAATCCGCAGTCAGCCAGATCAGGATCAGCGGGATACCCATCTGGGTCACGCTGATGCCCAAGTCATACTGCTGGTTGAGAAACGGCGGCAGCCAGTACAGGTAGAACCAGAACACCGGCGCGGTGATCGCGAACGCCACGGCAAAGGCCCAGGTGCCGCGCATGCGCAGGATGCGGGTGAACGGCACGCGCACCGCTTCGGGCTCCACCTCCTGCTGGATGTAGGCCAGTTCGCTGTGACGCACATGGGGATGGTCCTCGGGGTTGTAGTACTTAAGCCCCCACAGCACCACCCAGGCAAGGCCCAGGCAGCCCATGGCGATGAACGCCGCCTGCCAGCCCCAGGCCGCCAGGATCACCGGCAGCAGCGCCGGGGTGATCATCGCGCCGACGTTGGTGCCGGCGTTGAACAGCCCGGTGGCGATGGCCCGCTCGCCGGCCGGGAACCACAGGCGCGTGGTCTTTACGCAGGCCGGGTAGTTGGCCGCCTCGGTCAGGCCGAGGATGAAGCGGCAGACCATGAACCCTGCAGCCGACGTGGCCAGGCCATGGGCGCCGGTGGCCAGGCTCCAGAGCAGCACCGCGACGAAGAACGCGCGCTTGACCCCGACCTTGTCGATCAACCGGCCTTGCAGCAGGAAACCGATGGCATAACCCACCTGGAACCAGAAGTTGATGTTGGCGTAGTCCATCGCCGTCCAGCTCATGTCCTTGGCCAGCATCGGCTGCATGATGCCCAGGGCGGCGCGGTCGATGTAGTTCAGGGTGGTGGCGAAGAACACCAGGGCGAGCATGCCCCAGCGCGTCTTGCCGACGGCGAAGGCGCCGCGCATCTTGCTGCCGATGGAAGCCTGGGGCAGGGGGCTGTCGATTTTCGAGGGCGTCATGGGCGTGTTTCTTGAGTTTCTTGAAATTGTAGTGAGCGGCTGATGGCTGCGGCCAGGTTCGGGGCAGGCGGGCGCGCAACGCCAGGGAATGGTGAGCAGCGCAGGCTCGAGCGTCAATGCAAGGTTGCGGGCAACGGTTCGATTATCGAACGGCATTGCTCATCCACGCCTTAAATGCACGATATTTCCCAACAGATGGGAATCGAATTTCACCCTTTGGGAAAACACTGTGCACCATGACGCACCTAGGAGGCACACATGACCTACAACAGCCCCACCGACCGCCTGCTGCAAATTCTCGTCGCCCTCGGGCAAGCCGATGAGGCGGTGGCGGCCAAGGAGCTCAGCCTGCAGCTGGCGCAACCCTTGAGCAGCACCTACCGGCACCTGAAGACTTTGCTGCGCTGGGGCCTGGCCGAAGACAACGGATACGGCCGCTACCTGCCAGGGCCGGCCTGCCTGCAACTGGCGAAAAAGTTCGACCGCCAGGCACTGCTGGTGTCGCAGGCGCTGCCCGAGCTCAAGCGCCTGGCCGAGCTGAGCCGTGAAAGTGTCGCCTTGATGGTGCCGAGCAACGGCCAGGCCATTTGCATCGAAATGATCGACAGCCCGCAGCCGCTGCGCTGCTGCTACCAGAAGGGCCTGGCCCAACCCCTGCTGGTGGGGGCTTCGGCGCGGGTGCTGCTGGCCCATATGGAGCCCGAGCGCAGCCAGGCGTTGCTCCACGAACAGGGCGTGGATGGCGCAGGCATTGCCCAGTACGCGGACAGCTTCGAGGCCATCCGCGCCCAGGGCTTTGCCGTCAGCCTGAGCGAAATCGATGACGGGGTGTGGGGCGTCAGCGCACCGGTGCTCGACAGCCGCAACCGCCTGCACGGGGCGATCAGCCTGATGGCGCCGGCCTTCCGTGCGCAGAAGAACAGCGAGCGCCTGACCCACTGGACCTGCGAAGTCGCCTTGCGCGTCGGTGCGCGGCTGGACTGAATGACACCTGGAGTTCTTATGACAGACCCTCTTTCCCTGCCGGTGTGGCAGGGTCGTATCGACGCGGCCGAAGGCGGCCTGGCCTTGCGCTGGCACCAATGGGTGCAGCCCTGGGCGGCCGAGCAAGCCCCAGGCTTTGCCCTGGTGGGCCTGGCCTGCGATGAAGGCGTGAGCCGCAACCAGGGCCGCACCGGCGCCCGGCAGGGCCCGCAGGCCCTGCGCAAGGCGCTGGCCAACCTGGCCTGGTGCGGCCAGCGCCCGGTCTATGACAGCGGCGATATCGCCTGCCAGGGCACCGACCTTGAAGGCGCGCAACACGCCTATGCCCAGCGCGTGGCGCTGCTGCTTGGCCAAGGGCACCTGCCGCTGGGCCTGGGTGGCGGGCATGAAATCGCCTATGCCAGCTTTCTGGGCCTGGCCCGCCACCTGCAAGGCCTGGAGCAACGCCCGCGCATCGGCATCGTGAATTTCGATGCCCACTTCGACCTGCGCAGCGCCGAGCAGAGCAGCTCCGGCACGCCGTTTCGGCAAATCGCCGAGTACTGCGAGCAAGCCGGGCTGGCGTTTGACTATTGCTGCCTGGGCGTGAGCGAAGCCAACAACACCCAGGCCTTGTTCGAACAGGCGCGGCGCCTGAACGTGCGCTACCGCCTCGATCGGCAGATGCAGCCGTGGAACATCGCGGCCATCGAAGCCTTCGTCGATCAATTCCTGGCGGGCATCGACCATTTGTACATGACGATCTGCCTCGACGTGCTCCCGGCCAGCCAGGCCCCTGGCGTCAGTGCGCCTTCGGCCCATGGCGTCGACCTGATGGTGGTCGAGCACCTGGTTCGGCGCGCCAAGGCCTGCGGCAAGTTGCGCATGGCCGATGTGGCCGAGCTGAACCCCGCGCTCGACCAGGATTCGCGCACGGCAAGGATTGCCGCGCGGTTGCTGGCGAGCCTGGTCGACTGACCCCACTCCCTCTCTCTCTACGTATAAAAACAAGAGTGTTTCCCATGCTGACGCTTAAACTCGATGCATTGACCACCGTCGCCCTGGCGCTATTGCTGCTGGCCATGGGCGCGCAACTGAAAAAGCACAGTTACTGGCTGCGCCAGCTCTGCGTCCCGGCCCCGGTGATCGGCGGCTTCGGTTTTGCCCTGGTGGTGTGGTTGCTGCGCAACCAGCAGTGGCTGGACATCACCCTCGACACCGCCATGCAAACGCCGTTGATGGTGGCCTTCTTCACCACCGTCGGCCTGGGCGGCAGCCTTGGCCTGCTGCGCCAGGGCGGCAAGATCCTGTTCGTCTACCTGGGCGCCTGCTGGGGGTTGGCGCTGCTGCAGAACCTGGTGGGCGTGGGGATGGCCAAGGCGCTGGGGATCGACCCGCTGCTAGGCATCATGGCCGGCGCGGTCTCGCTTGAAGGCGGCTTTGGCGCAGCGGCCGCCTTCGGCCCCATCGCCGAGAGCCTGGGCACTTCCGGTGCAACCACCGCGGCACTGGCTTCGGCCACCTTCGGCATGGTCGCCGGCGGCCTGCTGGGCAGCCCGGTGGCGCGCTACCTGATCGACCGCAAGAAACTCGCCGTGCAGGCCGACAGCGCCGACACCCTGGTAGCGCTGGAAAAAGCCCACGAAGCGCCCAGCGTTGCCATCGACGCCAAGGTGCTGCTGCGCCTGCTCACCTGCATGCTGGTGATCATGGTGTTGGGCTTCTGGATTGGCGATGCGCTGAAGGCGCACCTGGGCATCGTCTTGCCGGTGTATGTCGGCGCCATGTTCGTCGCGATCATTGCGCGCAACTTCAATGACCGTGCGCGCTTGATCGAGATCCCGGACAACGCGGTCAGCACCTTGGGCGACATCAGCCTGGGCATGTTCCTGACCATGGCCATGATGAGCCTGAAGTTCTGGGAGCTGGAACAGCTGGGCCTGCCGTTGCTGGTGATCCTGGTGGTGCAGGTGCTGATCATGGTGGCGCTGTGCGTGTTCGTGCTGTTTCGCCTGTTCGGCGGCAACTACGACGCCGCGGTGCTGTGCGCAGGCTACATGGGCCATGGCCTGGGGGCGACGCCCAACGCGGTGGCCAACATGGGGGCCATCTGCGACCACTACAAGGTGTTCTCCTACAAGGCCTTCATCATCGTGCCGCTGTGCGGTGCGGTGCTGATCGACATCGTCGCCTTGCCGGTGATCACCTGGTTCATCAACGCCTTCAGCTGATTGAAAGCAGCGCCTGCCACGCAGGCGCTGCTGCATCGAACCTGCCGTTACCTCAGCCGGGCTGAGCGGCCAGGCTGTTGCTGACGTTACGCCCCAGCACCAGCACCGTGACGAAGCCCACGCCCACCAGCGCCGTGGCCAGGCTCAGCAGCATCGCGCTGCCGAACTGGTCGACGATGCGCCCACCGAAGAACGAGCCCAGGGCGATGATTACCTGGAACATCGCGACGAACAGCGGCATGCCGCGTTCCACGTCCTTGGGCGCCACCACGAACATCCAGATGCTGGCACAGGCCGGGAAGGCGCCGAAGGCGAAGCCCCAGAGCGCGATCAGCATGGCCGCGCCGGTGAGGCTGGTGGCGAAGTAGGGGAACAGCGCGGTGCTGATGGCGATCAGCAGTGCCACCAGCATCAAGGTGTAGCGCACGCTCTGGTTGGCGGCAAAGCCCGCAAACAGGTTGCCGATGACCCCAGCCACGCCGTACAGCAGCAGCAACGAGCCGATGGTCGGCCCATCGAAGCCTGCGCTTTGCTTGAAGAACGGCGCCACGTAGGTGTAGGCGGCAAAGTGCGCCAGGCCGATCAGCAGCACGGCAATCAGGCCAACCCGCGCCAGTGGGTTGATGAACAGCGCCGGCAGGTCACTGATGCGGATGGCCTTGTCCGGGTTGAGCCGCGGCAGCAGCAGTACCTGCGCCAGCAACACCGGGATGCCCAGCAGGGCGGTGACCAGGAAGGTCATGCGCCAGCCCATCAGGCCGCTCAGCCAGGTGCCCACGGGCACGCCCAGCACCGTGGCCAGGGTCACCCCGACCATGATGATCGAGGTGGCCTGGGCCACGCCCACGCCCTTGGGCGCCAGGCGCCCGCTCAGGGCGATGGCCGTGGCCCAGAAGCCGCCGATGCTGATGCCCAGCAGCACACGGCCGAACAGCAGCAGGCTGAAGTCGCTGGCGTAGGCCACCACCGCGTTGGCGATGATCATGATCAGCGTCAGGCCGATCAGCAGGTAGCGCCGGTCCATGGCGCCGATGCCCACCGACAGCAACGGGGCGGCGAGGGCGGCCATGATGCCCGGCAGGGTCACCATCGGGCCGGCGTGGCCGGCGCTGATGCCCAGGTCGCTGGCCACATCGTTGAGCACGCCCACCGGGAGGAATTCGCTGGTGACCAGGGCGAAGGCGCCCACGGCCACCGAGAGAATCGCCAGCCACTGCTGTTTGACGCTTTGTTGGTTATGTTCGGGAAGGCCGTGAGAGGCCTGGCTGTCGCTTGGCATGGTGCAGGTTCCAAGGGGTATGTCGCCTGGGGCAGGCGAGGGGAAGGGAGAAAATTGAAGGCGATTATAAAAGTCGGTTTCGCCAACCTCACAGGCGGCCGGCTCGATAGTAATCATCAGTGCTATCGATAAGTCGCTCTAGGACGAGCGCTTGCGGCCATCAGGGCGCGGCTGTGCCGGCGTTCGATGAGGGCCTGTCGGCCACCAGTTTGTAGGCGACATAGTACTTGTAGATGTTGCCCACGTAATCCACGGTTTCCCGCCCGACCACCTGGGCCGCTGCCTGTTCGACATTGCCGAACCAGATGTCCTTGTCGAGCCCGGACTGCTCGGCCAGCGCCCGGAACTTGCGCAGGTTGCCGGGGCCGGCGTTATAGGCGGCGAAGGTCATCAGGGTCTTGTTCATCTCCGTCAACTGCGGGTCGTTCAGGTATTTGTCCGCGAGCAGGCGCATGTACTTGCTGCCAGCTTCGATGTTCTTGTCGGCGCTCTTGTCGATGCCGCTGATGGCCACCGTCGGGTCCATGGCGGTCCTGGGCAGCAACTGCATGACGCCGACGGCGCCGCGGGGGCTGTGCGCCTTCTGGTCGAGCTGCGACTCCTGGAAGCCCTGGGCCATGAGCATCAGGTAATCGAACCCGTAGGTACTGGCGTGGCGGCTGAACACCGCCACCATCTCCTGGAACTTCTTCAATTGTGCTTCAGAGGTGGCGTTGAGTACCCGTTTGCTGCTGTTGGTGACGTATTTGTTCTTAAGGCTGTTGCCGAAGGCGGTGCCGACCTTGTGGGTTTTCACGAATTCGGCCAGTTGGCTTTTCAATTGCGGGCTGCCCTTGCGAATGGCCCAGGCAAATTCCGAGTTGTCGTGCAGCACGATCGCCTCGTGTATCTGCATGTCGGTGTACAGCGGCGCCCAGATCCTGGCCAGGTAGCGGTCGACCACCGTGGCCTTGAGCAGCCCGGCGTTGACCATCTGCATCAGGTCTTCGGACTCCAGGTTTTCGTCGGCCGCCTTCAGCTCGATCGGCGCAATGCCCTTTGCCTTGAACGCGGCGTTCAGTGCCTGCAGGTGCTCGTAGTAACTGCTCGACGCCCTGACGGTGATTGCCAGGCCAGACAAGTCCTCGAGTTTTTCCAGCGCCTTGGTGCCGGGTGCGGTGACCAGGATTTCCGGGATGTTCACGGCAAAGGGGTCGGCAAAGTCCACGTTCTCAAGCCGCCCCTGCGTCACGGTCAGGCCACCGGCGGCGATATCGCCCACGCCTTCATTGAGCTTGCTCATCAATTCATTGCGCGCAGTAGGGATGAACATCACCCGCCATTGCATGGACTTGCGGGCGTAGGGCTGGGTCTTGTTCAGCCAGGCCTCCAGCCCCTTGCCCAGCTCATAGCTCAGGCCGCGCTGACGGCCGCGGTCCAGTTCGAAGAAGGTCTTGCTGTAGGGCACCAGCACGCGGATCAGCCGGCGCTCGCGCATGCCTTCGAAATCCCCGGCCCAGCTCTCGGGGATGGGCAGCACCAGGCGCTGCACTTCGGCTTTTTCGGCGGGCGTCAGCTCTACGGCGGGCAGCTCCGGTTGCGTGGCGGCCAAGGCGATGTTCAGCCAGCAAAGCAGGCTCAACAGGGCCAACTTGTGAACGCAAGGCCAGGCGATGTTCATGTTCGCGCACCGGGAGGGGCAGGGGAACGGGGCGTCTTTGAGTATGGCAAAGGCTGGGTCTTTTACCCCTGCAGGGTTTTCGAAATATTTTGAACAGATTTTTTACATCCATTGTTATAACGTTACGAACCGCGTTGCAGAGGACCGTGAACCCGGGGGGCACGGCACGCAGCGCCCGGTACTTCCTGGAGTCTTCATGAGCGTCGATCTGGACACCGAGGCAATAGACCTCGATGGGTTGCCCCGTTTTCAGCGTTCGCCGGTGCACACGCGCTGGCTGGTGCCGCTGACCTATCTGTCGGCGGCTGCCGCCCTGCTGTTGTGCTTGCTGCAAGGCGCTGTCGGGCTGTTCAGCCCGAACACCTGCTGGCTGGCCTTGTTGGCCGTCAATGCCGCCGCGCTGTGGCTGCTGGCTGCAGCGGCGCAGTCGGCCTGGTGGGTGGCGAGCTGGCGTGCCAGGGCCATGGGCAAGGCGCCCGCGGCGCTGGCGTTCTGGCGCGGCGCCGAGGTGGCGGCGGCCGAGCCTGGCTCGCTCAGCCGTTACGACCGCTGGTGCCAGGCGGTGGCGGCGGCTTGCCGGCGCCAACTGGGCAGGATCGGCGCGCAGCGGCTGTGGCTGTTTGGCCTGGCCGGGCTGGCGATGGGCTTGGTCAACAGTGCCTGGCGCTTCGATTTTGCCGTGCCGGCGCTGGCCGGCCAGGTGACCTGGTTTGCCGTCTGCCTGCTGGCCGCATCCGCGTTCGGCCTGGTGGTGCTCGAACGCCACCTGGTAGCCGAAGGCGAGGCGGCATGGCCCGAGGCCGAGCCACTTGCCGCCTTCATTCGGGTGGTCATTGCCGTGCAGGTGCTGAGCATCGTGTGCCTGGTGTGCATCGATGGCGAACGCTTGTGGCCGGCGCGGCTGGCGGCCTTGATCGGCCTGTTGCCGGGGCTGGCGGCGCTGGAGCTGCTGCTGCGCACCGGGTTGTCGATGTTCCGCCCGCAGCGCCCGCGTGCAGAGCCGACCCTGGTGGCCCGCAGCGTGGTGGGCGGCCTGCTGCAATGGCCGCCCCGGCCAATGGCGGCGCTGCACGACGAACTGCAGCAGCGCCTGGGTATCGACCTGCGTCAGGTCTGGGCGTTTTCGTTCATGCGCCGGGCGTTCCTGCCGGTGGCGTTGCTGGTGGCGCTGGTCGGCTGGCTGCTGACCGGCATCGTCGAGGTGCCGATGAACGGGCGCGGGGTGTACGAACGCTTCGGCAAGCCCGTGCAGGTGTACGCACCGGGGCTGCATGCCGGCCTGCCGTGGCCCTTTGGCAAGGTGCTGAAGGTGGACAACAGCGTCATCCACGAGCTGGCCACCTCGGGCGCCGATAGCAGCGCAGACCCACTGGCGGCCGCCGAGGGGCCGGCGCCCGGCACCTCCAACCGGCTGTGGGATGCCACCCACCTGAGCGAGAACTCGCAGGTGATCGCCGGCAGCGAGGGCGGCCGCCAAGGGTTCCAGATCGTCAACATGGATGTGCGCTTCATCTACCGCATCGGCATGAGCGACGCGGCGGCGCTGGCCGCCACCTACCACAGCGCCGACGTCGCGCAACTGCTGCGCAGCATTGCCAACCGCGTGCTGGTTCATGACTTTGCCGGCCGTTCGCTGGATGGCTTGCTGGGCGCCGAACGTGAAGCGCTCGGCCGCGACATCGGCCGCGCAGTGCAGGCAGACCTGGACCGCATGGACAGTGGCGTGGAACTGCTGGCGACCTCGGTGGAGGCGATCCACCCGCCTGCCGGCGCCGCCAATGCCTACCACGCCGTGCAGGCGGCGCAGATCACGGCCCAGGCGCTGATCGCCCGCGACCGCGGGCAGGCCGCGCAGCAGGCCAGCCAGGCCCGCCTCACCGCCACCGGGCTGACCGACCAGGCCACGGCCCAGGCCCACGAGACGGCCACCGGCGCCAGCATCGCCGCGCTGCGCTTTGCCGCCGAGCGCACCGCCTGGCAGCAGGCCGGCCAGGCTTTCATCCTCGAGCAGTACCTGGACAAGTTGTCGCAAGGGATGGCCGGGGTGAGCAGCCTGATCATCGACCACCGCCTGACGGCGGGCCAGGCACCCACGCTGGACCTGCGCAGCTATGCGCTGCCGGTCGACCCCACCCCGCAAAAATCCGTATCTGGACGTAGCCAGGAGCGTAACCTTTGAGCGCCAACACCCCCCACGCCCACCACCATCACGCTTCCCACGACCACGACCACGACCACGACCACGACCACGACCACGACCACCATCACCATGTTCACGCCCAGACCCCAGGTCACGCCCGCCCGGCCTGGCGCCGCATCGGCGTGGCGGCGCTGCTGGTACTGGTGATGGCCGCAACGGCCTGTTTCGTCCAGGTCCGTGTCGGCGAGGCAACGGTCATCACCCGTTTCGGCAACCCTTCGCGCGTGCTCACCGAACCCGGCCTGGCCTGGCGCTGGCCGGTGCCCTTCGAGGCCGCGGTGCCGGTAGACCTGCGCCTGCGCACCACTTCCAGCGGCCTGCAGGACGTGGGCACCCGCGATGGCCTGCGCATCATCGTGCAGGCCTACATCGCCTGGCAGGTAGCGCCCGACGCGCAGAGCATCCAGCTGTTCATGCGGGCGGTGCAGAACCAGCCCGACGAGGCGGCGCGGCAGATCCGCACGCTGGTGGGGTCGGCGCTGGAAACCACCGCCAGCGGTTTCGAGCTGGGCGACCTGGTCAATGTCGAGGCGAACAAGGTGCGCATCGATGACTTCGAGCAGCGCCTGCGCGAGCAGATCGAGCAGCAGCTGATCAAGACCTATGGCGTGCGCGTGGTGCAGGTGGGGATCGAGCGCCTGACCCTGCCCAAGGTCACCCTCGATGCCACCGTCGACCGCATGCGTGCCGAGCGTGAAACCATCGCCACCGAGCGCACCGCCGAAGGCAAGCGCAAGGCCGCCGAAATCCAGTCCGCTGCCGAGCGCGACGCCAGGATCGTGGAGGCCGATGCCAACGTGAAGGCCGCCCAGATACAGGCGCAGTCGCAAGTCCAGGCCGCGGACATCTACGCCAAGGCCTATGCCGGCGCGCCCGAGCTGTACACCCTGCTGCGCTCGCTCGACACGCTGGGCTCGATCATCAACCCCAGCACGCGCCTGGTGCTCAGGACCGATGCCGCGCCGTTCCGCGCCCTGGTCGACGGGCCGCTGCTGCCACCAGCCAGCGGAGGCGAACATGGCCACAAGTGAGCGCCGCGCTGGCCCCTGGTTGCAGGCCGGGCGTATCGGCTTCGTTGCGCTGTACGCGGTGACGCTGCTGGCGGCGCTGGGCTGGCTGTTCGGCAATGTGCGCGAGGTGGGGCCGCAGAACCGCGCCGTGGTGCTGCGCCTGGGCGCTGAACAGCGCATCCAGAATGCCGGCCTGTTGCTGGCCTGGCCGCAGCCGTTCGAGCAGGTGGTGATGCTGCCATCGGCGGGGCGTGTGACCGAGCGGCGGGTCGAGCTGCTGCTGCGCTCGGCGCTTGCGCAGAAGTCCGACAAGGACGGCACCCTGGCCAGCGATGCCACGGCAGGTTCCGGCTACTTGCTGACCGGCGACGCCGGCACCGTGCAGCTGGACGTGCGGGTGTTCTACAGCGTCACCGACCCCTACGCCTTCGCCCGCCAGGGGCCGCATGTGGAGCCTGCCCTGGACCGCCTGGTGGAGCGCAATGCGGTGCAGGTCTGCGCCTCGCGCGACATGGACGCCATCCTGGTTGCACGCCCCGAGCTGGTTGGCGGCGACGCGCAGCTGGCCGAGCGCCGCGAGCGCCTGCGCGGTGACCTGCAGCAGGGCGTCAATGCCAGCCTCGCACGGCTGCAGGCGGCTGGCGCCGGCCTTGGCATCGAGGTGGTGCGGGTCGATATCCAGTCGTCGTTGCCCTGGTCGGCGGTCGGCGCCTTCAACGCGGTGCTCACCGCCAGCCAGCAGGCCGAACAGGCCGTGGCCAAGGCCCGCAATGACGCCGCCCGGCGCCTGCAGGAGGCCACCCAGGCGGCTGACCGCACCTTGCAGATGGCCGAGGCGGCGGCGACCGAGCGGCTGTCCCGCGCCCATGCCGACACCGCCACGATCGTCGGCCTGAGCCAGCAGCAGGATCCGCAGCTGCTGCTGCGCCTGTACCGCGAGCGGGTGCCGGCGATCCTGGCCCGCGCAGGCTCGGTCACCACCGTCAATGGCGAGGACACGGGGCGGATGATCCTGCAGGGGCCCAAGCCATGAGCATGCCCCTTGCTGCACCTGAACGTTCGGCTCACCTACCTTGCTGGAGGTACTCGCGATGAGTGCTCATCATTGCCACGGGCATCAGCATGCCCACACCCACCTCACCGCCGGCTTGCTGACCCAGAGCGAGCGGCGTACCGCCGCCCGCCAGCTGAGCCTGGCCATGCTGGCCCTGGGGCTTTTGGCCCTGGGGCTGGTGTGGCGCTGGCTGGCCCCGGAGCAGGAGGGCGTCAGCCAGTTGCTGCTGGGCGCGGCCTCGCTGCTGGTGGCCGTGCCGGTGCTGCGCTCGGCCTGGCACAGCCTGCGCCAACCCAGCCTGCACGGCATCACCGACCAACTGATCGGCCTGGCCATGCTCGGCGCCTGGGCAACCGGGGATCTCGCCACCGCGGCGCTGCTGCCGATCATCATGATCTTCGGCCACATGCTCGAAGAGCGCAGCGTGCTGGGCTCGCAAGAGGCCATCGAGGCGCTGGGGCGGCTGACGCGCAGCCACGCGCGGCGGATCGGCGCCGATGGCCAGGTCGAGGAAGTGGATAACGCCAGCCTTGCGCCGGGCGACCAGGTGGAGGTGCGCGCCGGTGACCGGGTGCCGGCCGATGGCCGCGTCCTCGACGGCCAGGCCAGCCTGGACACCGCGCCGATCACCGGCGAGGCGGTGCCGCTGGAAGTGGCCAAGGGCATGGACATCTACGGCGGCTCGATCAACCTCGACGGGCTGTTGCGGGTGGAGATAACCCGCGTCGGCGACGATTCCACGCTGGGCAAGGTCATCGCCCTGATGCAACGCGCCGAGCAGGCCAAGCCGCCGATCACCCGGCTGCTCGAACGCCATGCCGGGCGCTATTTGGTGCTGGTGTTGCTGATTGCCGCGGTGACCTGGTTCATCACCAGCGACGCCCAGGCCATGCTCGCCGTGCTGGTGGCCGCCTGCCCCTGCGCCTTGGTGCTGGCCGCGCCGGCAACGGCGGTGGCGGGGATTGCCGTGGCCGCCCGGCATGGCATTTTGATCCGCGGCTCGGCCTTCCTTGAAGAGTTGGCTGACCTGTCTTCGCTGGTGATCGACAAGACCGGCACGCTGACCTACGGCGAGCTGCGCCTGCACAGCGTGGTCGGCCTTGCGCAGGATGCCTCGCAGCCTGCAGCCCTGCGCCTGGCCGCCAGCCTCGGCGCGGCCAGCAGCCACCCGGTCAGCCGCGCCTTGGCGGCCCTGGTGCCCCATGACCAGCATCTACCCGTGGCCGAGATTCACGAGCGCCAGGGCTTTGGCGTAGTCGCAAGCACCGCCGAGGGCGATGCGGCGCTGGGGCGCCCGGAGCTGTTCCGGCAATTGGGGCTGAATGTGCCCGCCGTGCCCGACCACGATGGCCCCATCGCCGGGCTGGCGCTGAACGGCCGCTTCCTGGCCTGGCTGCTGCTGGCCGACAACGTGCGCGCCGAATCGGCCGAGGCCATGCAGCAGCTGCGCGAGCTGGGCCTGCAGCGCCAGCTGTTGCTGACCGGCGATCGCCGCCGGGTGGCCGAGGCCATTGCCGCGCAGGTCGGCATCAGCCGGGTGGTGGCCGAAGCGTTGCCGGAAGACAAGCTGCGGCAGGTGAACCAGGAGCTCGAGGTCGGCTTCCGCCCCCTGGTGGTGGGCGATGGCATCAACGATTCGTTGGCCCTCAAGGCCGGTGTGGTCGGGGTGGCGATGGGGGCGGGCGGTGCCGACATCGCGCTGGCGGCGGCGGATATCGTGCTGATCAACGGTGACTTGCGCCGGCTGGGCACCTGTATTCGGCTGAGCCGGGAATGCCGGCGCACGCTGCAGGTGAACGTGCTGATCGGGCTGGGCTGGACGCTGGCGATCGTGCTGGCGGCCGCCTTCGGCCTGCTCGGTGCGGCCGGGGCCATGGTGGCGGCGCTGTTGCACAACCTCAGTACGTTGTTGGTGCTGACCAATGCCGGGCGCTTGTTGCGCTATGACGAGCGGCTCGTGGAGGGGGCAGCACCAGCGACTTCCAGGGAAATGAGTTAGCCCGACGCACCGGCGCCGGTTTTTATCAGGGGGTCAGCAAGTCGCGACCTCTCTTTACTGAAAAATAGTTCAATAAATGCCGAGCACTCTATTGAATGGTTTTTCAGTATGCCCTAGCATCCCCGGGCCTTGATAAAAACAACATGAGGGGATGCGCATGCCGCAACTCAAAGATGCCGCCTATTGGCGTGCACAGAGCACCGACCTGCTGGTGGAGGCGCGTGCGTTCATCGCCGGCGCCTATGTAGGGGCCAGCGATGGCGAGACCTTTGCTGTGCACAGCCCGATTGATGGGCGCGAGCTGGCGCAGGTTGCGTTGTGCCGTGGGCCTGAGGTGGACCGCGCCGTGGCTGCCGCCCGTGGGGCATTCCAGGGTGGTGGCTGGGCCGAGCTGATGCCACGCCAGCGCAAGGCCGCCCTGCTGCGCTGGGCTGCGTTGATGAGGGCGCATGCCGAGGAGCTGGCGCTGCTGGAAACCCTGGACACCGGCAAACCCATCGGCGATACCACGGCGGTGGATATCCCCAGTGCCATCTACTGCCTGGAATGGTTTGCCGAGCTGGTCGACAAGGTCGCCGGCGAGGTGCCCGCCTGCGATCCGCAGTTCCTCGGCACGGTGACGCGCGAGCCGGTCGGCGTGGTGGCGGCGATCGTGCCCTGGAACTACCCGCTGCTGATGGCGGCCTGGAAGTTCGCCCCGGCCCTGGCCGCTGGCAACAGCGTGATTCTCAAGCCTTCGGAGAAGAGCCCGCTGAGCGCCTTGCGCATTGCCGGCCTGGCCCGCGAGGCGGGGATCCCCGAGGGCGTTTTCAACGTGGTGCCGGGCGATGGCGAGACCGGTCGCCTGCTCAGCCTGCACCCGCACATCGACTGCCTGGCCTTCACCGGCTCCGGCGCTGTCGGCCGGCAGATCAGCCGCAATGCGGCAGACAGTAATCTCAAGCGCGTCTGGCTGGAGCTGGGTGGCAAGTCGGCAAATATCGTCATGGCCGACTGCCCGGACCTGCGCCGTGCGGCGCAGGCTGCTGCGGCTGCGGTGTTCAGCAATATGGGCCAGGTGTGCAGCGCAGGTTCGCGCCTGCTGGTGCAGCGTTCTATCGCCGAGGCCTTCATCGCCGAACTGCTGGAGGCCGCGCGCGCCTATCTGCCTGGCGACCCGCTGGACCCGGCCAGCGTCACCGGCAGCCTGATCGATGATGCCCAGTACCAGCGTGTGCGCCACTACATCGAGCTGGGCAAGCGCGAAGCTCGCCTGCTGCTGGGCGGCGAGGGCTGCGCGGTGGTCCCCGGCGGTCACTACCTGCAACCGACCATCTTTGCCACCGACGCCAGCTCGCGCATCGCGCGTGAAGAGGTGTTCGGGCCGGTGCTGAGCGTCATCGAATTCGATGAGCTGGACGACGCCATCGCGCTTGCCAATGCCAGCGAATACGGCCTGGCGGCGGCCTTCTGGTCAGCCGACCTCGGCGCCATCCGCCGTGCCTCGCGAGGCCTGCGTGCCGGCACCGTGTGGGTGAACTGCTACGACGAGCTGCTCGACATGAACTTCCCGTTCGGCGGCTTCAAGGAGTCCGGCAATGGCCGCGACAACTCCGTGCACGCCCTGGACAAGTACAGCGAACTCAAGTCGACCATCATCCGTTGCTGAAGGTGCATTATCGTGATTGACAACCTTTCCCCCCTGTCGCGGCAGAGCTGGAGCCTGCCACTTCCCATCGAGTACGGCCCAGGCGCGCGGACCGCGCTGGTCGAGTTGTGCAAGCGCCATGGCATTTCCCGGCCGCTGATCGTCACCGACCAGGGCTCGCTGCGCCTACCCTTCGTGGCCGAGCTGCAGGCCCTGCTGAACGAGGCGGGCCTGGCCTGCGGCCTGTTCGGCGAGATCGAGCCCAACCCCAGTGACCTCGCGGTGCTCAAAGGCGCTGCGACGTTCCGCGAGTGGCACGCCGACGGCATCATCGCCCTCGGTGGCGGTAGCGGCCTGGACGGCGGCAAGGCCGTGGCCCTGGTGGCCCGGCAGACACACCTGCCGTTGTGGGCGTTCGATTTCGACAAGCCGGTACCCGAAGGCTTGGTCGCCAGCGATTTCCCGCCGGTGATCTGCATCCCGACCACGGCCGGCACCGGCGCCGAGACCGAGAGCACGGCAATGCTCACCGACAGCGAGCGCGCTATCAAAGGTTGCGTCTGGCATCCGCTGGCGCGCCCCCAGGCGGTGATCCTCGACCCCGAACTGACTCTCAGCCTGCCACCGCACCTGACCGCCTGGACCGGCCTGGATGCGGTAATCCATGCCCTGGAAGCCTACTTTGTGCCGACCTTCAATCCGCTCTGCGACGGCGCGGCGTTGCAGGCGCTGGAGCTGCTCTGGGGGTCACTTGAGCAAGCGGTGGAGCAGGGCGACGACCTTGAAGCACGCGCACGCATGCTGATCGGTTCGTGCCTGGCGGGCGTGGCTTTTCTCAAGGGGCTTGGCCTGGTCCATGCGCTCAGCCACATGGTCGGCGCCACCTACAACAGCCACCATGGTTTGACCAACGCGATGATCCTGCCCAGGGTGCTGCGCTTCAACCGCGCGGCCATCGAGCCGCGCCTGGGGCCGGTGTGCCGCGCCATGGGCCTGGCGGGCGAAGACTTCGAGAGCTTCCAAGAGGCGATCTGTGCGCGCCTGGACCGCCTTGGCATCCCGGTTTCCCTGGCCTCGCTGGGCCTGCGCCGCGACGATATTCCAGCCATTGCGCGCAAGGCCATGGGCGACCCGGCGCGCCAGACCAACCCGCGCCCAAGCAGTTTCGAAGACCTGCAAACACTGCTGCACCTGGCCCTGGAAGAGGAACGGGCCTAGTCGCGGGAAGCGACGACCTTGCTGTGCTCACAACAAAACAAATAAAGGTACAAACCCATGTCAGCTCCCAAGACTGCCTCCGCCAGCGGACGGCTGAATCTGGAAACCCGTTCCATCGACTATGTGCCCCTCGCCGAGCGCCACGGCAAGGCCTGGCATCTGTGGCCAATCTGGTTCTGTGGCGAGGCGCACCTGACCACCTTGGCGGTCGGCATCATCGGCATCGGCCTTGGCGCCAACCTGATGTGGTCTGCCATCGCCATCTTCCTGGGTTGCGCCTTCGGCACCCTGTTCATGGCCGGGCACTCCACCCAGGGCCCGCAGATGGGCTTGCCGCAGCTGATCCAGTCGCGGCCGCAATTCGGCTACCTGGGCGCGCTGCTGGTGTACGTGGTGGCCATCGTCACCTACGTCGGCTACAACGCCTTCAACCAGCTACTGGTAGGGCAGACCCTGCACGAACTGTTCGACGCCCCGCAGGAGCCGTCGGCGATCCTCTTCTCGCTGGTGGCCATCGCCATGGCCATTGCCGGCTACAACACCTTCCACAAGGTACAGCGCTGGCTGGCGTTCCTGCTGATCGCGGTGATGGCGGTGTTCACCGTCGGCCTGTGCGTCTACGTGAAACTGCCGCAGGAGCAACTGACCCTCAGCGGTTTCAAGGCAACGCCCTTTCTTGCACAGTTTTTCGTTGCCGCGGCCTACCAGTTGAGCTGGGCGATCTATGTGTCGGACTACTCGCGCTACCTGCCGCCGAATGTCAGCGTGCGCTCGTCATTCTGGTGGACGTACCTGGGCGCGATGATTGGCGGCGTGTGGATGATGCTGCTCGGCGCCTTGGCCGCCGCCCTGAGCCCCGGCCAGAATCTTGCCAAGGGCTTGGTACTGCTGGGCGACATGGTGTTCCACGGCTTCGGCCAATTCGTCCTGATCCTCGCCGTGCTGAGCCTGGTGACCAGTGCCGCACAGAACTTCTACGGCGCATCGATCACGCTCTTGAGCATCGTCGACACGGTGAAGACCCAGACCTCGACCCTGCTCAAACGGGTGCTGTCGATGCTGGCGGTGGGCGGCGCGGCGATCGCTATCGCGATGACCGCCTCGGACAACTTCGTCAAGGACTTCGGTGATTTTCTGGCCATCCTGTTGTACCTGTTCACGCCGTGGACGGCGATCAACCTGGTGGACTTCTACGTCGTGCGCCACGGCCGGTTCTCCATCCGCGAGATTTTCAAGCCCAATGGCCTTTATGGGCGCTGGAACTGGCGGGGCATCGGTGCCTACCTGATCGGCTTCGTGGTCATGCTGCCATTCTCCGCAACCGGCCTGTACACCGGGTACGTGGCGCGGCAACTGGACGGCGCCGACATCAGCATGCCGATCGGCCTGGCGGTATCCGCGCTTGCCTACTGGTGGCTGTGCCGCTCGCAGAACATTCACCAGGAACTCAGCCAGGTCGGCCGCCTCGACCACGACCTGGAAAACGGCGCCACGGCTTGAGCTGGCGCTTGAGCACCTGCGCGCAGCGGTAAATCTTGCTAGATTGACGCCCCCGCCCGCTGCGCTGCAGCGGGCGGGTTTGCCATTTTAGTGAGAGAAGCGGATTCAGCCATGAGCGTGGACAGCCCGAACGATAAGCCCCGAAAGCGCAGGACCAGAGTCGATCCAGAGACACGGCGCAAGGCCATCGTCGAAGCCACCATGCGCTGCATCACGCGCTTCGGCCACGCCGGCACCACGATCGAACGTATCTGCGACGAGGCCGAGGTGTCGGTCGGGCTGATCGGCCATCATTTCTCCAGCAAGGACGAACTGATGCTCGCCACCTATCAGGAGCTCACCAACCAGTTGCGCGAGGAGACCCGCCGCTATCTGCAAACCAAGGGTGGTACGCCTGTGGAGCGTCTCACCGCGATCATCCGCTCCTCGTTCCGAGGCAGCATCTTCAACGAGTTCATCCTCACCACTTGGCTCGGCTTCTGGAGCGCGGCGGTGTCTTCCGAACAACTGCGCGAGCTCAATCGCAAGCTTTACGCCGACTACCGCAAGGAGCTTGAAGGGGTGTTCAAAGCCATCGCGGCCGAACGAGCCCTGGCCCTGGATGCCAAGGGCAGCGCGCTGATCATCACTGCCCTGATTGATGGCTTCTGGCTGGAGTGGGCGCTGGACCACAAGGCTTTCAGCGCCCGCAAGGCCGAAAAGTGCTGTTTGCAGACGGCGCAGCTGTTGATTGGTGCACAGCCTGGCTGAAACACCGCAACGGCAATCGTACTCAAGGCACGCTGCGCGCGAGCGTCAGAAGTTGTACCGGATACCCGTCATGATGTTTCTTGGCGCGCCATACATGCCGTGGTCGCCGGCATAGCTGAGGTATTGGCGGTCGAACACGTTGTTCAGGTTCACTGACGCACTCAGGTGCGGGTTGAAGTCGTAGCGCGCCAAGAGGTTGGTCACGGCGTAGCTGCCCTGGGTGAAGGTGTGCAGGTCGGCACCGGTTTTACTCTGCCAGTTCACGCCGCCGCCAAGGGTGACCTTGTCCAGAACTCCTGGCAGGCGATAGCTGGTGAAGGTCTTCAGGCTGTGGCGGGGCAGGGTGGTGACGATGCGCTGGTCGTCGGCGTCGGTGCTGACCGCATAGGCATAACCGGCAGACGCCTGCCAGCCTTCGACCAGCTCGCCGTCCAGGGTGAATTCCGCGCCCTTGGTCGTGGTGCCCTGTTCCGACTTGTAGGTGTTGCCGCCTGGGGTGTCGATCCAGATCGCCAGGTTGTCCTGTTCGATCTTGAACAGCGCGACGCTGGAGTTCAGCCTGCCGTCGAAGTGGCTGCCTTTCACACCCACTTCATAGCCGGTGCCTTCCATGGGGTCGAGTGGCTTGTTGTCGATGTCGCGCACCCACGACGACTGCGGGTTGAAGATTTTCGTGTAGCTGGCATACAGCGACCACGTGTCGTTGACGTCATACACCACGCCGGCATACGGGATGTAGACACCGGTTTCCGATTCCTTGGTCTTGGTCTTTTCGGCGTTGTAGGGTTTGTCTTCGATGTCGCGATGCCAGTCGATCACCCGGCTACCTAGCAAGACACTGAGGTTGTCGGTGGCGTGCAGGCGCGTGGCGAGGTAGGCGGCGTACTGGGTTTCGTCGGCGGTGGATTTGCCCGTGACGTCGAACGAAGGTTTCGCCGAGTTGCCGTTCCAGTTCAGCAGGTTGTCGATCGCGCCGGCCGGCGAGCCGGAGTAGTCGTATTTCCAGCCGCCGTAGCTTGGCACGTTCTCGTAGGCGTTGGACAAGGTCACGCCGGCGATCAGCTCGTGCTCTCGGCCCAGCAGGCCGAACGGGCCGGTCAGGTAGGCATCGATGTTGTTCTGCCGCGGGATACCGGAGAAGCGCACGGGCAACTGCGTGGTGCCGCTCCCGTCCGGGGCGAGGCCGCCGTTGACGTAATTGAAGACTTCGTCGAACTTGTTTTCCGAGTGGGTCAGTTCGACCTTCCCGCTCCAGCCATGGGCGAACTGCTGTTCGATCGAGGTGAAGAAGCTGGTTTGTTCATGGTCGTTGTAGGACCAGGTTTGCGCCGAATTGAGCGAGCGCTTGAGATTGCTGCGTGAGCCGTCGGTAAAACGCGTCGGCAGGCCGGAGCGCATCGGCGAGTCGACGTCCGTGCGCTGATAGCTGAAGCCCATGGTCAGCAGGGTGTCCTCAGTCAGGTCGAACTCGGTGATGCCATAGACCAGTTGCGAGTCCTGCTTGTAGCGGTCCACCCACGACTTCTCGGTCTTGAAGTCGGCAACCAGGCGCCCGCGTACATTGCCGGTTTCGGTCAGCGGGCCGGACACATCGAAGCCGGTGCCGTAGCGGTCCCAGTTACCGGCTTCTGCCCAGACGCTGGCCTGAGCCTCGACGGTCGGGCGCTTGCGGATCAGGTTGATCGTCGCTGACGGGCTGCCCAGGCCGCTGATCAGGCCGGTGGCACCGCGCACCACCTCCACGCGGTCATACATGGCCATGCTCTGGGTGTAGTTGTCCATGCGCTTGACGGTGGGCACGCCATCGATCTCGAAGTTCTGGATCTCGAAGCCGCGCGAGAAGTAACCGTCGGATTCGGCGCCCAGCCCGTCGCGCAACACGATGATGCCCGGCGTGGCATCGAGGGTATCGCTGAGGTTGGTCAGGCGCTGGTCATCCAGGCGCTGGCGGGTCATGACGGTCAGCGACTGCGGGGTTTCCTGGGGCGTCAGGTTCAGGCGGGTCGAGCTGCTGGAGGAGTAGGTGGTGTAGAGCCCCGTGCCTTCTGTGGTCGACCCGGGCGCCTTGCCCGAAATCGAAATGCTCTGAAGCTCGATGCCAGTAGTGGCCGGCGCCGGCTGCAGGGTGTAGCGCCCATCCGGCAGGCGCACCGCAATCAGTTGGCTGCCCGCAAGCAGTGCCTGCAAAGCACCCTCGACCGTGTAGTCGCCGCTCAGGCCCGGGCTGCTGTGCCCGGCAATCAAGTCGTTGGGGAACGACAACAGCAAATGGGCTTGCTGGCCCAGTTGATTGAGCGCAGTACCCAGCGGCGCCGGGGGGATTTCGTAGTGCTGCACGCTGCTGTCGGCGGCGGCCCACACGGGCGATGAAGTGGCGAGCAGCACCGCTGCGGCGCAAGCCGCGAGCGAGGTGTTGTAGCAGGACGAAAGACGGCGGTGGCGCATGCGAAGGTTCCCGATGATTTTTGATGTATGGCCTATGAGTCTCGCCAGAAATCAAAACGGCTCATCGAGGACGAAAAAACGTCAAACGTTAGCTGGCGGGGGGCGCAAATTGACCCACAGGCGCGTGAAGCGTTGTACATCCAGCTTCAGTGTCTGGGCCACGGCCTCGATGATCCGGTCACTGTCTGCCAGCGGGTAGGTGCCCCACACTTGCAGGTTGGCCAAGGCGGCGTCGCACCCCAGGTGGCCATGGCGATAGCGGCCAAGTTCATCGAGAAACGCCTGCAGCGGTTGCCCGTCGGCGACGATCATGCCCTCGGCCCAGGCGGCAGTGGAGGCTTGCACTGCACGCTGATCGAGCACTCCCACCTGCCCGAAACGTGCCTGTTGCCCTGCTTGCAGGGGCGTCCAGTCGCCAGCCTTGATGGGCGTGACTTGAAGCGAGCCCCGATAGACCGCCAACTGGGTCGAGCCATTGTCGAACTGGCGCACCGTGAACCGCGCCGAGGGCGTCTGCGCGCGAACCTGGGCGGTGTCGACAGATACCGCCGGGTTCAAGGCTGTGTCGATCAACACCTCGCCGCTGAGCAGCCGAAGGTGCCAGCGATGCTCAGTCGCCCGAGCGTTCAATGCACTGCGGGTATTGAGCTCAAGCGACAGGCCCGGGGCCAGCGCAACAGCTCGCTGCTCGCCCACGCCGGTGGTGTAGTCGGCACTCATGCGCGACACCATTTCGCTGTCGCGACTCGCCCATGCGCCGGCGCTTGCAGCCAGCAGCAAGGCCAGGCCCTTGATTGCTCGGCGCCTGCTCAGCCCTTCCTGGGAGGGCAGCAGCAGGGCCTGGCGGGCCAGGTTGGCATCGCCGCGGGTGCGCAGTGAATCGAGCTGCTCGCCCAGCGCCAAGGCTTTTTCCCAGGCCAGCTCATGCAAGGGGTGTTCACTGCGCCATGCCATGAAAGCGGCCTGTGCCGATGAATCGAAAGGGGCCTCCTGCATATCGAGCCACCACTCCATCGCCTCCTCGCACATTTTCGGCGATAGCGCAGGTTCCCTGGCAAGGGCATTGGTGGCGATGGTCATTGCAGCGGGCCCGCAACCAGCATGCATCGGGCGCCCGCCTTGATGATGTGGCGTTTGACGGTAGCGATTGAAATACCCAGGCGCTCGGCAATTTCCCCATGGCTGAGGCCGTCGAGTTGCGACCAGAGAAACGCCTTTTTGACGGCGACATCCAGTTCGCAGAGCGCTTCGTCGAGGCGTACCAGGGTCTCGAAAACGATCAACTGGGTCGCCAGATCCGGCAGCACGCCTGGGTCTTGCGCCTGCAGCGCATCCAGATAGGCTTTTTCCAGGCGTGCGCGGCGGTAGTGGTTGCACAGGACACTGCGCGCCACCTTGGCCAGGAAGGGCCGAGGCTGGCGGATTTCGAACGCCTCCTGGCTGACCAACAGGCGCATGAAGGTGTCCTGCATCAGGTCGGCAGCGCGGTGTGAGCAGCTCAATTGCCGATACAGCCAGCTACGCAACCAGCGGTGTTGCTGTTCGTACAGAGCGGTGAACTGAGCGGTATCGACGGATGCCATGGGCGGTCACGGTATCGATGCAAATGAGACGTAGTATCATATTTAACTAATCGAGTGCCGACAAGAACGTTGAAGATGGCTGTTAGCCAGCCTCGCCTTCATCCCAGGTCATCTCCAACTGCTCCTCGAACCAGCGCAACACCGCCGTGCACGCCGGGTGCGCGACGCCGCTGTCGCGCAGCCACAGCGCATACACGGCCCCGGTCTTCAGCGGCTGGCCAAACGGCACCACCAGGTCGCCGCGCAGCAGCGCATCATGCGCCAGCATCCGGTCGGTCATCGCCACCCCCAAGCCCCGCGCAGCCGCATCCAGCGCCAGGTCGTCGAGGTTGAACATCAGGTGCTTGTAGGCCCGTTCAGGCTGATCGTGATGGGCCTTCAACCACAGGTTCCACTCATGCCGCCCGGTCGACCCATGGATCAGTGCGTGGTGGCCCAACGCTTCGAGCGAGCGGGGCAGGGGCTGGCCATCGCCCAGGGTCGGCGCGCACACAGGCACCAGGTACTCATCGAACAGCACCGTCAGCGGGCGTTCATCGAGCCCTTCGCGCAAATACAGCACATAGGCATCGCAATCGCCGCTGGTCTCCACCACCTCGCCACTGACGGTCTCGATCGACAGGCACAGCTCGGGGTTGCGCGCATAGAAGCTGCTCAAGCGTGGCAGCAACCAGCGCACCGCCAGCGACACGAAGATGCGAATCCGAAACGGCCGGTCCTGCGGCTCGGGCGAGAGCCGCTGGGCCAGTGCACGTGTTTCCTCGAGCATCGCCTTGGCCACGCCATACGCATCCCGGCCCTGGTCGGTCAGTGCCACGCGGCGGCTGGTGCGGTCGAACAGGGCCACGCCGTAGTGCTCCTCCAACTGCTGAATCTGCCGGCTGATCGCACTCTGGGTCAGGTGCAGCTGCCTGGCCGCTTCGGTAAAGCTGCTGCTGTCTGCCACATACACCAGTGCCTGCAGGGCCTGGAGCGAAGGCGGGCGAAAGAATTTATCCATGCGTTTTGGGAATGGCTGAATGAAATATTAGCGTTAGAAACACGCCTGAGGCCCCCGTAGATTGAGCCCCATAAGCGCATTCCGATTTAACGTCGATAACCCGTGCGCATTGATTGTGGAGGAGCTGATGGCAATCGACAACCGCTGTGGATGGATCGCGCTGGCGGGGGAGTCCGCCGCGCATCCGCGTCTTCAAGGCCGGCAGGCCAGCGACTGGCTGATCATCGGCGGTGGCATCACCGGGCTTGCGGCCGCGCACACCCTGGCTGCGCGCTTTCCCGGGCAGCGCATCATTCTGCTCGACCGGCAACGCGTCGCCCAGGGCGCTTCGGCGCGCAACTCGGGGTTTGCCGTGAGCCATGAAATGCCTGCCCCCGGCGAGCTGCTCGGCAAGCCCGGTTTTGCCGGCTTCGAGGTGGCCTCGCGCATTGGCGTGGCAGCCGGCCTTGAAGTGCGCAAGCGCATGGGCGAACTGGCGATCGACTGCGAATACGACGATGCGGGCTACCACTTCGCCGTGCACCAGCCTGCGCACCTGCAGCAGATAGATGCCGTGCTCCACACCCTTCAGGCCGTAGGCGCCAGCGCCCAGTACCTGGAAGGCGAGCCCCTGCAGCAGCGCCTGGGCAGCGCCTTCTACAGCCGCGCCATCCATTGCGCCGGCGGCAATGCCTTGCTGCAGCCGGCCAAGTACGTGCGCGGCCTGGCCGACAGCCTGCCGGCTGGGGTCGAGGTGTTCGAGCACAGCGCAGTGCTGAGCCTTCGCCGTGCAGGCCAGGGCTGGCAAGCACGGACCGAGGCTGCGGAGGTGGTTGCCGGGCAGGTGCTGGCCTGTGTCGGCGCCTTCCTGCCCAGGGTGGGCGTGCACCACAGCGGCACTTTCGCGCTGGAGCTGAGCGCCAGCATCACCCGCCCGCTGAGCGAGCCCCACTGGCAGAGCCTGTTCGGCGAACGCGCCTGGGGCGTGCTCTCGACCTTGCCGGGTGGCGCCACCCTGCGCCTGTTGCCGGGCCGCCGGCTGCTGATCCGCAACACCGTGGAGTACCGCCAGCGGGACCTCCAGCCGGCGCAGTTGCAGCTGCGCCAACAGCAGCATGTGCAGGGCTTGCAAAAGCGCTTCCCCGGGCTGGGCGCCCAGGACATCGAATACACCTGGACCGGCCACCTCAGCGGCACCCGCTCCGGCGAACCCTGCTTCGGCCGCATCGACCAGGGCCTGCATGCCGTCGCCGGCTGCAACGGCTCGGGCGTTGCCCGCGGCACCTTGTGGGGCCGCCTGCTGGTCGAGATGGCCAGCGGCGCCGAGTCGCGCTTGTTGGGTGATGTCCTGGCCCAGGCGCAGCCGGGCTACCTGCCGCCACGCCCGTTCTTCGACATCGGCGCTTCCCTGCGCATGGCTTGGGAAGTGCACCGCGCCAAGCACGAACGTTGACCCCGGCGCCCCCGTGCGCACACTAATAACAACAGAGGGCAAGATGATGAAACGCACCCGCATGGCCGTGTTCTGCACGGCGCTGTTCAGCCTGGCCGCCCAGGCCGCCGACTCGGTGAACATCGCCAACTGGAGCGGCTACATCGCCGACGACACCCTGGCCGAATTCACCCGCCGCACCGGCATACAGCCCACCTACGACCTCATCGACAGCAACGAGACCACCGAGGCCAAGCTGATGACCGGCGGCAGCGGCTACGACCTGGTCAGCCCGTCCAACCACTTCCTGCCCCGGCTGATCAAGGCCGGCGCCATTCAGGAGCTCGACCGCAGCCGCCTGCCCAACTGGCACAACCTCGACCCCAAGCTGATGCAGCTGCTGCAGGCCAGCGACCCCGGCAACCGCTATGCCGTGCCCTACATGTGGGTGACCACGGGCATCGGTTACAACGTCGACAAGATCAAGGCGATCTTCGGCAACACCGATGTCACCCAGTCCTGGCAGCTGCTGTTCAACCCGGAAAACATCCGCAAGCTCAGCGCCTGCGGCGTGGCCTTCCTCGACAATCCGACGCAGATGGTGCCGATCACCCTCAAGGTGCTGGGGCTGGACCCGCACAGCCAGAACCCTGAAGACCTGAAGAAGGCTGAAACGGCGCTGCTGAGCATTCGCCCGTCGATCAGCTACTTCCACCAGTCCAAGTACGTCAGCGACCTGGCCAACGGCAATATCTGCGTGGCGGTCGGTTTCAGCGGCGACGTGCTGCAGGCGATGACCAGCGCCCAGCAGGCGAACAACGGCGTGCACCTGGGCTACAGCATCCCCCGCGAAGGCTCCACGGTGGCGGTCGACATGGTGGTGATACCCAAGGCCGCGCCGCACCTGGAGGCGGCCTATGCCTACCTGAACTACCTGCTCGACCCGCAGGTGATGGCGCACATCACCAACGCGGTGAAATACCCCAGCGGCAACGCGGCCGCGCTGCCCTACGTGGACCAGGCGCTGCGTGACAACCCGGCGGTGTACCCGCCCCAGCAGGTGCTCGACACGCTGTTCCCGATCCAGACCCTGTCGCCCGCCGGCATGCGCATGAGCACGCGGTTGTGGACACGCGTCACCAGCGGCACCTGAGCATCGTGCTGCCCCTCAGAGCAATTGCCTCACAATGCCTGTGGGAGCGGGCTTGCCCCGCGAACACCGGCGCAGCCGGTGCCATCCAACACGTCGCCTGTTTCGCGGGGCAAGCCCGCTCCCACAAGTGGTCCGCTGTACCTGATCAGTCGGCGTACCTGTGGGCGGTGGATCCTTGAACGGGCGCAACCTCAGCCAAGTCGCTGGCAGAGGTACGCCTGGGTCTGATAGGGAAACGCGAGGGTTTCCACGCCCCGCAGCGCCGGGTGCGTCTGGATCAGTTCGCGCAGTTGCCGGGTAACCTCGGCCTTGTCCGCAGGCGGCAGGCTGGCGATGAAACTGACCGACAGAAACCGCTCCATGATCACTGTTTCGACGCTGCCGATGTGAGCATGCTCGAAGCAGGTAAGTTCAGGCTTAGAGAAACCAGAGCCGTCGAACGCGTCGCGCCATCGGCCGGTATGAAAGCGCGGTGTATCGCCCTCGTAAGGGGCAATGATGCGGGTGATCGCCGCGACCCAATCGACCGATTCATCCCTAACGTTCCACACCAACCCCAGGCGCCCGCCAGGGGTGAGCACCCGATGGATTTCCGCCAGTGCCTGGGCGTCTGCGAACCAGTGGAAGGCCTGGGCGCACAGCACCACCTCGGCGCTGGCGGTGGGCAAGGGCAGTGCCTGTGCCGTTCCGGCAAGCACCTCTATGCCGGGCACACACTTGGCGAACTCCTGGCGCATCGCCTCGACGGGTTCGACGGCAATCAGCCGGTCGGTCAGTGGTTGCAACAGGCGAGTGAACTTGCCGGTGCCGGCGCCAAGGTCGATGACGCGGGTTTGCCCGTCGATCATCAGCGCCTGGTGCAGCCAGGTGGATAGCGCTTGGGGGTAGGTTGGCCGGCCCTGGGTATAGGTCTGGGCCTGGCGGGAGTATCCGGTCTGGGCAGCGTCATGGACGTGAGGCATGACGGTGGGCTCCTGGTAGGGCTGGGGATGTGCGGATTATAGGAACTGTGCAGGGGTGTGAAGATGAAGATGTCCCTGCAGGCGTCGCGAATTCCAGTTGCGCATGGGGTGCCTAAATCTGGCTTTGCCCTGTGACCACCCTAGTCGTTTCTGCCTGCGGCAACGCCAAGGCGGGCAGTACTGAAGGCAAATTCAACTGCCGCAATAGCGGCGTGTCGTAGCCATAAATGTCGGGCTTGAACGTCACCCGCCCCTCGGTGCTCAAGTCGACCGTCCAATAGGCCAGCAACACCGGTACCTTGACCGGAAGCTTGATGTTCTTGGTTTTGCCATTGGCCAACTGCTTTTGAATCCCCTCGCTGTTCCAGCGCACCGGGTCGTTGAACAACAACTCGACCAACTGCAGTGGATTCTCCACCCGAATACATCCGGAGCTGGTGGTGCGCACGGGATTGGCGAACAACTCGCGATGCGGCGTGTCGTGCAGGTAAATCGCATAGTCGTTGGGGAAACGAATGACCACCTGCCCTAACGAGTTGGTAGGGCCGGCGTCCTGGCGCAGCGTGAGGCCGCGCGCGTTGTACCAGTCGACGTTCGCCGGATCGAGTTCGTTGCCAGCACGATCAAGGACCCTGATCCGGCTGGCTGCAAGGTAACCCGGGTTCTGCTGAATCTTTGGCAGCATATCCTTGACCAGAATCGTCGGCGGCACAGTCCAGGTGGGGTTGAAGGTGATGTAGGTGATCTCGGACTGAAACACCGGGGTGCTGCGCACAGGCTTGCCGACCTGTACTCGGGAACGCCAGATGGGTTCGCCGTCGCGGTAGAACGCCACTTTGTAGCCGGCGATATCGACAACGACAAAAGTGCCATGGAGTTTGTAGAGCAGCCAACGCGCCCGTTCCATGTTCACCCGGACCTGATCAATCCGTGCCTCGACAGGCACATTCAGCGCCGCCAGGGTCGCCGCCCCAGCCACGCCATCCACGCCAAGATACTGATCGACCTGATACTTCTTCACCGCAGCAATGACTTTATCGTCGTAAGCATTGCGTTTGCCCTTATGCGGCTGCAGATAACCACCGGCCACCAGACGAGCACGCAACTGTGCGACCACAGCGCCGTCCATCCCCGGCTTGAGTGACTGCCCTTCGGCGACTTTCGGCCAACCACCGGCATCGCGAACCTGACGCAACTGCGCCAATGCCTCACGCATGCTGCTATAAAGCGCCTCTTGCGGCGGCGCCTGGGCGAACGCACGGGCCACATCGTGAGCATCCAGGGCAGCAAAGAAACTGTTCACATCTTCACGGGGATCAACACCGATCGGGTCGAAGTTCCAATGAAAATCCAGCCGCGACGGATTGACCTTGCCGCGCCGCAATTGCAGGAGCGCGGTGATGTAGGTGCGGGTCAGCGCGATATCAAAAGCCGCCGTTTGTGCTGGCGTCGAGGAGGCCTGCAAAAACGATTGAGCCTCGGCCAGCTCGTCGCCCCGAAAGTCCGCAGGGTTCAGGCCGTCAGCTTGTATGTCATTCAGGCTCTTGAGCAACTGGGTGATATCGCGCCCGTCTGTCCAGGCAGCGCGATAGCTGCGATGGGAGTAGAAATCAAGAACAACGCGATTGATGTCCGCGCGTTGATGTTTACGAGAGGTAATCAAGGGAGGAAATGACGATGCCAGGGGTTCAAGTGCGGCCTGGATCCCTTGTCCAACGATGTCGTCAGGCGCTGCAGCCGCCGCACTGACCTGCGCAGACACCGACAAACCGATCTGCGACGTTTCACCCAGCGCAGTGCCACTGATCAGAAAGACCATAAACAAAGCACGGCTTATGACGAATACCCTTGATAACTGCACCTTGGATAATCCTTGAATCTCTCGCAACTCATAAAGCTAGCGTCCAAACCGCTGCCAGGCTCGACATATTCTTGATGAGATTTACATATGGCGCTACATAGTGATCGGTAGTGATCGACTGTGGGATGGGTAACCGACCGCCTCTGCCTATTTCTGCCCTTCGCGAGCGGCCGCTTTGGGTCGATAGCTGTCAGTCGCGACCGGCCGCTATCGACCCACAGCTGCCGTTTACCTTGACCGCGGCCAGGAGCTACCAACCAACAAGAGTCTGCGAATTTAGGGGGCGATTCAGTAGGCGCCGTCGCCGGGGCGTAGGGTGTCGCGGCGCCACCATTCGCAGAAGCTAGCTGGGCTAGAATCAAGAGCAGGTATCGAGTAGGTTATTTCCTTGATGTCATATTGCCTCTATAGTGTTCCAGGTCTCAGTCAAGGAGTGGGTGATATGGGTCTGTTTAGTTCGTTAGACGAATTCTTCTTTGGCCCTCCAGGTGTTGCTGGCGGCCTTGTGGGCGATGTCGTAGATGCGATTTCTGAGAATCCGGGCAAAACCATTGCTGTCGTCGCTGCGACCGTAGCAACCGGAGGCGCTGCGTTGGTTGCAGCTCCGGCGATTGCTGCAACAGCTGGTGCAGCAGGGCTGCTGGGTGCGGCAAGCACAGGCACCGCGATCAGCACACTTTCCGGCGCGGCATTGACTAACGCTTCGCTCGCAGCGCTTGGTGGGGGGGCAGTTGCTGCCGGTGGTGGCGGAATGGCAGTCGGTACTGCCGTTGTTGCCGGCACAGGGGCAGCCGTAGGTGCGGGCGTATCAGGCACGATTGCAGCAAAGAGCTGAATGGCGCCCAAGGTCTGGTGAAGTAAGAGTGCGACCTCTACTGAGCCAGGCCTTTTGCTGGTCCAGACCAGACGGCACCTATTAACACACCCGTTTATACCCATTTCCGCGCGCTCTTCCAGTTATTGAGGTCACTCAACCTCCAAGCCACGACACGCGCTCGCCGCCCATCTTCTTCAGCACTTTAGTTTCGGTCGATCTCGGCCAAGTTAGTTTCTGAAAGCATGGGGTCACCTGAACCACGGTTGCCGCTGGCATATGCTGAGGGAAATGGCAGGACCGTCCGCTTCGGGTCTATAGCGGCCACTCTCGACTGACTGCTTTCGACGCAAAGCGGCCCTCCACGGAGGACAGCAAACGGTCAAAAGCTGCTTCTCATCAAACATGCGTTCATGCCGGTCGAGTATGATGTTGATCACGGGGTGCCTAGGAGCACTCAATGGTGCGAACAGTCGAAATTTGTACGGTGGAAAAATGCTTTCAAGTCGAACGGTCGCTTTCCTAAAGGAGTTGGCGGACTCATCCCACCTCGCTTATCCAGAAGGCGGTTTGTTGTTCCGTTACCAATATGACTTCAAGCAGGCGCATAGATTTCTGAAGATATCAATGCAGGATGCATTGCATGTCGATGAGCTCAACAATCTGGCTCGATTTTTTCAGGGTGCCCTTGGAGACCCTATGGAAGATTCAGCGAAGGATCACGCAGTCCTATCTGCTGGTTGCCTGATTGAACATTTGAGAGAGGACTTACAATACGACTTAATTGAGCTTGTTGTGGAGGAAGGTAACTACGATATGACTGCAACCTTCGAAATGGCAAGCAGGTTACGGAATGACTACTCAAGGCTGGAGTTATTCTGGTCTGTCGATTGAGCCTGAACCACCAGCAACGGATCGCATCGATCGAAATCACCATGCACCCAAACAAAGCCTGCCCAATCCTGCTCTCACCCGAATCACCGCCCAAGCTCCTGCTGTTCCGCCACCCACTGGCCGGCGTGCAACTGGTGAAGGGCACCATCGAGCCCGCAGAAGCCCCGCGCGCTGCGGCATTGCGTGAGTTGGCGGAAGAGTCCGGCATCAGCGACGCCCAGGTGCAGGACGACCTGGGCTGCTGGGATGCCGGCCACGCAGGCCAGGTGTGGTCGTATCACCTGTGCCGCGTCGAGCGCGCACTGCCGGCTACCTGGACGCACCAGACGCTGGATGACCACGGCCACTGCTTCGCGTTCTTCTGGGCTTCGCTCGACGCTTTGCCCTACGCCGATTGCCACCCCGTCTTTCAACGCGCGCTGGCATTCGTCTGCCAAGCCCTTAAGGCGCGGCAGGGCAGGGTGGTTCACGGCTCCTGAACAACCGATTAGAATGCCGCCTCCTTCCTTTTCGGCCACTGTGCCGTGCTCCGCCCAGGCGTTGATTCGCGAAGCGGGCATACACCATGCCGACGTCCACAGGCTCGCCCTCTACGGCGTGCCACGTTTCCATCAACCTGTGAACGAGGATGATTCGATGATCATTCGCCAGGGCATTGCCGCGGACCATCCGCTGCTGCTCGACATCTGGCTGCGCGCGGTGCGCGCCACCCACCACTTCCTGCAACCTGCCGATATCCAGGCGCTGATCGCGCCGCTGCGCGACAGCTACTTGCCCGCTGTCGCGCTGAGCGTCGCGGTCGATACCGATGACACCCCGCTGGGTTTCATCGGCCTGAGCGACGACCACGTGGAAATGCTCTTCGTCGACCCCGACCTGCATGGCCAAGGCATCGGCCGGGCGCTGCTCGACCATGTGCGCGCCTCACGCCAGGCGCTGAGCGTCGACGTCAACGAGCAGAACCCGCAGGCGGTGGGCTTCTACCTGCACTACGGCTTCGTGCAGACCGGCCGCTCCCCGCTGGACGGCGAAGGCCGGCCATTCCCGCTGCTGCACATGAGCCTGCTCAGGCCCAGCTAAGTTTCGCCCGGTAGCGTGCCTCCTTGAATCCACCTCAGGCACCAAGGAGGCACCCGCGATGCACGCGCCAAGCACTGGCTGGCTCAACAAAGTCCCGGAAGTGACGCTGTCCTTCTGGATCATCAAGGTCATGTCCACCACCGTGGGCGAGACCTTCGCCGATTTTCTCGCCGTCGACATCGGCTGGGGCCTGGGCACCACCAGTGTGGTGATGGCCCTGCTGCTGGCCGCCGCGCTCACCTTGCAGATGCGCAAGCGCGAGTGCGAGCCCTGGATCTACTGGCTGTGCGTGGTGCTGGTGAGCATCCTCGGCACGCAGATCACCGACATCCTCACCGATGAACTGAACATCAGCCTGTACGCCAGCACGGCGGCCTTCTCGCTGTTGCTGATCGGCAACTTCGCCGCCTGGTACGCGCTGGAGCGCACCCTCTCTATCCGCCGCATCGTCACTGCCCGGCGCGAGTTGTTCTACTGGACCACGGTGCTGTGCACCTTCGCCCTGGGCACCGCCGCAGGCGACCTGGCGACCGAAGCGCTGGGCCTGGGCTTCGACCTCGGCACCTTGATTTTCAGCGCCCTGATCGCCGCGTGCCTGCTGGCCTGGCGCCTGGGCGTGAACACGGTGCTGGTGTTCTGGGTCGCCTACATCCTCACGCGCCCGCTCGGCGCCTCGCTGGGCGACCTGCTGACCCAGTCCCGCGACTACGGCGGCCTGGGCATGGGCGCCAGCTGGACCAGCGCGATCTTCCTCTGCGTCATTTTCATCCTGGTCGCCGTTGCCCAGTTCGGCGCCGTCCAGGCCAAACGCGTCGCACCTTGAACCTGCTCCCCGATCACGAGGTAACCCCCATGGCTATTCGTCACAAACTGCTCACCAGCCTGTCCATCGCCTGCCTGGCCGCCGTGCTCGGCGCAAGCCAAGGCTGCTCCAAGGCCGATGCCCCGCCAGCAGGCGCCGCCGGGGTGCATGCGCCCAGCAAGCTCGGTGACCTGAGCGCGTTTCGCAGCATCGCCGACGATGTCGCCGCCAAGGTCCAGGCCCAGGACCTGCCCGGCGCCAAGGTGCGCATCAAGGACCTGGAAAAGACCTGGGACGATGCCGAGGCCGGCATCAAGCCGCGCGCCGCCAGCGACTGGCACGTGCTGGACAAGGCCATCGACCGCGCGCTCGACGCCCTGCGCGCGAGCCAACCGCAGCAGGCGGCCTGCAAGGCGGCGATGGATGACCTGCTCAAGGCCTTCGACAGCTTGCAAGGCCCGCGACAAGGCTGACCCTGGGAGGCTATCGTTGCCTCACCGGTTCGCGCCCCTGGAGGCCGCATGCGCATATTGTTGGTCGAAGACGACGGGATGATCGCCCAGGCCCTGCAGGCGGCCCTGCAGGCCGCGGGCTATGCCGTCGACTGGGTCGCTGATGGGCTGACGGCCGAAGCGGCGCTGCGCACCCAGGCCTACGACCAGGTGCTGCTCGACCTCGGCCTGCCCGGCCAGGACGGCCTGCAACTGCTCGAGCGCCTGCGCGGCGCCGACAACCCGGTGCCGCTGCTGATCATCACCGCGCGCCCGGGGCTGGAGGACCGCCTGCGCGGGCTGGACGGCGGCGCCGACGACTTTCTGCAAAAGCCCTTCGAGATGGCCGAGCTGCTGGCGCGGATGCGCGCCGTCATGCGCCGCAAGGGCGGCTGTGCAGCGCCGGAGCTGGGCAATGGCCGGGTCAGCCTCGACCCTGCGCTCAAGCGCGCGTGGGTGCAGGGCCAGCCGCCGGTGCAACTGTCTGCCCGCGAATTCGCCTTGCTCCAGGCCCTGCTGGTCAGGCCCGGGGCGATCCTTTCGCGCGGCGAGCTGGAAGACCGGCTGTACGGTTGGGGCAACGAGGTCGAGAGCAACGCCGTGGAATTTCTCATCCATGGGCTGCGGCGCAAGCTGGGCAAGGATGTCATTGGCAATGTCAGGGGGCTGGGATGGATGGTCTCGAAAGGCGACTGAAGCATTCGCTGCAACTGCGCCTGTCGCTGGCGCTGGGCCTGGCGATTTTGCTGGTGGCCACGCTCTCGGGCGTGTTCAGCTACCTCTCGGCCTTTGATGAAGCTCTGGAGTTCCAGGACAACAGCCTGCGCCAGGTCGCCGCCTTGCACACCCGCCAGGGCCTGGGCTTCCATTATCCCGCTGCCACGCCGGGCGCTGCCGAGGACGATGAGGAAACCCGCATCGTGATCCAGTACCTGGCCGATGGCGCCAACGCCGTGCATGGCGATGACAGCCGCCTGCCACTGCCCATTCCCGCGTCCGTGGCCGACGGCCTGTCGACGGTGGACGTGGGCCATGAACCGTTTCGCGTCTGGGTCGGCAAGGACGCCTCGGGCGCGCGTTTCGTGGTGGCCCAGGAAATCGGCAGCCGCAACCGTGATGCGCGGGGCAGCGCCTGGCGCGCCTTGCTGCCGTTCGCCATTTTGTTTCCGATCCTGTTGCTGGTGGTCGCCGACCTGATCCGCAAGCTGTTCAAGCCCGTGGCCACCCTGGCCGCCGCGCTCGACCGGCGCGAAGACCACGACCTGCGGCCGATCGATGACCAGGCCATGGCCTGCGAAATTCGCCCGTTCGTGCAGGCCATCAACCGCCTGCTCGGGCGCGTGTCGCGCAGCGTGGAGGGGCAAAAACGCTTCGTCGCCGATGCCGCCCATGAACTGCGCACGCCGCTGACGGCGCTGTCGCTGCAGGCCGAAGCGCTGGAAGCCGAGCCGATGCCCGCCGCTGCCCAGGCGCAAGTGCAGCAGTTGCGCCGCGGTATCGGCCGCAGCCGCAAGCTGGTCGAGCAGTTGCTGGCCCTGGCCGGTGCGCAACTGGCCGAGCCGCTGGCGGGCAATGTGTCGGTGCACGCGGCTTGCCGCCGGGTGCTGGAAGACCTGATGCCGCTGGCCACGCGCAAGCAGCTCGACATCGGGGTCGAAGGCGAGGATGCCAGCTTGCCGCTGCGCGAACTGGAGCTGCGCGCGGTGATCAAGAACCTGGTCGAAAACGCCATCAACCATGCCCCGCCAGGCGGGCAGGTGGATGTGCGCATCCTGAGCACGCCGCAAGCGGTGGAAGTCGTGGTCAGCGACGACGGCCCAGGCGTTGCGCCAGAAGAATGGGGCCGCGTGTTCGACCCGTTCTATCGCGGCCAGGGCCACCAGGTGCCGGGCTCGGGGCTGGGGCTGTCCATCGTGCAGACCCTGGTGCAACGCTCCGGTGGGCAGATCGAGGTGGGCTTCAGCGATGCCGCCAGGCGCTGCGGCTGGTCGGTGCGCCTGCGCTGGCCCCGGTGAATTTGCCTCCAGTTACTGGCGCTCTGGAGCAGCGCTGCTAAAGTCACGGGCCTCACAACTTTCACGAACCGGACAAGGAACGTCTGCTCATGTCTGCTCCATACCCCTGCGCGCTCGTTACGCCAAGGCCCTGTGCGGCTGCCCCTGAATATCTTCAGCACGCTTTATTAACAAATATTTCATCCACGGCCCTTTAAAAGGGTGGCCATGCGTGCTCGTGCGCGGAGGGTGGGCCATGCCTGATTCCATGTTCGCCTATCGGTTGCTGTTTCTCATGCTGTTCATGGCATCGATCGTGACCTGGGTGTTTCTCTGGCTGGTGGGCTACATCCGCCACCATCCCTTCACGCGCACGCATCCTGGCAACCCCGGCTCCGTTTCGTTGGCGGGGGTGCTGCTGGTGCTGCTGTGCGCGGCATTCGATTTCTTTCGGCTGGTCGAGCGCAATACCTTGCTGCTCGCCCTGGTCACCATCGGCCTGGTGATCCCGTGGGGTGCGGTGCTGATCATCAAATGCCATGCCTACGTGCGTCATCGCAAGTTTCCAACACATAACTAGAACGTGTTTTGCCAACCTGATTGTGGAGCGGTAGGTCAATGAACAAGGACGCGGTAACTTCCCAGGCGCTCAGCCGGGAAAGCAAGGGCATCAACCCCCTGGGGGTCATTCTGCTGGTGGCGCTGTGGATGACCGTGGCGGTCAACGCGGTGTTCTGGTCGAAGGTCTGGCGGGCCATCGATGGCTTCGACAACGGCAACCCGCTGTTTCTGATCAGCCTGCCGCTGTTCGTGCTGGCCTGGCACTTCATCATCCTCTGGGCGCTGTGCTGGGGGCGCCTGCTGCGCCCGGTGCTGGCGTTGCTGCTGGTGGTGGCCTCGGTCGCCAGCTACTTCATTTCCCGTTACGGCATCGTCATCGACGCCTCGATGCTGGCCAACCTGCTGCAGACCGACCCGGCCGAGGCCCGTGACCTGCTCAGCAGCGGCATGCTGGTGTGGCTGCTGGCCACGGCGCTGCTGCCCATCGTGGTGCTGTACCGCCTGCCGCTGCAGCGCCCGCGCTGGCGCCGCCAGGCCATGTGGCGCGTGGGCAGCCTGGTGGCGGTGCTGGCCATGGTCGGGGTGATCCTGGCGACCCAGTACCAGTCCTACGCCTCGCTGCTGCGCAACAACCGCGAAGTGCGCCTGATCCTCACCCCCTCGAACGTGCTGGGCGCCATGCACAGCTATGCCAAGCAGAGCCTGGCCAAGCCCAAGGCATTCATCCAGGTCGGCCTGGACGCCCACCAGCGGGTCGACGCCAGCGCCGATGGGCGGCGCAAGCTGCTGGTGCTGGTGGTGGGCGAGACGGCCAGGGCGATGAACTTCTCGCTCAACGGCTACCCACGCCAGACCAACCCCGAACTGGCCCGGCGCGATGTGCTGAGCTTCGCCGAGGTCAGCTCCTGCGGCACCGCCACGGCGGTGTCGGTGCCTTGCATGTTCCAGGACCTGGGCCGCAAGGAGTGGAAAGACCAGTACGGCAGCCACCGCGAAGGCCTGCTCGATGTGCTGCAGCGTGCCGGTGTCGGCGTGCTGTGGCGCGACAACAACTCCGGCTGCAAGGGCGCCTGCGACCGCGTGCCCAGCCAGGACATGTCCCACGCCGGCATCGGCGCGTTGTGCATCACCGGCGAATGCTTCGACGAAGTGCTGCTCGCCGGCCTGCAGGACCACCTCGATAGCGGCACGGGCAACACCGTGGTGGTGCTGCACATGAAAGGCAGCCACGGCCCGGCCTACTACAAGCGCTACCCGGCCGCCTTCGAGCGCTTCACCCCGGTGTGCCGGGACAACCAGCTCGACCAGTGCGAGGACCAGGCGATCCGCAACGCCTACGACAACACCGTGCTCTACACCGACCATGTGCTGGCCCAGGTGATCGACCTGCTCAAGCGCAACGACCGCCACTACGACAGCGCCATGCTCTACGTCTCCGACCACGGCGAATCGCTGGGCGAGAAGGGCGTGTACCTGCACGGCCTGCCTTACGCCATGGCGCCGGTGGAGCAGACCCATGTGCCGATGGTGCTGTGGCTGTCCCGGCAGTTGGCCGCCAGCCGCGGCATTTCCCAGCCGTGCATGGCCCAGCGCACCGGTGCGAGCTTGTCCCACGACAACCTGTTCCATTCGGTGCTTGGCCTGATGGATGTGCAGACTGCGGTATACCGCGACCAGCTGGACCTGTTCCGGCCCTGCCAGGCAGGCCAGCTGGTGGGTGAGGCGGCGGCTATCGGGCCAGTGGCAGAGCAGTAAGGCGCGGGGCATGCTGCGCGGCCAGCCAGCGCGGCGGCACCTGCCCGCGGCCGATGCCGTAGTAGGTCAGGCCGGCGGCGGCCATGTGCTCGGGCTCGAACAGGTTGCGCCCGTCGAACACCACGCGGTCGGCCAATAGCTGCGGCATCTGCTCAAGGTTCAGCACCCGGTAGTCCTGCCACTCGGTGGCGATCACCAGGGCGTCGGCGCCGTGCAGCGCCTCGTCCTTGCCGGCCATCAGTTGCAGGTCTGGGCGCGGGCCGTAATGCCGGTGGATCTCGTCCATGGCCTGGGGGTCGTGGGCCTGCACCCGGGCGCCGGCGGCCCACAGCGCTTCGAGCAGCACGCGGCTGGGGGCCTCGCGGATGTCATCGGTGTTGGGCTTGAACGACAAGCCCCACAGGGCGAACACCTTGCCCCGCAGGCCGCCGGGGTAATGCCGCTGGATCTTGTCGAACAAGCGCTGCTTCTGGCGCTGGTTGACCGTTTCCACCGCCTGCAGCAACTGCGGCTCGAAGCCTTCGGCCTCGGCGCTGCGGCGCAGGGCCTGCAGGTCCTTGGGGAAGCACGAGCCGCCAAAGCCACAGCCGGCGTAGATGAAGTCGTAGCCGATGCGCGGGTCCGAGCCGATGCCGCGGCGCACCATCTCGATGTCGGCGCCCAGGTGCTCGGCCAGGTTGGCCATCTCGTTGATGAAGGAAATCTTCGTCGCCAGCATGCAGTTGGCCGCGTACTTGGTCAGCTCGGCGCTGCGCGCATCCATCACCATGAGCTTTTCCCGGTTGCGGCTGAACGGCAGGTACAGCTCGCGCAACAGCTCCACTTCAGCCGGCGCGGCGCCGCCGATGATGATGCGTTCGGGGCGCATGCAGTCATCCAGGGCCGTGCCTTCCTTGAGAAACTCAGGGTTGCTGATGACCTGGAAGCGTTCGCCGTCGGCCACGGCCTGGGCGATGCGCGCCTTGATCCGGTCCACCGTGCCGACCGGCGAGGTGGACTTGTTGACGATCACCTTGGGCTCGCTGGCGTGCGCCAGGATGTTGTCGACCACGGCGAACACCTGGCTCAGGTCGGCGCTGCCATCGGCTTGCGGCGGGGTGCCCACGGCGATGAACAGCAGGCGGGCGTGGTTGCTGGCAAGGCCCGGGTCGGTGGTGAAGCGCAGGCGCCCGCAGGCCAGGTTCTTTTCCAGCAGCGGCGCCAGGCCCGGCTCGAAGATCGGGCAATGGCCCCGGACCAGGGCCGCGACCCGCTCGGCATCGACATCCATGCACAGCACCGAGTGTCCCACCTGGGCCAGGCACACTGCCTGGGTGAGGCCGACATAGCCGGTACCGAATACCGTAACCTTCATTTGACAGCTCCGTGATCGTTTCTAGGCGAATGCGGCTAGCTGAAAAAAAATGTCACGTTTGTGTTTAGTAATTGTGACCGGGCCGCTCAGCCGAGCCTGCGCACCCGCCGCCACACGGTGCTGCGGCTGACGCCCAGGCGGCGTGCGGCCTCTTCCATGTCGCCAGCGCAATGCTCCAGCACCTGGCGCGCATGGGCCGTTTCGGCGGCCTTGCCCAGGCTGCGCAGGTTGTCGGCCGGGGCTGCGAGCGGGGCGGGCGGGGTGCCGGCCGGGTACAACTCGGGGAACAACGCCGCCAGCTCGACACCCTCGGCGAGCGTGCCCAGGCACAGGGCGGCGCGTTCAGCGATGTTGTCCAGTTCACGGATATTGCCCGGCCAGGCATGGCGCAGCAGCAGCGCCGGCAGGGCCTGCAGGTGCTCGGCGCTGACCGGTGGCAGGCCACTGGCGCGGCTGTGGCGCGCGAGCAGGGCATTGAACAGCGGCACGATGTCCGCCAGCCGCTCGCGCAGTGGCGGCACGGCCAGGCGCAGGATGTTCAGGCGGTAGTACAGGTCCTGGCGAAAGCGCTGGTCGGCGATGCGTGCGGGCAGGTCGCAGTGGGTGGCGGCAATCACCCGGATGTCCACCGGGGTTGGCTCGCAGGCGCCCAGGCGCAGCACCTCGCGCTCCTGCAGCACGCGCAGCAGGCGGGTTTGCAGCGCCACCGGCATGTCGCCGATCTCGTCCAGAAACAGCGTGCCGCCGTGCGCCAGCTCGATCAGCCCGGGCTTGCCGCCCTTGCGCGAGCCGGTGAAGGCGCCGTCTTCGTAGCCGAACAGTTCGCTTTCCAGCAGCGACTCGGGCAGCGCCGCGCAGTTGATTGCCACGAACGGCGCGTGCTGGCGCGCGCTCTGGTTGTGCAGGCTTTGCGCGAGCAGCTCCTTGCCGGTGCCGCTTTCGCCGGTGATCAGCACCGTGGCGTCGGTTTGCGCGTAGCGCTGGGCCAGGTGCAGGGTGGCGCGAAAGGCCGGGGCGTCGCCCAGCATCTGGGCGAAATGGTGGCGGGCCTTGAACGGGCGCGCATCGGTCTCGCGAGGCCGCCGTGGCGGGCGCCGCGAGGGAGTTGCAAGCGGCTTGGCGGCCAGGGTCACCAGGCTGTCGAAGGTGTGGCGCAGGCTTTGCGCATCCAGCGCCAGCACCCCCTGGGCACCGGCATCGTCGGCCAGCTGGCACACGGTGGGCGAGCCGATGATGACCTCGAACCCATCGGTGACCAGGCGCTCGACCTGCTCGCGCGCCTGCTCAAGGCAGGTGTAGGTGTGCTCGCGAATCTGCAGGGTGAACAGCGCCTGCATCGCGGCCAGCTCCGGGTAGGGCTGGGCGAAGCTGAGGATGCCGACCTTGCTGGCCCGGTCGCGGGCCTGCACCAGGGCGCGAATCAAATCGAACTCGCCCAGGTGCAGGGTGCGCACGGTGGTGCACAGGTGCTGGCGCAGGTAGTCGGCAGCGGCGCCGGAACACAGGATCACATCGGCCTGCTGGCGGCTCTCGAGCCGGCGCGCCAGCGGCAGCAGGTCGGCCAGGGTGGTTTCGATCACCTCGATCCGCGCCTGCTGGCGGTAATCGGCGCTTACCTGCTCGATCAGTTGCGCCATGCGGCTGGGCGCGGCGGGGCGGTGCAGGTGGGTGACCAGCGCGACCACCCGGGGCAGGTAAGCGGCAACGGACATACAGGCTCCTTGGGTAAGGCGAAGGCGTTACAGCGGGTTTACCAGATGCCCGCCATCCACCGCGACGATGCTGCCGGTCATGAATGCACCGGCATCACTGGCCAGCAACAGCAGCGGGCCGTCCAGTTCGTGCAACTGCCCCAGGCGGCGCAGCGGCACCTGGCCCTTGATGTAGGCCTGGCCGGCTTCGCTGTCGAAGTAGTCCTGGTTCATCTCGGTCTTGAAGTAGCCCGGGGCGATGGCGTTGACGCGGATCTGATAGCGCGCCAGCTCCAGGGCCATGGCCTTGGTCAGCTGCACCACGGCGGCCTTGGCCGTGCAGTAGTGGCTCAGGCCACTGCCCACGCGCAGGCCGAGGATCGAGGCGATATTGACGATGCTGCCTGGCTTGGCGGCCTTCACCAGGCGCTGGCTGGCGCACTGGGCCACGTGGAACACGCCGTCGAGGTTGGTCGAGAGCATGCGCTGCCAGGCCTGCTCGCTCAGCTCGAGAAAGCGCCCCGGGTCGCCGATGCCGGCATTGTTGATGACCACGTCGACCACGCCAAAGCGCGCCTCGGCCTGGTCGAAGGCCTGTTCGACACTGTCGCGGCGGGTCACGTCCAGGGCCACGGCCAGGGCTTCACCGCCGCTGGCCTGCAGCGCTTCGGCCAGCGCCTGCAGGCGCTCGGCACGGCGCGCCGCCAGCACCACGCGGGCGCCGGCGGCCTGGGCCAGGCGGGCGAAATGCGCGCCCAGGCCGCTGGAGGCACCGGTAACCAACACGGTCTTGCCGGCCAGGGAAAATGTGTTTGCATGCATGGTATCGGTCCTTGGTTTCAGAGCACTTCGAACAGGCCGGCGGCACCCATGCCACCGCCCACGCACATGGTCACCACCACGTAGCGCACGCCGCGCCGTTTGCCTTCGAGCAGGGCATGCCCGACCATGCGCGCGCCGCTCATGCCGTAGGGGTGGCCGATGGCGATGGCGCCGCCGTTGACGTTCAGGCGCATCGGGTCGATGCCCAGCGTGTCGCGGCAGTACAGCACCTGGCAGGCGAAGGCTTCGTTGAGCTCCCACAGGCCGATGTCGCTCACCTTCAGGCCATGCTGGCGGAGCAGGCGCGGCACCGCGTAGACCGGGCCGATGCCCATCTCTTCCGGAGCCAGGCCGGCCACCGCGATGCCCCGGTACAGGCCGATGGGCTGCAGGTTGCGCTGCTCGGCCAGGCGCGCGTCCATCAGCACGCAGGCGCTGGCGCCGTCGGACAGCTGGCTGGCGTTGCCGGCGGTGATGCAGCCGCCGTCGAGCACCGGTTTCAGGCCGCTGAGGTCGTCCAGGCGGGTTTGCGGGCGGTTGCCTTCGTCCTGCGCCAGGGTCACCTCGCGGTAGCTGACCTCGCCGGTCTGTTTGTCCTTGATCAGCTGCTGGGTGGTCAGCGGCACGATCTCGGCGTCGAACAGCCCGTCGCGCTGGGCCGCGGCGGTGCGCAGCTGCGACTGCAGGGCGTAGGCGTCCTGGGCCTCGCGGCTGATGCCGTAGCGCCTGGCCACGTGCTCGGCGGTCTGCAGCATCGGCATGTAGGCGTGGGGCACGCGCTGGATCACCTGGCTGTCCTGCTCGGCCAGCGCCCATTCCAGGTTGCGCGCCTGCACCGCGCTGATGTTTTCCTGGCCGGCGCCGATGGTCGCCTGCATGCCATCGACGATGATCTGCTTGGCGGCGGTGGCGATCGCCATCAGCCCGGAGGCGCACTGGCGGTCCAGCGTCTGGCCGCTGACCGACACCGGCAGGCCGGCGGCCAGCGCACTCATGCGGCCCAGGTTCCAGCCGGCGGTGCCGGAGGGCATCGCGGTGCCCATCACCAGGTCTTCGATTTCATCGGGCGCGATGCCGGCGCGCGCGACGGCGGCCTGGATGGCGTGCGCCGCCAGGCTTGGCGAGCGGGTGTTGTTCAGCGCACCGCGAAAGGCCTTGCCGATCGGCGTGCGAGCGGTGGAAAGGATGACGGCTTCTTTCATGTTCGGGGTTCCTTGTGGGCCAGAGGTGAGCCGGTCAGAGGCTTGCGCTGCGCAGCTTGCTGCTGGAGGCCAGGCGGCGCAGCAGCGGGGCAGGTTGCAGCCACATGTCGCCATAGGCGCCGAGCTGATGGCGTTGCTGCTCGATGCCGGCCAGCACGCGGTCCATGCCCAGTTCGCGGGCGTAGTGCAGGGGGCCGCCGCGCCAGGCCGGGAAGCCGTAGCCGTTGGTCCACACCAGGTCGATGTCGCCGCTGCGCAGGGCGATGCCTTCATCGAGCAGCTGCAGGCCTTCGTTGATCAGCATGAACAGGCAGCGGTCGTGGATTTCTGCGTCGCTGATGCTGCGCCGGGTGATGCCCAGGCTGGCCGCCAGTTGCGCCGCGATCTGCTCCACCTCGGGGTCTTCGATGCGCTCGCGGCCTTCGTAGCGGTAGAACCCGCGCCCGCTCTTCTGGCCGTGGCGGCCCAGGCGGTAGAGCTCGTCGGCCAGGCGGAAGTAGCTCGGGTCGTGGGCGATCTCGCTGCGCCGCGCCTGGCGCACCAGGTAGCCGACGTCGATGCCGGCCAGGTCGTACATGGCGAACACGCCCATGGCCAGGCCAAGGCCGGTGAGCACCTTGTCGACCTGCGCCGGGGAGGCGCCTTCGAGCACCAGGCGGTGGGCTTCGCGGGCATAGGGTTCGAGCATGCGGTTGCCGATGAAGCCAAAGCACACGCCGGACACCACCGGCAGCTTGCCGATGCGCTTGGCGATCTTCAGCGTGGTGGCCAGCACGTCCGGCGCGGTCAGGCGGCCGCGCACCACTTCGAGCAGGCGCATGACGTTGGCCGGGCTGAAGAAGTGCAGGCCGACCACATCCTGCGGGCGCTGGGTGCAGGCGGCGATGCGGTCGACGTCCAGGGTCGAGGTGTTGCTGGCCAGGATCGCCCCCGGCTTGCATACGCGGTCGAGGGTGCGGAACACCTGCTGCTTGATCGACAGGTCTTCGAACACCGCCTCGATGACCAGGTCGGCGTCGGCCAGGTCGGCGTAGTCCAGGGTGCCCTGCAGCAGGCCCATGCGTTGTTCGAGCTGCTCGGCGCTGAGCTTGCCGCGCTGGATGCTGCTCTCATAGTTCTTGCGGATTTGCGCAAGGCCCCGGTCCAGGGCTTCGGGCTTGAGCTCCAGCAGGCGCACCGGGATTCCGGCATTGATGAAGTTCATGGCGATACCGGCGCCCATGGTGCCGGCGCCGATCACCGCCACCTGGGCAATGTTGCGCAGCGCCGTGCTGGCGTCGATGCCCGGCACCCGCAGCGCTTCGCGTTCGGCGAAGAACTGGTGGCGCAGGGCGGTGGCCTGTGGGTCTTGCAGGGCTTCGCGAAACAGCGCCTGCTCGCGGGCCAGGCCCTCGGCCAGTGGCAGCTCGCAGGCAGCGCGTACCGCGGCGAGTACGCGCAGCGGGGCGTGCTGGCCGGGTTTGCGGGCGGCCAGTTGCGCTTCGCGGCTGGTGAACAGGTCGCCTGCCAGCGCGTCGCTCAAAGAGGGGCTGGCCGGGCTTGGCGCGGCAGGGGCGGCCAGTTGCTCGCGGGCGAAGGCGCAGGCGGCTTCGAGCACGCCCTGGCCGGGTTCGGCGAGGCGGTCGACCAGGCCCAGGGCAAGGCCCTGGCGGGCGTCGATCGGGTCGCCGCCAAGCATCATGTCCAGGGCCGGGGCCACGCCGATCAGGCGCGGCAGGCGCTGGGTGCCACCGGCGCCGGGCAGCAGGCCCAGGCGCACTTCGGGCAGGCCCAGGCGGGCATTGGCGCTGGCCACCCGATGGCTGCAGGCCAGGGCCAGCTCCAGGCCGCCGCCCAGGGCCACGCCGTCGATGGCGGCAATCAGGGGTTTGCCGATGCGGGTCAGGGCATCGAGCAGGTGCGGCAGTGCCGGCTCCTCCCAGGTCTTGGGGCTGCCGAATTCGCTGATGTCGGCGCCGGCGCTGAACGGCAGTTGCTGGCCGTGCAGGATGATGGCCTGTACCTCAGGGTCGGCGGCGGCCTGGCTGCAGGCCTGCATCAGCGCCTGGCGCAGGGCGTGGCCAAGGGCGTTGACCGGCGCATGGCGCAGGCCGATCAAGGCCAGTTGGTGGTCGCGGCGATAGTCGATCAGCTGCATGGGAGGGAACCTTGTTGTTATTGGCCGGGGGAGGCGTTGCAAACCTCGCCTTGGCTAAGACGAATGAAAAAACCAGGTGGCGGCCCGTAGCGCGGGCCGCCACCCGAAAAGTCCGCTGCCCGGAGGGAACAGGCAGCGGAAACCAGCTCGGTGGTATCAGCGGGCGAAGGCGGCCTCGCTGATGTCCATCAGGTTGTCGCTGCCACTGCGGATCAGCGTTTCATGCAGGCTGGCGCGCGGCAGCAGGCGCTGCAGGTAGAAGCGCGCGGTTTCGCGCTTGCCCTGGTAGAACGCCACCTCGTCGCTGCCGGCGGCCAGGGCGCGTTCGGCCGTGCAGGCGGCGCGCAGCCACAGGTAGCCGACCAGGGTGTAGCCGCTGAGCATCAGGTAGTCGAAGGCGCTGGCGCCGATCAGGTTGGCGTCGCTGGCGCTGGCCTCGCGCAGCCAGGCGCTGAGTTCGCGCCAGGCGATCACTTGCTTGAGCAGCGCCTGGGCCAGGTGGGCCGGGGCCGTGCAGCTCTGGATGAAGTCTTCGATCTCGCCCAGCAGTTCGGCCAGGGCCTCGCCGCCATCGGCCAGTACCTTGCGGGTCAGCAGGTCGAGGCCCTGGATGGTGTTGGTGCCTTCGTAGATCGCGGTGATGCGCACATCGCGAGCGATCTGCTCCATGCCCCACTCGCGGATGTAGCCGTGGCCACCGAACACCTGGATACCCAGTTGCGCGGCCTCGTTGCCGGTTTCGGTGAGAAAGCCCTTGGCAATCGGCGTGAGCAGCGCCAGGCGGCGCGCCGCGGCCTCGCGCACGCCGGCGCTGGCGCCGTGGTGCAGTTGGTCGACGCCCTTGGCGCAGGTGTAGGCGAGCATGCGCCCGCCCTCGGCGTAGGCCTTCTGGGTCAGCAGCATGCGCCGCACATCGGCGTGGCCGATGATCGGGTCGGCCGGCTGGCCCTCGCGCAGGCGCGGCGTGGCGCGCATCTGCACACGTTCCCGGGCATAGGCCAGGGCGCCCTGGTACGACGCCTCGGCGTGGGCCTGGGCCTGTTGCGACACCGCCAGGCGCGACTCGTTGATGTAGGTGAACATGGCGTTCAGGCCGCGGTTGGCCTCGCCCAGCAGGTAGCCGGTGGCGCCGTCGAAGTTGAGCACGCAGGTGGCGTTGCCGTGGATGCCCATCTTGTGCTCGATCGAGCCGCAGCTCACGCCGTTGGGGGCGCCGAGCTGGCCCTGGGCATCGACCTGGATCTTCGGCACGGCGAACAGCGAAATGCCCTTGACCCCGGCCGGTGCGCCTTCGATACGGGCCAGCACCAGGTGGATGATGTTCTCGGTCATGTCGTGTTCACCGGCAGAAATGAACATCTTGCTGCCGCTGACCTGGTAGCTGCCGTCGGCCTGGGGCTTGGCGCTGGTGCGCAGCAGGCCGAGGTCCGAGCCGCAGTGGGCTTCGGTGAGGCACATGGTGCCGCCCCAGCGCCCGGCGATCATTGCCGGCAGCAAACGCGCCTGCAGGGCCGGGTCGGCATGTTCGCTGAGGGTGCTGATGGCGCCGCCGGCGAGGTTGCCGTACATGCCCCAGGCATGGTTGGCGCTGCACACCATCTCGTAGTTGACGAAGCCCAGCGACGGCGGCAGGCCCTGGCCGCCGAAGGCCGGGGCCTTGTCCAGGCCCAGCCAGCCGTTGTCGGCGAAGCGCTTGTAGGCCGCGGCGAAGCCGGGCGGGGTGGTGACCTTGCCGTCCTGCCACTGGCAGCCGTGCTGGTCGCCCACCGCGTTGAGCGGGGCCAGCTCCTGTTCGGCGAACTTGGCACCTTCCTCGACGATGGCGGCGAAGGTCGCTTCGTCCGGGGCTTCACAGCCAGACAGTTGTTGGTAGTGGCGGCTCAGGTCGAGCAGCTCCTGGGCAACGAAGGTGATATCGCGCAATGGGGCGGTGTAGCTGGGCATGCCGAACTCCTGGCTGGGTGGACTCGGCATGTTGTAGCAGGCAGGCCTCGGCGCCGCGTCCACCCAGGGGGTGGAATGGCGGGTGGATTCGGCGCCGGGCCCAGGTGGAGGTCAGCTCAGCAGTTGCAGTTCGCGCGCCGCGCACAGGGCGCTGTCGCGGTCGGCCACGTCGAGCTTGCGAAACAGGTTGTTGATGTGGGTCTTGACCGTGCTCAGGCTGATGAACATGGCCTCGGCGATCTGCCCGTTGTTCTGCCCGCGGGCCATGCGCTGCAATACCTCGAGCTCGCGGCGCGAGAGCGGCACCAGCAGCGCGCCTTCGGCGTTTTCCCGGCTGGCCAGCAGCGGGCGGAACAGCGCATCGAGCTGCTGGTGCGAGGGCGCAGGGGCGGCAAGGCCCAGGCGCTCGCGCACCGCGGGCAGCAGCAGTTGGCGCAGGGCCTCCAGGCTTGCATCGCCCTCGTACTGCAGCAGCTGCCCCAAGCCTTGTGCGCAGGCCAGTTGCAGCGCCTGTTCGAGGCTCTGCAGGGCGTCGTCCTGGTCCTGCTGCAGGGCTGCTGCGAGCAGCAGGGCGTCGAGCAGCAGGCGGTGGTTGCCTTGCGCCTGGGCCTGGGCCTGCAACGCCTGCTGGATCTGCCGGGCCTTGTCGCGCTGGCCAAGGTGGCGCTGCACCCAGGCATAGGCCAGCCATTCTTCGGGCAGCAGCTGCTCGCCATACTGGCGCCGGCACCAGTGCCATTGGTCGAGCCAGTCGGGCAGGTAGTCCTGGTCGTTGTCGCGCAGGGCCAGGCGCGCCAGCCAGGCGCCGGCCTGGCGGTAGAGGGTGAACAGGCGGTATTGCCGGGCGAGCCGGCGCACCTCCATCCAGCGTGCCTTGGCCTGGGCGGTTTCGCCCAGCGCCCAGTGCAGGCACGCCTGGTGGTGGAACACCCAGGGCAGCGCGGCGCTGTGGGGGAAGCCCAGGGCCAGCACCTCGGCCTGGGCCAGGGCGTGGCGCGCCGGGGTCAGGCGGTTGGCCTGCAGCAGTGCCAGGCCCTTGCCCAGGTGGCGGAACAGTTCATAGAAGCGCCCCGAGCTGCCGGTGGCGGGCACCTCGGCCATGCCTTGCAGGCGCTCCCAGGCGGCGTCGTTGGCGCCCTGGGCCAGTTCGATCTGGGCCAGCAGCAGGTGCAGCAGGTTGGTGTAGCCGCTCAGGCCAAAGCCCTGCAGCTCGCGCAGGGCGCGGCTGGCTTCGGCGTGGGCCTGCGGCAGCTGGCCGAGCGCGGCCAGGCAGTTGGCGCGGTCGAAATACAGCACCGAGCGCGCCGCGTTGTGCTGGGGGAAGGCCTGCAGTGCCCGCGCCGCCAGGGCCAGGGCGTGGCCCAGGTTGCCGCCCAGGTAGGCCAGGCGGCTGCGCAGGAACATCACCGTCTGCTGCACCCGCTCGGGGTGGCGCGGCACCGCCTGGCGGCGCTGCAGGGCGTAGAGCTGGCGCAGGCACTGGCAGGCCTGGGCCATGTCGTTGGTGACCATCACTGTGGAGGCTTCGGTCACCGCCAGGGTGAAGCTGTCGTTGCCGGTGTGGCCGGCAACCTCGTCGAGCACATCGACCAGGGTGTTGACCTTGCCTTCGCGCAGCAGCTCGAAGCCGTGCCGGTCGACGATGCTCAGCACCGCATCCAGGTCGCGGGCGCGGCCGAACTGGTAGATGGCCTCGGTGTAGCGGCGCTGGCCCAGCAGCCAGTCGGCGGCCTGGCGATGCAGCTGGCGCAGCTGCTGCGGGTCGCGTTGCTCCAGGCGCTGGTAGAGGCCGTTGCGCAGGGCCGGGTGATAGCGGTATTCGGCGTGGCTGCCCTGGGGCACCTCGATGATCAGGTCCAGGCGCTGCAGCTGGCGCAGTGCGGCGGGCACATCGGCCTTGGCGGCCAGCTCGCGGGCAAGGCCAGCATCGAAGACCTGGGCCACGGCGGTGTGTTCGAGGAACGCGCGCAAGGGCGTCGGCAAGCGCTGCAGGCACTCTTCTTCGAGAAACTGCCGGGCATGGGCGTAGGCCTGGCGGGTGATCGGGCGCAGGTCGGCGGGCGCCTGGCCGGTGCCGAGCAGGGCCTCGCGGTAGGCCTCGAGCCAGAACAGCACGCCACTGGGCCAGCCTTCGCTGCCGGCGCGCAGCTGGTACAGCGCATCGCTGCCCAAGTGGGCCTCGCGGGCCAGCGCCAGCTGCTGCGTCTCTTCGCTGTCCAGGGCCAGTTCACGGGCGCCCAGCACGCTCAGCCGGCCGTCACGGCGCAGGTGCGCCAGCGGCAGGGAGGGCGGGCCTTCGCTGGCGGCGACCAGGCGCAGCGCCGCTGGCGGGTGGTGCAGCAGCGTGTCGAGGTAGTGCCAGGCGGGGGCGGCGGTGAGCAGGTGCAGGTCGTCGAGCAGCAGCGTCAGGGGGGCTTGGCGGGCTTCCAGGTCGGCCAGGATCAGGCTCCACAGCGCGTCGGCCGGCTGCGTGTCGCGCTGCTCGGCGGGCAGTTGCAAGGCCGCGTGCAGGTGCAGCAGCAGCGCCAGGGGCTGGTTCTCGGCGCGGGTCAGGCGCAGCCATGCCCAGGGCTCGGCCTGGCGGCGGGCGAACTGGCCCAGCAGGGTGCTCTTGCCGTAGCCCAGCGGCGCTTGCAGCAGCACGACGCCGCCCGCGCCCAGCGAGGTGGCCAGTTGGTCGAGCAGGCGTGCACGCAGTACCCCCTTAGGTGGCTCGGCAGGGGGGCGCAACTGGTTTGGTTTGAGCGTGGGACGGTGCATGAAGAGCAGGTTCCATCGGGTCGGCCAGACATCCTAGCCGAGCATGGGAGCGGGGCGTGTGGATTTTTGTTGGTGTATGGGGGGCTGGCTTGGGAGTTGTGTGAGGGCGACCATCGCGCGCCGCCCGCGCGGCGCATCGCGGATAAATCCGCTCCTACATTTGTTGCAACGTGCCTATGCCTGATAGGCCATGGTTGCCAGCCTTGT